>NZ_JBEYJJ010000019.1:0-81626 GCF_040636215.1 Streptomyces sp. NPDC006687 | reverse complement strand
GCCCGGTTACATTCCGAACCCGGAAGCTAAGCCTTTCAGCGCCGATGGTACTGCAGGGGGGACCCTGTGGGAGAGTAGGACGCCGCCGAACAATCTTTCAAAGGACCCTTGGTCCTCAGCGTTCAGCTGAGGACCAAGGGTCCTTTTGTTTTACACCTCTTTTACGCCGAAGCGCGGCCACGGGCTGGTTGCGCGAGAATGACTAGCGGTACCCCGAAGACAGGAGCTACACCCATGTCCAACTCTCCCGACGATCGTCCGGAGCGCGAGCCTCGTCGCAACGACGGCGGTGACAGGGGCGGCTACCGCGGGGGCCGTGACGACCGTGGCGGTGACCGTGGCGGCTTCCGCCGCGACGACCGCAGTGGTGGTCGCCCCGCCGGTGGCGGCTTCCGCCGTGACGACCGTGGCGGCCGTCCCGCGAGCGGTGGCCGTCCTGCCGGCGGTGGCTTCCGCCGTGACGACCGCGGTGGCGAGCGTCCGTCGTACCCGCGTCGAGAGGACGACCGTGGTGGTCGTCCCGCCGGTGGCGGCTTCCGCCGTGATGACCGTGGCGGGGACCGTCCGTCGTTCCCGCGTCGTGAAGACGACCGTGGTGGTCGTCCCGCCGGTGGCGGCTTCCGCCGTGACGACCGCGGCGGCGACCGTCCGTCCTACCCGCGTCGTGACGACCGCGGTGGCGACCGTCCGTTCTCCCCGCGTCGTGATGACGAGCGTGGTGGGTTCCGTGGTGGTCGAGACGACCGTGGCGGTGACCGCCCCTCCTACCCGCGTCGTGACGACCGTGGCGGGGACCGTCCGTCCTTCCGTCGTGACGACCGGGGTGACCGTCCCTCGTACCCGCGTCGTGATGACCGCGGTGGCGAGCGTCCGTCGTACCAGCGTCGTGATGACGACCGTGGTGGGTTCCGTGGCGGTCGTGACGACCGTGGCGGCGACCGCCCCTCCTACCCGCGTCGTGACGACCGTGGCGGGGACCGTCCGTCCTTCCGTCGCGATGACCGTGGCGACCGTCCGTCCTACCCGCGTCGTGATGACCGTGGCGGGGACCGTCCGTCCTTCCGTCGTGATGACCGGGGTGATCGTCCGTCCTACCCGCGCCGGGATGACGACCGTGGCGGCCGTCCGTCGTACCAGCGTCGTGATGACGAGCGTGGTGGGTTCCGTGGCGGTCGTGACGACCGTGGCGGCGACCGCCCCTCCTACCCGCGTCGTGACGACCGCGGTGGCGAGCGTCCGTCGTACCAGCGCCGGGATGACGACCGTGGCGGCCGCCCCTCCTACCCGCGTCGTGATGACGAGCGCGGTGGGTTCCGTGGCGGTCGTGACGACCGTGGCGGCGACCGCCCCTCGTACCCCCGTCGTGACGACCGGGGCGACCGTGGTGGCGAGCGTCCGTCGTACCCGCGCCGTGATGACCGGGGCGACCGTGGCGGGGACCGTCCGTCGTACCCGCGCCGGGATGACCGGGGCGGTGAGCGTGGTGGCTTCCGTGGCGGCCGCGATGACCGCGGTGGTTTCCGTGGTGGCCGTGACGAGCGTGGCGGCGGCCGGGAGTTCCGTGCCGACCGCGACCGGGACCCGGTCAAGCGGCTTCCGATCGACGACGACGTCACCGGCCACGAGATCGACGCCGATGTCCGCCAGGAGCTCCTGAGCCTGCCCAAGGGCCTGGCCGAGGAGGTCTCGCGCAACCTCGTCATGGTCGCCCGGCTGATCGACGACGACCCCGAGCAGGCGTACGCGTACGCCCGCATCGCCCTGCGGCTGGCCTCCCGCGTCGCCGCCGTGCGTGAGGCCGCCGGCTTCGCCGCGTACGCGACGCAGAAGTACAGCGAGGCGCTCGCCGAGTTCCGTGCCGCCAAGCGCATGACCGGTTCCGTCGAGCTGTGGCCCGTCATGGCCGACTGCGAGCGCGGCCTCGGCCGTCCCGAGCGGGCGCTGGCCATGGCCGGCGAGCCCGAGGTGCAGAAGCTGGACAAGGCCGGACAGGTCGAGATGCGTCTCGTCGCCGCCGGTGCCCGTCGGGACATGGGTGAGCTCGACGCCGCCATCGTGACCCTCCAGAGCCCGGAGCTGGCCTCCAACTCCGTGCAGCCCTGGACCGCCCGTCTGCGGTACGCCTACGCGGACGCCCTCCTGGCCGCCGGCCGTGAGGACGAGGCGCGCGAGTGGTTCGCCAAGACCCTCGAGGCCGACAAGGACGGGGCCACGGACGCCTCCGACCGTCTCGCCGAGATCGACGGCGTGGAGTTCGTGGACGCCGCCGTGCTGGAGGACGACGCGGACGTCGAGGACTTCGACGACGAGGACGAGGCGGACTCGGCCGAGGTGGCCGCCGCCGAGCGCGCCGCCGACCAGACCGAGTACTACGACGAGGACGACGAGGAGTACGAGCCCGTCGACGGTCCGGACGCCGACGTGGACGTCACCGACGAGATCGTGCTGGTCGAGGACGACGAGCGGCAGACCCGCGACAGGACCTGACCGGACCTGATGCCGTGACGCGAAAGGGCGGCGCCCCCTCGGGGGTGCCGCCCTTTCGCATGTCCGGGGAGGAGTGGTCAGCCCACGCTGCGCAGGACCAGGCCGGTGGCCGGCTTCGGGCCGAAGGAGGTGGACTTGCGGGGCATCGTCACGCCCTGGCGGGCCAGGTCGCGGACGACCTCCTCGCGGACGGGGTGCAGCAGTACGGCCGTGCCGCCGTGGCGTTCGGCCATCGCGACGGTGGCCGCCGCATCGTGGATGTACGCGATGTGGTCCGGGGCGTCCGGGACCTGCCACAGGGTGTCCAGCAGGGAGGCGTGCAGCACGGTCGCGTCCAGCCGGCGCCACGCCTCGGGGCGGTCGTGGCGGACGGTGCGCTCGATCAGCTCCGGATCCGGGTCGGTGACCAGGTGGAAGGTGCCGTCACCGGCGAGGAGGAAGGCGTTGCCGCGTTCCGAGGCGTCCGCGAGGGCCTCCAGGGCCAGCGGCAGCGGGCCGTCCACCGGGCGCACCCGGAAGGAACCCGCGGCCGTGGCCAGGGCCTCGGCGAGGGGCAGGCGGCGCAGCATCCGGTGGATGGCGCGGACCTGGAGCGGGTAGCGGGCGGTGTCCACGAGGAGGACGAGGCCGAAGTCCCAGGGGGTCGGCGAGCCGTGCTCCTCCTGGAGGCGCAGGTACGTGGCCCAGCGGTGGTGGCCGTCGGCGATGAGGGCCTGGTGGCGGGCCAGGTCGGCGGTGACGACGGCCAGTTCGGCGGGGTCGGTGACGGCCCAGAGGCGGTGGCGGAACCCGTCCTCGGTGACCGTGGACAGCAGCGGCTCGCGGCCCGTGGTGGCCTCGACGACCGCGTCCGCGCCGGCGCCCGGGCCGTCGCCACGGTAGGTGAGGAGGAGGGGTTCGAGATTGGCGGAGGTGGCGCGCATCAGACCGGCGCGGTCGGTGACCACGTCCGGCATCACGTCCTCGTGGGGCAGGACGATGCCGGCGTCGCGGCCGGACAGGGCGAGGGCGCCGATGATGCCGCGTTGCACGAGACCCGGCTTGCGCTGCTCGTAGACGTAGAGCGCGGGCTGCGGGTCGGCGCTGAGGATGCCCTGGGCGAGCCAGTCGCTCAGGGTCCGGGCGGCCTGCTCGTTGCGTGCCGCGGGGGTGTCGGCCTGGGGCAGGATGAGCCGGACGATGTTGTGCGGGTCGGCGGATTCGAGGTAGTCGACTCCGTCGGGTCGTACGACCACGTCGTACGGCGGCGAGGTCACCGCCGAGAGGCTGCCGACGCGTTCCGGGACGTATCGCAGTCCATGGAAGGGGGTCAGGCGCAGCCCGTGCTCCGCGTTGCCAGGTGTGGTCATTGCTGCATGGTAAGACCCGTCTCGGGATACGGGATGGGCGGGGGAGCGGCGGCCTAGTGCAAACTCGGACAAGCTCGATCGTAAGAAGTGAAGCGGCTCAAGAGTCCTGAGCGT
Organism: Streptomyces sp. NPDC006687; assembly: GCF_040636215.1. Lineage (NCBI taxonomy): Bacteria > Bacillati > Actinomycetota > Actinomycetes > Kitasatosporales > Streptomycetaceae > Streptomyces > Streptomyces sp. NPDC006687. The sequence goes on along the minus strand of NZ_JBEYJJ010000019.1, from coordinate 77,676 downwards.
TTTGAGAACGGTTATTGAGGAGCGGCCAGATGACCCGGCAGAGCAGGACCAGTCCCGCGGGCAGTGAGCGGAGTCTGCACCAGGCGTACGACACGGCCCTGCTGGACCTGGACGGGGTGGTGTACGCGGGCGGGCACGCCATCGCGCACGCGGTGGAGTCCCTGGCCGCGGCCCGGGAAGGCGGGATGCACCTGGCGTACGTCACCAACAACGCGCTGCGGACCCCGGAGGCGGTCGCGGAGCACCTGGGCGAGCTGGGGATCCCGACCGAGGCGGCTGAGGTGATCACCTCGGCACAGGCGGTGGCGCGGCTGATCGCGGAGCAGGTGGAGCCGGGGTCGAAGGTGCTGGTGATCGGCGGGGATGGGCTGCGGGTCGCGCTGCGCGAGCGCGGGCTGGTGCCGGTGGAGTCCGCCGACGAGGAGGGGCTCGCGGCGGTGGTGCAGGGCTACGGCGGGCCCGACCTGGCGTGGGGGCGTTTCGCGGAGGCCGCGTACGCGATCAACCGCGGGGTGCCCTGGTACGCGTCGAACACGGACCTGACGATCCCGGGCGCGCGCGGGATCGCCCCCGGCAACGGGGCGGCCGTGGAGGTCGTCCGGATCGCGACGGGTGCGGATCCGCAGGTGGCCGGGAAGCCGCTGCCGCCGATGCACCGGGAGACGGTGCTGCGGACCGGCGCCGAGCGGCCGCTGGTCGTCGGGGACCGGCTGGACACCGATATCGAGGGCGCGTTCAACGGGGAGGTGGACTCCCTGCTGGTGCTGACCGGGGTGACCGACGCGGAGCAGCTGCTGCGGGCCGAGCCCCGGCACCGGCCCACCTATGTGGACCGGGACCTGCGCGGGCTGCTGACCGGGCAGCCGGAGCCGGAGCCGCGCCAGGGGGCGTGGCGGTGCGGCGGCTGGAGCGCGGCGCACGCGGGCTCGGGGCTGGAGCTGACCCGGCTCGCGGAGACGGAGGGGAAGGCCGATCCGCTCGACGGGCTGCGGGCGTTGTGCGCGGCGGCGTGGTCGCAGGCCCGGGACGGGGTCTACGGCCATGACGTGGACAAGGCGCTGGCCGCGCTGGGGCTGTGAGGAGCGGGGCGGTCAGCTGTTCGGGGATCAATCCAGGCGCAGGGTAGGCTAACCTAACTTTCGTGTTGGCTGAGAGTCCCCCCGAAACAGAGCGGTACGCGCCGCCGCCCGCCGTGGCCCGTCCCGGCCACGGCAGACGCACCGCCGGACTGCTGATCGCCCTCGCCGTCCTGGCCGTGGTGCTGGTGGCGAGCATTGCCGTCGGCGCCAAGGCCATGCCCCTCGGGGACGTCTGGCACGGCCTGTTCCACTACAGCGGCACCACCAACGACGTGGTCGTACGGGACCTGCGGGTCCCGCGGACCGTCCTGGGGGTGATGGCCGGGCTCGGACTCGGCCTGTCCGGCGCGGTGATGCAGGCCCTGACCCGCAACCCGCTGGCCGAGCCCGGCATCCTCGGCGTCAACGCCGGCGCCGCGGCCGCCGTGGTCTCCGCCATCAGCTTCCTCGGGGCGAGCACGCTGAGCGAGTACGTCTGGTGGGCCTTCCTCGGCGCCGCGGTCGTCTCCGTCGTCGTCTACGTGCTCGGCGGCAGCCGCAGCGCCACCCCCGTGCGCCTCGCGCTCGCCGGTACGGCGGCCAGCGCCGCGCTCGTCGGCTACATCAACGCCGTCCAGCTGCTGGACAGCCAGGCCCTGGGCAAGCTCCGCTTCTGGACGGTGGGTTCACTGGCCTCGGCCACCATGGACACCGTCCGCCAGGTCGCCCCCTTCCTGCTGGCCGGCGCCCTGCTGGCGCTGGCGCTGGGCCGGCCGCTCAACGCGCTGGCCATGGGCGACGACACCGCCCGGGCGCTGGGCGCGCACCTGACGCGGACCCGGATCGCCGCCATGGTGGCCATCACCCTGCTGTGCGGGGCCGCGACGGCCGCCTGCGGGCCGATCGTCTTCGTGGGGCTGATGGTTCCGCACCTCGCGCGTCTGGTCACCGGGCCCGACATGCGCTGGGTGCTCGCGTACTCGGCCGTCCTGTCGCCCGTGCTGCTGCTCGGCGCCGATGTGATCGGACGGGTCGTCACCCGCCCCGGCGAGCTCCAGGCCGGCATCGTCACCGCCCTCATCGGCGGCCCCGTCTTCATCTTCCTGGTCCGGCGCACGAGGATGGCCCAGCTGTGAGCGACCTGCGGAACCGCAAGGCCGCCCGGCCGCGCCCCCTGCGCGGCCCGGCCGCCACCTCGCTGCGCGTCGAGCCGCGCGCCCTGCTCGCCGGGCTGCTGCTGCTCGCCGCGACGCTGGTCCTGGCCGTCGTCCTCATCGGCACCGGCGACTTCGCCATCGCGCCCGGGGACGTCGTACGGACCCTGCTCGGCGACGGCACCCCCGCCGACGACTTCATCGTCAACGACCTGCGGCTGCCGCGGGTCCTGGTCGCGATCCTGGTCGGCGCGGCCCTCGGGATGTCCGGGGCGGTCTTCCAGTCCGTCTCGCGCAATCCGCTCGGCTCGCCCGACCTGCTCGGATTCGGCTACGGCTCGGCGGTCGGCGCCCTCGTCGTCATCACCCTGTTCAAGGGCGGGGCGGCCGAGGTCGCGCTGGGCGCGGTCGCCGGCGGTGTGCTGACGGGGGCCGTGGTGTACCTCCTGGCGTACAAGAAGGGCATCCACGGCTACCGGCTGGTGCTGGTCGGCATCGGGGCCTCGGCCGTGCTCGTCGCCGTCATCCAGTACCTGATCGCCAAGGCCGAGCTCGTCGAGGCGACCCGGGCGATGGTCTGGCTGACCGGGTCGCTGGCCGGGCGGGACTGGGCGCAGGTGTGGCCGCTGCTGATCACCTGCGCGGTGCTGTTCCCGCTGGTCCTCGGGCAGAGCCGGGCCCTGCGGGTGATCGAGATGGGCGACGACGCCGCGTACGCCCTGGGCGTCCCGGTGGAGCGGACGCGGATGCTGCTCATGCTGGCGGCGGTGCTGCTGACCACGGCGGCCGCGGCGGCGGCCGGGCCGATCAGCTTCGTGGCGCTGGCCGCGCCGCAGCTGGCCCGGCGGCTGACCCGCTCGCCCGGGTCGAACCTGCTGACCGGGGCGCTGATGGGCAGCGTCCTGCTGCTGGCCTCCGACCTGGCCTCGCAGCGGGCCTTCGGCGCGGACCAGCTGCCGGTGGGCGTGGTCACCGGGCTGGTCGGCGGGGTGTACCTGCTCTGGCTGCTCGTCATGGAGCGCAGGGCGGGCCGGATATGACGGATACGAGGAGTACTCAGGTGCAGCGGCTGACCGCGCAGAACGTCACCCTCGGCTACGACCAGCGGGTCATCGCCGAGAACCTTTCGGTGGAGATCCCCGACCATTCGTTCACCGTCATCGTCGGACCCAACGCCTGCGGCAAGTCCACCCTGCTGCGGGCCCTGGCGCGGATGCTCAGGCCCACCGCCGGGCAGGTGCTGCTGGACGGGCGGGCCATCACCTCCACGCCCGCCAAGCAGGTGGCCCGGACGCTGGGGCTGCTCCCGCAGTCCTCGGTCGCGCCCGACGGGATCACCGTCGCCGATCTGGTCGCCCGCGGCCGGTACCCGCACCAGGGGCTGCTGCGGCAGTGGTCGGCGCGGGACGAGCGGATCGTGCTGGAGTCGATGGCCTCCACCGGGGTGGCCGAACTGGCCGACCGGGCCGTGGACGAGCTGTCGGGCGGGCAGCGCCAGCGGGTGTGGATCGCGATGGCGCTGGCCCAGCAGACGCCGTTGCTGCTGCTGGACGAACCGACCACCTACCTGGACATCCAGCACCAGCTGGAGGTCCTGGACCTGTGCGCCCAGCTCCACGAGGAGCAGGGGCGGACCCTGGTGGCGGTGCTGCACGACCTCAACCAGGCGGCCCGTTACGCCACGCACCTGATCGCCCTGCGCGGCGGGGTCGTGGTCGCCGAGGGACCCCCGGCCGAGGTGGTCACCGCCGCTCTGGTGGAGGAGGTGTTCGGGGTGCCCTGCCGGGTCATCGACGACCCGGAGACGGGGACGCCGCTGGTGGTCCCGGCCGCCCGCAGGGCCCGTACGGCGGCGCTTTCCCCAGGGCGGGGCGGCGCCTCTAGAGCAGGCTCTTGAGGCGCAGGAGGTCGCGGAAGCCGGCCTCCAGGCGGACCCGGCCCGAGGCCCACGCCTTGGCGAACTTCAGCCGCCCGTCGACCAGCGCGAGCAGATCGTCCCCCGACATCGCCAGGCGGATCTCGGCCTTGTCGCGGGGCGGGCCGGGGGTGAGGGAGTCCACCCGGATCCGGCCGCCGTCGAGGCGCCCGGTGAAGGTCACGTCGAGGTCGGTGATGTGGCAGCTCAGGGACCGGTCGAGGGCGGCGGCGCCGCGCACCTCGCCGTCGGCCCCGGCGAGGTTGTCGGAGAGTCGGTCGAGTGCGGCGCGGCACTCCTGGATGGTAGCCATGGTGCTCCGACCGTACCGCAGAGCCGCGCGCCGCGGCCGGGGTGCTTCGGGGTAGCGTCAGGGCATGACCGACGACGAGTCCGGCAGCGTTCCGGACCTCCCCCAGGAGCCGGTGACGGAGCCCGGCGCCGGGGCCGGGGAGCCCGCCGGGCCCGCCCCGCTGGGCCTCGTACGCACCCCCACCGGCCACCCCGGGGTGGACGCGCACCTGGAACGGCTCGCGGACGCGGACCACCTGACGGCGGACGGGCACGCCGAGGTGTACGAGGATGTACACCGGGGACTGCGCGAGGCGCTGACCGCGCTGGACGCACACCCCGTCCCCGCACCGTACGAAAACAGGAGCTGAACCGAACGTGGCAGGAGTGGCGCGTCGCCGCCTGGACGCCGAACTGGTACGCCGCAGCATGGCCCGCTCGCGGGAACACGCGGCCCAGCTGATCGCCGCGGGCCGGGTGACCGTGGGCGGCACCACCGCGACCAAGCCGGCCACCCAGGTGGAGACCAGCGCGGCCCTCGTCGTCCTCAAGGACGACAGCGACCCCGACTACGTCTCGCGGGGCGGCCACAAGCTGGCCGGCGCGCTCGCCGCCTTCCGGCCCCTGGGGCTGGCCGTCGAGGGCCGCCGGGCGCTCGACGCGGGTGCCTCGACCGGCGGGTTCACCGATGTGCTGCTGCGCGCGGGCGTGGCCCACGTCGTCGCCGTGGACGTCGGCTACGGGCAGCTGGCCTGGTCGCTGCAGAGCGACGAGCGGGTGACCGTCAAGGACCGCACCAACGTGCGCGAGCTGACCGTCGAACTGATCGACGGCGTCCCGGTGGACCTCGTCGTCGGCGACCTGTCCTTCATCTCCATCGGCCTGGTGCTGCCCGCCCTGGTGCGGTGCACGGCCCCGGGCGCCGATCTGGTGCTGATGGTCAAGCCGCAGTTCGAGGTGGGCAAGGAGCGGCTCGGCAGCGGCGGTGTGGTGCGCAGCCCCGAGCTGCGGGCCGAGGCCGTGCGGGAGGTCGCCGCGCAGGCGTGGAAGCTGGGCCTGGGCGTGCTGGGGGTCACCGCGAGTCCGCTGCCGGGGCCGTCGGGGAACGTCGAGTACTTTCTGTGGCTTCGGGCGGGGGCACCGGCACTCGACCCGGGGGATGTCGACCGTGCAGTGGCGGAGGGGCCTCAGTGACAGATTCGTCAGCGTCATCTTCAGCGTCAGCGGGTGCCGTGGGGGCGGCGGGTCCGGAGGGGCCGCGCACCGTGTTCCTCGTCGCCCACACCGGCCGGCCCGCGGCCATACGCAGCGCCGAGCTGGTGGTGCTCGGGCTGCTGAAGTCCGGGCTGGGGGTGCGGGTCCTGGAGCAGGAGGCGCGGGACCTGCCGCTGCCGCCCGAGGTGGAGCTCGTCGGGGAGTGCACGCCCGAGGTGCTGGCCGGGTGCGAGCTGCTGATCGTGCTGGGCGGGGACGGGACCCTGCTGCGCGGGGCGGAGTTCGCGCGCGGGTCGGGGGTGCCGATGCTGGGCGTCAACCTGGGCCGGGTGGGCTTCCTCGCCGAGGCCGAGCGCGACGACCTCGACCGGGTCGTGGACCGGGTGGTGCGCCGGGCGTACGAGGTCGAGGAGCGGATGACCCTCGACGTCCTCGTACGGACCAACGGTGACGTGGTCCACCGGGACTGGGCGCTGAACGAGGCGGCCGTGCAGAAGGTGTCCGCCGAGCGGATGCTGGAGGTGGTTCTGGAGATCGACGGGCGCCCGGTGACCGGCTTCGGCTGCGACGGCATCGTCTGCGCGACGCCGACCGGCTCGACGGCGTACGCCTTCTCCGCGGGCGGTCCGGTGGTGTGGCCGGAGGTGGAGGCGCTGCTGATGGTGCCGATCAGCGCGCACGCCCTGTTCGCGAAGCCGCTGGTCACCTCGCCGGACTCGGTGCTGGCGGTGGAGGTGCAGACGGGGACCCCGCACGGGGCGCTGTGGTGCGACGGCCGGCGGATGCTGGAGCTGCCCGCCGGGGCGCGGGTGGAGGTCCGCCGCGGCACGGTGCCGGTGCGGCTCGCCCGGCTGCACCACGCGTCCTTCACCGACCGGCTGGTGGCGAAGTTCGCGCTGCCGGTGTCGGGTTGGCGTGGCGCACCGCACTGAGGGCCGCCGCGGACGCCTTATGAGAACACCCGTTCGGAAGACTCCGGGCGGGTGAGGTCACATGGCACCCGCGAAACCTCGGTATGGTCGTCCCGTGCTTGAGGAGATGCGGATACGGTCACTCGGGGTCATCGACGACGCGGTGGTCGAGCTGTCGCCCGGTTTCACCGCGGTGACCGGTGAGACCGGCGCGGGCAAGACCATGGTCGTCACCAGCCTCGGGCTGCTGCTCGGCGGCCGGGCGGACCCCGCCCTGGTACGGATCGGGGCCAAGGCGGCGGTGGTCGAGGGCCGGGTCGTCCTGCGCCCGGACGCGGCCGCCGCCGTACGGGCCGAGGAGGCGGGGGCCGAGCTCGACGACGGCGCCCTGCTGATCAGCCGGACCGTGTCCGCCGAGGGTCGCTCGCGCGCCCACGTCGGCGGCCGCTCGGTCCCCGTCGGCCTGCTCTCCGAGCTCGCCGACGACCTGGTCGCCGTCCACGGGCAGACCGACCAGCAGGGCCTGCTGCGGCCCGCCCGCCAGCGCCAGGCCCTCGACCGGTACGCCGGGGACGCCGTCGCCGTCCCGCTGGAGAAGTACGCCGGTGCCTACCGGCGGCTGCGGGCCGTCGCCGCCGAACTCGACACGATCACCACCCGCGCCCGGGAACGGGCCCAGGAAGCCGACCTGCTGCGCTTCGGCCTGGACGAGGTCGCCGCCGTCGAACCCCTGCCCGGCGAGGACGCGGAGCTGGCGGCCGAGGCCGAACGGCTCGGGCACGCCGAGGCCCTGGCCTCCGCCGCGCAGGCCGCGCACGCCGCCCTCGCGGGCGACGTCGAGGACCCCGAGGGCGTGGACGCCAACACCCTCGTCGCCGGAGCGCACCGCGCCCTGGAATCCGTACGCGCCCACGATCCGGTGCTCGGCGCGCTCGCGGACCGGATCGCGGAACTGGGCATCCTGCTCGGCGACGTGGCCGGCGAGCTGGCCGGGTACGCCGGTGACCTGGACGCCGACCCGCTGCGGCTGGCCGCCGTCGAGGAGCGGCGGGCGGCGCTGACCCAGCTGACCCGCAAGTACGGGGACTCCGTCGACTCCGTCCTGGAGTGGGCCCGCACGGGCTCGGCGCGGCTGCTGGAGCTCGAAGGCGACGACGACCGGATCGGGGAACTGACCGCCGAGCGCGACGCGCTGCTCGCCGAGCTCTCGCAGCTGGCCCAGGCCCTGACCGACGCCCGTACCGAGGCCGCCGAGCGGTTCGCCTCCGCGGTCACCGCCGAGCTGGCCTCCCTGGCCATGCCGCACGCGCGGGTCACCATCGAGATCCGCCAGACCGAGGCCCCCGACGGGGTCGAGGTGGGCGGCCGCCCCGTGGCCTACGGGCCCACGGGCGCCGACGAGGTCGAGCTGCTGCTCGCCCCGCACCCCGGAGCCCAGCCCCGGCCGATCGCCAAGGGCGCCTCCGGCGGCGAGCTCTCCCGGGTCATGCTGGCCGTCGAGGTCGTCTTCGCCGGCACCACCCCCGTCCCCACGTACCTCTTCGACGAGGTCGACGCGGGCGTCGGCGGCAAGGCGGCGGTCGAGATCGGGCGGCGGCTGGCCAAGCTGGCGAAGTCCGCCCAGGTCGTCGTCGTCACCCACCTGCCACAGGTGGCCGCCTTCGCGGACCGGCAGCTGCTGGTCGAGAAGACCGTCGACGGATCGGTCACCCGGTCGGGTGTCACCGTGCTGGAGGGCGAGGACCGGATCCGGGAACTGTCGCGGATGCTGGCCGGCCAGGAGGACTCCCAGACGGCCCGCGCCCACGCCGAGGAACTGCTGGCGGCGGCCCGGGCGGACGGCTGAGAGACCGCCGGCGTTCACCCGTGTGGGTGAGGCTGGGGGGCGCGCGGCGGTATCGCACACCGGATCCGCACCCGTATGGTCCCGGAACGCGCGTGCGGGCTGGCATCCTGGGCGACGTCTCTGACTCCTCACCCTGGAGCTACCGCCCGTGAGCAGCTCCCCGGTTTCCCCGCCGCCGCCCGCCCTGCCGTACGGGCGGCCCGCGCTGCGCGCCGTCCAGGTCCTCGGCGGCGCGGGCGCGGGCAGCAGCGCGCACGTCCGCTCCCTCACCACGGGGCTCGCGGCGCGCGGGGTACGGGTGACCGTGTGCGCCCCCGTCGCGGCCGAGGGGGAGTACGACTTCACCGGCGCCGGAGCGGAGTTCACCCCCGACGCGGCGAGCGCCCTGCGGGCCGCCTGCGCGGGGGCCGACGTGGTCCACGCGCACGGCGTCCGCGCCGGGATGCGGGCCGCGCTGGCGCTGCGGGGCCGGGGCCGGCGGGCGCCGCTGGTGGTCACCTGGCACGGCAGCGCACCGGACGCGGGGCCCCTCGGGGGGCTGGGCCGCCTGCTGGAGCGGCACGTGGCGCGGGCCGCGGCGGTGGTGCTCGGCTCCTCCTCCGACCAGGTGGACCTCGCACGCCGCCGGGGAGCCCGGGACGCCCGCCTCGCCGCGGTCGCCGTACCGGGGCTGCCTGCGGTACCCGACGCGGGCAAGACCCGGGCGGAACTGGGCGTGGTGGAACGCCCGCTGGTCATCGCCGTCGGCAGCCTGGTCGCCGGGCGCGGGTACTCCGTCCTGCTGGACGCGGCGCGTGCGTGGCGGGTGCTGGAGCCGGCGCCGCTGCTGGTGATCGCGGGGGAGGGGCCGCTGCGGCCCGAACTCGCCCGCCGCATCCGCGAGGAGGACCTCCCGGTCCGCCTCCTGGGCCGCCGCCGCGACGCCGACCGCCTGCTGGCCGCCGCGGACGTCGCCGTCCTCCCCAGCCGCTGGGAGGGCCGCTCCCTGCTGGCGCAGGAGGCCCTGCGGGCGGGGGTCGCCCTGGTGGCGACGGAGGTCGGCGGCATCCCGGAACTCGTCGGCGACGCCGCGGTGCTGGTCCCGTACGGCGACCCCGCCGCCCTGGCCGACGCGGTGACCACCCTCCTGGCCACCCCGGACCGCCGCGCCGCCCTCGCCCTCGCCGGCCGCGCCCAGGCGGCGACCTGGCCGACGGAGGACGACACGGTGGCCCAGATCCTCTCGGTCTACGACGAACTGATGTCCCGCCACCGCCCCTGAGCCCCTGCAAGCCAGTGCCCCCAGACGGCCTGCGGCCGCCGACCCGGGAGCAGCACGTAGCGATCTGCTGCGCCCCCGCCCCCGGACGCTGCTCTGTTCGGCGTTTCGTGCAGCCAGCACCCCCAGACGGCCGCCGGCCGCCGGCCGCCGAGCCGAGAGAAGCGCGTGGCGATCTGTCGCGCCTGGCCCCGCCCAGTCGTCCACCGCCGCCCGGCGGGCTCCCGCCCCCCCCACCCCCGTCCCGCACCCGGGGAGGCGGGTGGGCAGCTGCCGCCCGGGGGAAAACGGTCGAGGGGGAGATAGCGGGCCCGCGCCCCCGCCCCACCGCATCAAGACGCCGAAGCGTGCCTCCTCGCCCGGAGGGCCAGGCTCAAGGACAGGACCGTTTCCGGGTCGTCCAGGTCCGCGCCCAGGAGTTCCGAGATGCGGGCCAGGCGGTTGTACAGGGTCTGGCGGTTCAGGTGCAGCTCGCGGGCCGTCTCCGCCTTGCGGCCCGCGTGGGCCAGGTACGTCTCCAGCGTCGGCAGCAGCGGCGGCCGGGACGTGGCGTCGTGGGTGCGCAGCGCCCCGATCGCCCGGTCCACGAACGCCGCCAGGTCCGGGTGCTCCCGCAGCCGCCACAGCAGCAGGTCGATGTCCAGGCGGCGCGCGTCGTACCAGGGCCGGGCCGGCAGGCCGAGGGCGGCGGTGGCCGTCTCCGCGGCGTGCCGCAGCCCGGCGGAGGCGGCCGCCCAGTTGCCCGAGACCCCGGCCACCACCACCGGCGGCGCCCCCGGCCGGTCCAGCCCCGCCCGGTCCACCCCGGCCCGCAGCGCCGCCGCGACCCGGTCGGCGACCGCCGTACGTTCCGACTCCGCCCGCAGCGACACCAGCAGCGGCACCCGTCCCTCCACCGGCCGGACGCCCAGCAGCACCGGGACCCCGACCGAGGACAGCTCCTCCTGCACCGCCCGGGCCAGCACCGACCAGTTCCCGGCCGGGACCAGGTCCGAGGACAGCCGCATCACCAGCGGCAGCAGCGGCCCCGACCCCGGGCGGAAGCCCAGCACCCTCGCCTGCGCCGGGGCGTCCTCGGCGGTGATCCGCCCCTCCGCGAGGTCCGTCAGGAAGTCGCCCCGGCCGCGCGCGGCCAGCTCCTCCTCCTGACGGGCCTGCATCAGCACCACCGCCAGCACCCCGGCCGTCCGCTCGGCCGCCATCCGGTGCACCGGCAGCAGCGGCGCCGACACCCCGACCAGCACCACCCGGGCCCGTACCGAGCCCGTGCCGTGGCCGCCGCCGGGCACGTCGACCACCACCGCGTTCGCCGGGGGCTCGGCCGCCCGCTGGCCCCGCAGCCCCTCCCACACCTGGAGCGGGTCCGCCGCCGCCTCGCCGGCCACCGGCCCGGCCGCGTACAGGAGTTGGCCGTCCGGGGTCTCCAGGAAGACCGGGTTGGCGGTGAAGTCGGCCAGGATGCGCAGCACCTGCGGGATCCCGCCGCCGCCCAACAGGGCCTCCGTACACCGCCGGTGGACCTCCTCGGCCCGCTGGAGCAGGGCGTAGTGGTGGTTGACGATCTCGGTGTGGATCTCCTCCGTCACCGTCACGAAGGGGACTTCCCGGTGCAGCTGGACCAGCGGCAGCCCGGCCGTGCGGGCGGTCTCCACCAGTGTGGCCGGCAGCCGGGTGAAACGCGGGCCGAGCTCCACGACCAGCGCGGCGATCCCGCGGTCCGCGAGGCGCCGTACGAAGGCCCGCTGTTCGGCGGGGCGGGTGCCCAGCCCCAGCCCGGTGGTCAGCAGCAGCTCGCCGCCCTTGAGCAGCGACGCGATGTTGGGCACCTCGCCCGCGTGCACCCAGCGCACGGTCCGGCCGAGGCGGTCGGCGCAGGCCACCACCTCCGGCAGCCCGCTGCGCAGTCCGGGCAGCTCCAGTGCCCGCTGAACGGTGATCCCGCCCTGGTTGTCCATATCGCGGGACGCTACCGGCCGACGTGTTCCGAGGACATCACCGGGTGGTTACGTAGTCCGGCATGTCCCCTTCTCCGACCGACAACTCGTCGCCCCTGCCGAAAGATTATCGGACTGCGTGCCAATTGTGGCGTGCGTCACCCGGGTGGAGAGTGGCGGCCTCGCTCAGGCACCGACAGGAACGAGGCACACCCCCATGACCCGACCCACCGCCCCGCCTCCGCCCGCCTCCCCGGAATCCCAGGGCGCCCCCGGAGGCACACCCCCCGTCCAGCGTCTCAAGGCCAACTCCGTCGGCCTCGTCGGCGTCGTCTTCATGGCCGTCGCGACCGCCGCGCCGATCACCGCGATGACCGGCAACCTCCCCATCGCCGTCGGCTTCGGCAACGGCACCGGCGCACCCGCCGGCTACCTCTTCGCCACCCTCGTCCTGACCGTCTTCTCCGTCGGCTACGTCGCGATGGCCAAGCGGATCACCGCCGCCGGCGCCTTCTACGGGTACATCTCCCACGGCCTCGGCCGGATCGCCGGCATGGCCTCCGGGATGCTCGCCGTCCTCGCCTACATCGTCTTCGAAGCCTCCATCGTCGGCGTCTTCTCCTACTTCGCCAAGACCACCGTCCACGACCAGCTCGGCGTCGACCTGCCCTGGATCCTGTACGCGGCCGCGATGCTCGCCGTCACCGCCGTCCTCGCCCACTTCGACATCAACCTGACCGCCAAGGCCCTCGGAGTGATGCTCGTCGCGGAGATCGCCGTCCTCTTCGCGGTGGCCACGGCCGTGCTGCTCGCCGGCGGCGGCCCCGACGGGATCCCCGTCGAGCCGGTCAACCCGAAGAACGCCTTCACCGGCACCTCCGCCGGGCTCGGCCTCTTCTTCGCCTTCTGGTCCTGGGTCGGCTTCGAGTCCACCGCCATGTACGGGGAGGAGTCCCGCGACCCCAAGCGCGTCATCCCCCGGGCCACCCTCGTCTCCGTCGTCGGCGTCGGCCTCTTCTACATCTACGTCTCCTGGATGACCATCGCCGGCAACGGCCTGGCGAAGTCGGTGGAGCTGTCCGCCTCCGCCAGCCCCCTGGACCTGTTCTTCGCCCCCGCCCACCAGTTCATCGGCGCCTGGGCCGTCGACGCCTTCCAGTGGCTGCTGCTCACCGGCTCCTTCGCCTGCGGCATGGCCTTCCACCAGTGCGCCGCCCGCTACCTCTACGCCATCGGCCGCGAGGGCTTCCTGCACCCCGCCCTCGGCCGCACCCACCCCCGGCACGGCTCCCCGTACCTGTCCTCCGTCGTGCAGACCGTCATCGCCACCGCCCTGGTCGCCGGGTTCTGGCTCAGCGGCCAGGACCCCTACCTGCACCTCTACACCCTGCTCGCGATCCTCGGCACGATGGCGATCCTCATCGTCCAGACCCTGTGCTCCTTCGCCGTCATCGGCTACTTCCGCAAGAACCACCCCGAGGACCGGCACTGGCTGCGTACCTTCACCGCCCCGCTGCTCGGCGGGATCGGGATGACCGCCGTCGTGGTCCTGCTGGTGCTCAACATGCAGACCGCGGCCGGAGCCGCCGCCGACTCCCTCTTCTTCAAGCTGATCCCCTGGATCGTCGGCGCCGTCTTCCTCGGCGGCCTGGGCCTGGGCTTCTGGCTCAAGTACAAGGCCCCGGAACGCTACGAGATCATCGGCCGCATCGTCCTGGAGGACGCGGCGGAACGCCCCGACGAGACGGCCCCCACCACCCACACCGACCCGACCGCCGCGACCGTCTGAGAGGCACCGCCATGCCCCGCACACCGCTCATGCACGCCCTGCACCGGATCGCCGCCGACCACGCCGCCGCCCGGCGGCTGCGGCTGCCCGTCGCCGAGGTCCGCGGCTCCACCCGCCGCGAACTCCTCGGCCGGGCCGCCGCCCTCGGCCTCGGCACCGCCCTCGCCTCCTCCGCCGTCGCCCACGCCGCCCCGGCGCCCGCCCCCGCCAAGAGACCCTCCGGCCCCGCCCGCGTCGCCGTCGTGGGCGCCGGGATCTCCGGCCTGACCGCCGCCCTCACCCTCCAGGACGCCGGCATCCCCTGCACCCTCTACGAGGCCAACCCGGACCGGGTCGGCGGCCGCATGTGGACCCAGCGCGAGCACTGGGCGTACGGGCAGACCTCCGAGATCGGCGGCGAGCTCATCGACACCAGCCACAAGAAGATCCAGGAGCTCTGCCGCCGCTTCGGCCTGCCCCTGGAGGACTTCCTCGGCGGAGGCCCCAACGGAGCCGAGGAAGTCCTCCACTTCGACGGCGCCTACTACTCCCGCACCCAGGCCGACGAGGACTTCAAGGCCGTCTACCAGGCCCTCCACCGCGACCTCCAGGAAGCCGGCGAGGTCTCCTGGAACTCCACCACCCCCGCCGGCACCGCCCTCGACGAGATGACCCTCTACGAGTGGATCGAGACCCGCGTCCCCGGCGGACACACCTCCCGGCTCGGCCAGTTCATGGACGTCGCCTACGCCGTCGAATACGGCGCCGACACCCAGGCGCAGTCCGCCCTGGCCCTGGTCCTGCTGATGGGCTACCAGCCCAACCCCGGCAACTTCAACGTCTGGGGCCTGTCCAACGAGCGCTACCACATCACCGGCGGCAACGACCGCCTCCCGCACGCCATCGCCGCCGCCCTGAACCCCGGCACGCTGGTCATGGGCAGGTCGCTGGTCGCCGTCCGCGCCAACGCCGACGGCACCCAGACCCTCACCTTCGACGACTCCGGCGCGGTGCGCACCGTCACCGCCGACCACACGGTCCTGTGCGTGCCCCTGCCGGTCCTCCAGCGACTCGACACCTCGCAGGCCGGCTTCGACCCGCTCATGCGCAACCTGCTGCGCGACGCCCGGATGGGCTACTGCACCAAGCTCAACATGCAGTTCACCGCTCGCCCCTGGCGCGGCACCGGTCCCTGGCCCGGGGTCTCCGCCGGCGACTGCTTCACCGACTCCGCCGTCCAGCAGACCTGGGACACCACCAAGGTCCAGCCCGGCAACGGGGGCATCCTGCTCCAGTACGGCGGCGGCTCCCTGGCCGGGGCGCTCACCCCGGGCAGCCCCTTCGCCACCGAGTCCGATCCCTACGTCCGCGACCTGGCCTCCCGCGTCCTGACCGGCGTCGACGTCTTCTTCCCCGGCACCAAGGCGGTCTGGACGGGCCGCGCCCAGCTCTCCGCCTGGCACCGCAACCCGTACTCCCTGGGCGCCTACTCGTACTGGCCCACCGGCTACCTGCACCGCTACGCCAAGTACGAGGGCACCGCGCAGGGCAACGTCCACCTGGCGGGCGAGCACTGCAGCTACGACTTCCAGGGCTTCATGGAGGGCGGCGCCACCGAGGGCGCACGCGCGGCCCGCGAGGTGATCGCCGCCCTCACCTAGCCCCCGCGGAGCCGGGCGGGCGCCGGCCTCACACCGGCGGGATGTTGTGGTTGAAGCGGAAGACGTTGTCCGGGTCGTACTGCCGCTTCAGCCGCGCCAGCCTCCGCATGTTGTCGGCGCCCAGCCCCGCCACCACCCGGTCCGCGCCCTCGTCGCCGGTGAAGTTCAGGTACACCGCGCCGGTGGACCACGGCTGGACGCCGTCGCGGACGTCCCGCACCCACCGCACCACGCGCTCGTCGTCGGCGGGGTCCTCCCACATCCCGAACGGGTGCACCGCCCAGGGCGCGTCCCGGAACGGCACCGGGTAGTCCGCGCCGCCCGCGGCGACCGCCCCGCCCTGCGGCCACAGCACGTGCTGGGTGCCGGTCGGCACCGGCATCGAGCCGGCCAGGGCGCAGAACGCGTCCACGAACGGGTCGGGCGCGCCGGTCAGGTACTCCGCCGACCAGTAGTTCCGCAGGCCCGGCGGATCGTCGAGCATGCACTGGAGCTCGGTGTACGGGATGGCCGTCACGACCTGCGCCTCGTGCGGGATCCCCAGCAGCGGGTCGGCCAGCTTGCGCAGTTCGCCCTCCGGCCCCGCGTACGTCAGCAGGGCCCCGGCCAGCAGCCGGCCGACCAGGTGCGGCGGGAGGAACGGCGCGGGCGGCCCGGTCACGTAGAGGGCGCCGCCGCCGGCCTCGTCCGGGCCGGACTCGATGACGTCGCGGAAGGCGCGGATCACCTCGGGCCCGCGCTCGGGCAGGTAGAAGACCAGCGCGATGGACAGCGCGGGCAGCTCGTGCAGCCGCAGCGTCAGCGAGGTGGCGATGCCGAAGTTCCCGCCGCCGCCGTGCAGCCCCCAGAACAGCTCGGGGTGGTCCTCGGCCGTGACGTCCAGCAGCTCGCCCTGGGCGGTGACGAGCTCCACCCCCAGCAGGTTGTCCACCGCCAGGCCGAACGTCCGGTCCAGCCATCCCGTGCCCCCGCCG
The DNA here is from genome assembly GCF_040636215.1 of Streptomyces sp. NPDC006687. Lineage (NCBI taxonomy): Bacteria > Bacillati > Actinomycetota > Actinomycetes > Kitasatosporales > Streptomycetaceae > Streptomyces > Streptomyces sp. NPDC006687. The sequence continues at coordinate 61,691 of NZ_JBEYJJ010000019.1, read as the reverse complement.
AGGACGTAGCCGCCGACGCCGGTGGTGGAGGCCCGGCCGCCGGTGGTGGCCAGCGCGTACGGTTCGCAGGCCCGGTCCAGGTGGCTCATCGTCGCCCCGCCCGCGACCTGGACGGCCTTCGCCGCCGGATGGACGGTGACCTCGTGCATCCGGCGCAGGTCCACGACCACCCCGCCGTCGTTCAGGGACATCCCGGCCACGCTGTGCCCGCCGCCGCGCACCGCCACCGGCAGGTCCAGGTCCCGGGCGAAGCGCACCGCCGTGACCACGTCCGGCACGCTCTCGCACTGGGCGATCACCGCGGGCCTGCGGTCGGCCATCGCGTTGAAGACGGTGCGGGCCTCGTCGTACCCGGGGTCCTCCGGGGCGAAGACCTCGCCCGCCAGGTCCTCGCGGAGCGCGGCAAGCGCCGTGCCCGCCTTCGAGAGGGGAGCCATGGCTGCCCCTCCTTTCCCCAGAAGGGCATGGGACCCCTCCAGGTTAGGCGGCCGCCCCCATGGCCGCCGCCCGGGCACCCGGTTCCGTCAGCCCCCGTACGCCCCGCTCGCCGTCAGCCGCAGCGCGGTGTCGATCAGCGGGACGTGGCTGAACGCCTGCGGGAAGTTGCCCACCTGCCGCTGGAGCTTGGGGTCCCACTCCTCCGCCAGCAGCCCCAGGTCGTTGCGGAGCGACAGCAGCTTCTCGAAGAGCCGGCGGGCCTCGTCGACCCGGCCGATCATCGCCAGGTCGTCGGCCATCCAGAAGGAGCAGGCGAGGAAGGCGCCCTCGTCCCCCTCCAGCCCGTCGACGCCGGCCTCCTCGCCGGCCGTCGGGTAGCGCAGGATGAACCCGTCCGGGGTCGACAGCTCCCGCTGGATGGCCTCGATGGTGCCGATGACCCGCTTGTCGTCGGGCGGCAGGAAGCCCATCTGCGGGATCAGCAGCAGCGAGGCGTCCAGCTCCTGGGAGCCGTAGGACTGGGTGAAGGTGTTGCGCTCGGGGTCGTAGCCCTTCTCGCACACGTCCGCGTGGATCCGGTCGCGCATCTCGCGCCAGCGCTCCAGCGGGCCGTCCGCGTCCCCGCTCTCGATCAGCTTGATCGTGCGGTCCACCGCCACCCAGGCCATCACCTTCGAGTGCACGAAGTGGCGGCGCGGTCCGCGCACCTCCCAGATGCCCTCGTCCGGCTCGTTCCAGTGGGTCTCCAGGTAGCGGATCAGCTTCAGCTGGAGCACCGAGGCGTAGTCGTTGCGGGCCAGTCCCGTCATGTGGCCCAGGTGCAGGGCCTCGGTGACCTCGCCGTACACGTCGAGCTGGAGCTGGTGGGCGGCGCCGTTGCCGACGCGCACGGGGGAGGAGTTCTCGTAGCCCGGCAGCCAGTCGAGCTCCGTCTCGCCGAGCTCCCGCTCACCGGCGATCCCGTACATGATCTGGAGGTTCTCCGGGTCGCCGGCGACCGCGCGCAGCAGCCAGTCCCGCCAGGCGGCGGCCTCGCCGCGGTAGCCGGTGCGCAGGAGCGAGGAGAGGGTGATGGCGGCGTCGCGCAGCCAGGTGTAGCGGTAGTCCCAGTTGCGGACCCCGCCGATCTCCTCCGGCAGGGAGGTGGTCGGCGCGGCGACGATCCCGCCCGTGGGGGCGTAGGTGAGGGCCTTGAGGGTGATCAGGGAGCGGATCACCGCTTCCCGGTAGGGCCCGTGGTACGTGCAGAGGTCGACCCACTCGCGCCAGAACTCGGACGTGGCCTCCAGGGCCGCCTCGGCGTCCGGGGCCTGCGGGGCGCCCAGGTGCGAGGGCTGCCAGCTGATCGTGAAGGCCACCCGGTCGCCCGGGGCGACGGTGAAGTCGGAGTAGGTCGTCAGGTCCTTGCCGTAGGTGTCCGCGTCGGCGTCGAGCCAGACGGAGTCGGGGCCCGCGACGGCCACCGTGCGCCCCTCCACCTTGTGCACCCAGGGCACGACCCGCCCGTAGCTGAAGCGCATCCGCAGGGCCGAGCGCATCGGCACGCGGCCGCTGACGCCCTCGACGATGCGGATGAGCTGCGGTGCGTGCCCCTCGCGGGGCGGCATGAAGTCGATGACGCGGACGGTCCCGCGCGGGGTGTCCCACTCCGACTCCAGCACCAGCGAGTCACCGCGGTAGCGGCGGCGGGCCGCCCGTGGCGGCTCCTGTCCCGCGGGGAAGGCGGGGCCGATGCGCCAGAAGCCGTGTTCATCGGTGCCCAGAAGGCTCGCGAAGACAGCGTGGGAGTCGAAGCGTGGCAGGCACAGCCAGTCCACCGCCCCGTCCCTGCAGACCAGCGCCGCGGTCTGCATGTCCCCGATCAGTGCGTAATCCTCGATGCGCCCGGACACGTTGCTCTCCAGTCGAACGGCCACGTCCGCCCCGTAGGGCGCTTGCATTGCGCTGTCGCGCGGTCTCCTGTGCGCAGGGATCCCCGCGTCGAGTCCTACATTGCCGGAACCGGCGTTGTTACGCCGTTCGCCGGACTGCTCGGCGGCGATGTGCAGCGGTATCCGAGCACGCTATGAGCGCACCCTAGTGATCTCCTTAAGTATGGGGACAATGTCACTCGGCCGAACGGGTGACCTGGACGAACGCGGCCGCGGGACGGGCCGCCCAGCTCGCGGGCCTCGCCGCCGGGCAGCGAGCCCGGAGGCGGACCGTCCCGGGCGCTGATAGGCTGGTACCCCGTGGACCGGTGGTCTGCCTGTGCGAATCAGGAGCCCCGAAACCGCAGCTTCGGCACCCCCGGCAACGGGAGAAGTCGCCGGACGCACCTCACCTCGCGACCACGGGAGCCCCCTCTTGGCTATGCCGCCCGCTGCTTTCCGAAACAGCACAGCCATGACGACCAAGCACATCTTCGTCACCGGGGGTGTCGCCTCGTCCCTCGGGAAGGGCCTGACCGCCTCCAGCCTGGGTGCGCTGCTCAAGGCGCGGGGCCTGCGGGTCACGATGCAGAAGCTCGACCCGTACCTCAACGTGGACCCCGGCACGATGAACCCGTTCCAGCACGGTGAGGTGTTCGTCACCAACGACGGCGCCGAGACCGACCTGGACATCGGCCACTACGAGCGCTTCCTCGACGTCGACCTCGACGGCTCGGCCAACGTCACCACCGGCCAGGTCTACTCGCAGGTCATCGCCAAGGAGCGGCGCGGCGAGTACCTCGGTGACACCGTGCAGGTCATCCCGCACATCACCAACGAGATCAAGCACCGCATCCGCCGCATGGCGACCGACGACGTCGACGTCGTCATCACCGAGGTCGGCGGCACCGTCGGCGACATCGAGTCGCTGCCGTTCCTGGAGACCGTCCGCCAGGTCCGCCACGAGGTCGGCCGCGACAACGTCTTCGTCGTGCACATCTCGCTGCTCCCCTACATCGGCCCCTCCGGCGAGCTGAAGACCAAGCCCACCCAGCACTCCGTCGCCGCCCTGCGCAACATCGGCATCCAGCCCGACGCGATCGTGCTGCGCGCCGACCGCGACGTCCCCACCTCCATCAAGCGCAAGATCTCGCTGATGTGCGACGTGGACGAGGCGGCCGTGGTCGCGGCGATCGACGCCAAGTCGATCTACGACATCCCGAAGGTGCTGCACACCGAGGGCCTGGACGCCTACGTCGTCCGCAAGCTCGACCTGCCCTTCCGCGACGTGGACTGGACGGTGTGGGAGGACCTGCTGGACCGGGTCCACAACCCCGACCACGAGGTCAAGGTCGCGCTCGTCGGCAAGTACATCGACCTGCCCGACGCCTACCTGTCGGTGACCGAGGCGCTGCGCGCCGGCGGCTTCGCCAACCGGGCCCGCGTCCAGATCAAGTGGGTCACCTCCGACGACTGCAAGACCCCGGCCGGCGCCGCCGCCCAGCTGTCCGACGTGGACGCGATCTGCGTCCCCGGCGGCTTCGGCGACCGCGGTGTGAACGGCAAGGTCGGCGCGATCACCTACGCCCGTGAGAACAAGATCCCGCTGCTGGGCCTGTGCCTGGGCCTGCAGTGCGTGGTCATCGAGGCCGCACGCAACCTCGCGGGCATCGAGGACGCCAACTCCACCGAGTTCGCGCCCTCCACCCCGCACCCGGTCATCTCGACCATGGAGGAGCAGCTGGCCTTCGTCGAGGGCGCGGGCGACCTGGGCGGCACCATGCGCCTGGGCATGTACCCGGCGAAGCTCGCCGAGGGCTCCATCGTGCGCGAGGTCTACGGCGACCAGGCGTACGTGGACGAGCGCCACCGCCACCGCTACGAGGTGAACAACGCCTACCGCGGCGAGCTGGAGAAGAAGGCCGGCCTGGTCTTCTCCGGCACCTCCCCGGACAACAAGCTCGTCGAGTACGTCGAGTACCCGCGCGAGGTGCACCCCTACCTGGTGGCCACCCAGGCCCACCCGGAGCTCCGCTCCCGCCCGACCCGCCCGCACCCGCTCTTCGCGGGCCTGGTCAAGGCCGCGGTGGAGCGCCAGCAGCAGGGCTGACGCTCGGTAACGTAGGCAGCCGGGGTACGGAAAGATCCGTACCCCGGCTGTCGCGCGTTGTGGAGGACATCGGCATGGGCATCGGCATCGGTACCGGCATCAGGGACACCGCGGAGAGCTGGGAGACGGTGGCGTCCAGGCGGCCCTTCGAGGGCGCCAAGACGGCGGTGAACTCGGACCAGGTGAGGATGCCCGACGGCTCGGTGGCCCGCCGGGACTACCAGGCGCACCCCGGTTCGGTGTGCGTCCTCGCCCTGGACGGGGAGGGGCGGGTGCTGGTGCTCAGCCAGTACCGCCACCCGGTGCGGCGCCGGCTGTGGGAGCTGCCGGCCGGGCTGCTCGACGTCCCCGGGGAGAACCCGCTGCGGGCGGCGCAGCGGGAGCTGGCCGAGGAGGCACACGTCAAGGCGGCCCAGTGGCGGGTGCTCGCCGACTTCTTCCCCTCCCCGGGCGGCTCCGACGAGGCCGTCCGGATCTTCCTGGCCCGCGAGGTGGCCGAGGCGGAGGGGGAGCGGTACGCCGAGACCGACTCCGAGGAGGCCGACATGCAGCTGGCCTGGGTCGAGCGCGAGGAGCTGGTACGGGGCGTGCTCGCCGGTGAGTTGGGCAACGCGGCCCTGGTGACGGGCGTCCTCGCCCTGACGGCGGCCCTCGCGGGCGACGGCCTGGACGCCCTGCGCCCGGCCGACGCCCCCTGGCCGGCCCGCCCGTACGAGGCATAGCCGCCGCTACGGGGCGATACCGCCGCCGCGCCGGCCGCGGTGTTCCACGCCGCGGCCATGGACATCTGAAAATAGGGGTATCCGCTGATCCGATCGGGCGATCTACGGGCCGCGCTCGCCACGGTTGGTCGCTCTGCGTGAACTACGCTCAGCAACCCGAAGGCAGGAGAGGAGCGGATCCGTGGCGGATATCGTCGGGCGGCGGCGTGAGCTGAAGGAGCTGCGCGAGGACATCGCGCGGACCGGACTCGACACCCTCTCGGGCCGCAAGGCCAAGGCGCCCCGCGCGCGGGTCCTGCTCGTCGCGGGACGCCCCGGCTCCGGCCGGACCGCCCTCGCCGAAGCCTTCGTACGGGAGGTCGCCGACGACTACCCCGACGGGCTGGTCCGGGTCCGGCTCACCGCCCCCGGCGGCGAGCCCCTCGAAACCGAGCGGGCCGTCCGCACCCTGCTGGAGGGCCTGGGGGAGCGGACCCCGCCCGGCGCCGTCGAGGACGACCTCAGCGCCGCCCTCCGCGAGACCCTCAGGAACCGGCGGGCGATCCTTCTCCTCGACGACGCGGCCGACCCCCACCAGGTCGACGCCCTGCTCCCCGACACCCCCGAGTGCCTGGTCGTCGTCACGGCCGAGGGCCCGCTCACCGGCATCCCCGACGTCCGCCCCTGCACCCTCGGCGGGCTGGACACCGGCTCCGCCGTCGAGCTGCTCGGCCGGATCATCGGGGACACCCGGATCACCGTCGACCCGCACGCCGCCGAGGACCTCGCCGAGGAGTGCGGGGCCCTGCCCGCCGCGCTGGCCCTGGCCGGCGGCTGGCTCGCCGCCCACCCCAAGGCCGCCGTCGCGGACGTGGCCAAGCAGCTGCACGAGATGTCCCCGGGCACCTCCGGCCCCCTCGGCCGCGCCTTCCGGTTGGTGTACGAGTCCCTCCCGCAGCCCGCCCAGCGCACCCTGCGGCTGCTGCCGCTGGCCCCCGCCGGGATCCTCGACTCGCACACCACCTCCGCCCTCGCGGGCTGCTCCGTGGCCGCGGCGCAGTCCACCCTGGAGGACTTCGCCCGGCTGGGCCTCGTCCGGCAGGACCGGGACGGGCTGTTCCTGCTCCCGCGCTGCCTCGCGCCCTTCCTGCGGTCCCTGCTGGAGGCCAGGGAGCGGCCCGCCGAGGTGCAGCTGGCCCGGGCCCGGATGCTGGAGCGGACCGTCCGCCTGCTGACCTCCTGCCGGGCCATGGCCGAGCTGTCCGAGGAGGAGGCGCAGGAGGCCCGGGCGGATCTGGAGGGGCTCCCGCGCGCCCTCCGCTTCCCCGACCGGCGGGCCGCCGCCACCTGGCTGGACACCCGGCTGCCCGCGCTGACCGCCTCCGCCGATCTGGCGGTGGCCGACGGCGGCCTGGACACCCTGGCCCGCCGGCTGGTCTCCGCGCTGGTCAGGGCCCTGGCCGGGCACTGGGGCACCGAGGCCGCCGCCCCCGAGCTGTACGGGCTGCACCGGCTGGTCCTGGGCGTGGCCGAGCGCCGCCACCTGCACCGGGAACAGGCGGCGGCCCTGCTGAACCTGGCCGATCTGGACGCCGCGACCGGCCGCACCTCCGAGGCCCTGGAGCGGTACCGGGCCGCGCTGGCCGCCGGAAAGGCCGCGAAGGACCCGTACGCGACCGGCCGCGCGATGGAATCCGTAGGCGGGGCCTACCAGGAGCTGGCGGACTGGCCGCGGGCCTCCGACTGGTTCGGCCGCGCCCTGGCCCACGCCCTCACGCGGGGGGAGCGGGCGGACGAGGCCAGGCTGTACGGGCGGCTCGGCAACGTGCACACCTACGCGGGCCGCTACGGGGAGGCGCTGCGCAGCTGGCGCGCGGCCGCCGCGGGCTACCGGCGGCTGGCCGATGTGCCGGGCCAGGCAAAGGCGTTGAGCGAGATGGCCCGCGTCCAGGAGTACGCCGGACGGCCCGAGGAATCGCTGCACACCTGCCGTGAGGCGATCGAGCTCGCGCGCCGTGCCGCAGACGTGCGTCTGCAGGCCGCGCTCCAGGTCCGGCTGGCCGACACCCTGGACCGCCTCGGCGACCCGGCGGCCGCCCGGCTGCACCGGTCGGCGGCCGACAGATTGCTGGGAGATGACCCCGTCGCCTGCGAAATCCGCAGTACCTCGGACTAAAATTATTGGTTTGCAAGGCTAGACAGGGACTCATCCTTCATTAGACTGGCTTCACCACGTCATTCCGTGGTGCATCCCGTTGCGCGTTCTTGTGGGCGGGTATGTATGGAAGTGCCCGGTATCATCCCCTGAGTCAAGGACCGTGATCGACGATGAAGGTCGGCATCCCCCGCGAGGTCAAGAACAACGAGTTCCGGGTCGCCATCACGCCCGCCGGCGTGCATGAGCTGGTCCGTAACGGCCACCAGGTCTTCGTCGAGCAGAACGCCGGTGTGGGCTCCTCGATCACGGACGCCGAGTACGTGGCCGCCGGTGCCGAGATCCTCGGCACCGCCGACGAGGTCTGGGCCACCGCTGACCTGCTGCTGAAGGTCAAGGAGCCCATCGCGGAGGAGTACCACCGTCTCCGCAAGGACCAGACCCTCTTCACCTACCTGCACCTGGCGGCCTCCCGCGAGTGCACGGACGCCCTGCTGGAGTCCGGCACCACCGCCATCGCGTACGAGACGGTCGAGCTCGCCAACCGCGCGCTGCCGCTGCTCGCCCCGATGTCCGAGGTCGCGGGCCGCCTGGCCCCGCAGGTCGGCGCCTACCACCTGATGCGCTCGGCCGGCGGCCGCGGCGTCCTCCCGGGCGGTGTCCCCGGCACCCACGCCGGCGAGTGCGTGGTCATCGGCGGCGGCGTCTCCGGCTGGAACGCCGCGCAGATCGCCATCGGCATGGGCTTCCACGTGACCCTGCTCGACAAGGACATCAACAAGCTCCGCGAGGCCGACAAGATCTTCGGCACGAAGATCAAGACGATCGTCTCCAACGCCTACGAGCTGGAGAAGGCCGTCGTCGAGGCCGACCTCGTCATCGGCGCCGTACTGATCCCGGGTGCGAAGGCCCCGAAGCTGGTCACCAACGAGCTCGTCGCCAAGATGAAGCCCGGAAGTGTCCTTGTCGACATTGCCATCGACCAGGGCGGCTGCTTCGAGGACTCCCGTCCGACCACCCACGCCGAGCCGACCTTCCAGGTCCACAACTCGGTCTTCTACTGCGTCGCCAACATGCCGGGCGCGGTGCCGAACACCTCCACCTACGCGCTGACCAACGCGACCCTGCCCTACATCGTGCAGCTCGCGAACCTCGGCTGGGCCGAGGCGCTCCGTCGCGACGCGGCGCTGGCCCTGGGCCTCAACACCCATGACGGCAAGGTCGTTTACGGCCCCGTCGCCGAGGCCCACAACCTCGAGTCCGTCGAGATCAGCGCGCTTCTCGGCTGAACCGTCAACGACTGACGTCAATCTCACGTCTCCGGCCGGACCTTGCCCGCAAGGTCCGGCCGGACGCGTTTGCGGCGCGCCCCGGGAAGCGGTTCAACTCGCCTCGAACGTAACCCTTTAACCCTTTCGCGCACCCGCGAAACTTCACAGCTACAGCTCGTACGCCCTTGACAGAGTGGTGTTCGGTTGCCGACACATCGTGCCGGGTCCGGCGGATTGTGTTGCCGCTGAGCGGTGACACGCCATAGAGTCGCCAACCGTCGGCATGGTGCAACGCTGACCTATCGATAAGTGTCCTGGTCACGTCCGAGGAGGTAAGACGACTTGTGAATGAGTCGACATTTGCTCCTGGAGGTGGCCGGCCAGGGACGCCCGAGCGGGCACCGGCTCCTGGACAGGGGTCCGCCGGGCTCGAAGCTGTCGGCTCCGTCGCGGTCCGCACCTTCGCAAACCACCAGCACATGACGACGCCTCAGAAGAGCATGGACGGCCTAGACGTGAACTCCACGGCCGGCGACCACAGCGGCGATGCGCCCATTGGTTTCGCCGACTACGACCAGGTGCCCGAGGGGCACTTCTACGACCCCGACGCGGAGTACGAGCCCGACCCCGAGTACGCGGCCACCCTCGCGCCCGACGCTGCCCGCCAGCGCCGCGAGCGCATCGGCCCGACCGGGCGCCCGCTGCCGTACTTCCCCATCCCGGGCCCGCTGACCGACCACGGTCCTGCGAAGATCATCGCGATGTGCAACCAGAAGGGCGGCGTCGGCAAGACCACGTCGACCATCAACCTGGGTGCCGCGCTCGCCGAGTACGGGCGCCGCGTGCTGCTCGTCGACTTCGACCCGCAGGGCGCGCTGTCCGTGGGCCTCGGCGTGAACCCGATGGAACTCGACCTGACGGTCTACAACCTGCTCATGGAGCGGGGCATGTCGGCCGACGAGGTGCTGCTCAAGACGGCGGTCCCCAACATGGACCTGCTGCCGAGCAACATCGACCTGTCCGCCGCCGAAGTGCAGTTGGTCAGTGAGGTCGCGCGCGAGTCGACGCTCCAGCGGGCGCTCAAGCCGCTGATGAACGACTACGACTACATCGTGATCGACTGTCAGCCCTCGCTGGGCCTGCTGACCGTGAACGCCCTGACGGCGGCTCACAAGGTCATCGTGCCGCTGGAATGCGAGTTCTTCGCGCTGCGTGGCGTGGCGCTGCTGACCGAGACCATCGAGAAGGTCCAGGAGCGGCTCAACCCGGAGCTGGAGCTCGACGGCATCCTCGCCACGATGTACGACTCCCGTACGGTGCACAGCCGCGAGGTGCTGGCGCGGGTGGTCGAGGCGTTCGACGACCACGTCTACCACACGGTCATCGGGCGGACGGTGCGCTTCCCGGAGACCACGGTCGCGGGCGAGCCGATCACCACGTACGCCTCCAACTCCGTCGGCGCCGCCGCCTATCGCCAGCTGGCCAGGGAGGTGCTCGCCCGGTGTCCCGCCGAGTGAGTCTGCCCGGTGCCGACGAACTGTTCCGCACGACCGGGGGGATGGCCCTCCAGTCGTCCTCGCCGGCGTCGCCGACGGCGGCCGCCGCTCCGGCGGGGGGCACGGCGAGGGCCACCGGGGACGGGCCGGCGGTGGGCGCGCAGCGCAGGGCGCAGGAAGGTTCTGCCAGTCCCGCGGGTGCCGGGGCCGGGGTCGGTGCCGGTGCCGGGCCGCGGCAGGGCAAGGGGCAGGGCCGGGGGGCCAACCGGCGGCCCAGCGGGCGTGAGCGGCACGACGAGAAGATCACGGTCTACGTCTCCGCCGAGGAGCTGATGGACCTGGAGCACGCCCGGCTGGTGCTCCGCGGGGAGCACGGGCTGGCCGTCGACCGGGGGCGTATCGTCCGCGAGGCCGTCGCCGTGGTCCTGGCCGACCTGGAGTCGCGCGGCGACGCCAGCATCCTGGTCCGCCGCCTCCGCGGCCGCTAGCCCCCGCCCCCGCTGCGCGGAGCCGTCTCCCCGCCCCGCCCTTTCACCGTTCCTGGGGGTCCGCCCCAGACCCCGCGCCTCAATCGCCGGCGATTGAGGTCGGGGGCGGTCCGACCCCGGGCGGGGTGGGCGCTGAAGCCCCCCGGGAGGGCCTAGGCTGCGGGGGTTGCTCGATTCGTACCAGCCTGGAATGTCATGCCCCCCAACCACGCCGCCCGCCGCCCCCTCGGCCCGGGCCCGGGTGCGCCGGTGGAAGCCGCTCAGGCGCCCGCTGCGGGGCTGGAGGGGCCCGGGGGCGGCGAAGCCGCCGGGGCGGGCTCCGGGGCACCTGAGGCCCCCGCCGGGCGGTTCACGCTGCGGCTGGAGAACTTCGAGGGCCCCTTCGACCTGCTGCTCCAGCTGATCTCCCGGCACAAGCTGGACGTCACCGAGGTCGCCCTCTCCCAGGTCACCGACGAGTTCATGGCTCACATCCGCGCCATGGGCCCCGACTGGGACCTCGACCAGACCACCGAGTTCCTCGTCGTCGCCGCCACCCTCCTCGACCTCAAGGCCGCCCGGCTGCTGCCCGCCGCCGAGGTGGAGGACGAGGCCGACCTCGCGCTGCTGGAGGCCCGGGACCTGCTCTTCGCCCGGCTGCTCCAGTACCGGGCGTACAAGCAGATCGCCGCGATCTTCGAGCAGCGGGCCGCCGAGGAGGGCCGTCGCTACCCCCGTACCGTCGGGCTGGAGCCGCACCACGCCGACCTGCTGCCCGAGGTGGTCCTCAGCATCGGCGCCGACGGCCTCGCCCGTCTCGCCGTCCAGGCGATGCAGCCCCGGGCCAAGCCCGAGGTGTACGTCGACCACATCCACGCCCCGCTGGTCAGCGTCCGCGAGCAGGCGGGTCACCTCGTACGCCTCCTCAAGGCGCGCGGCGAGGCGACCTTCCAGGAGCTCACCGAGGACGCCCAGGACACCCTCACGGTCGTCGCCCGCTTCCTGGCCCTGCTGGAGCTCTACCGGGAGAAGGCCGTGGTCCTGGACCAGGAGGAGGCCCTGCTCACCCTCACCGTGCGCTGGTGCGGCGGCGACGGGGACGGGATGCCGACGGTGACCGACGAGTTCGACCGCGTGGTGGAGGTACGTGACTGATGGAGCTGAAGGGGGCCCTGGAGGCCGTCCTGATGGTCGTGGACGAGCCCGCGACCGCCGAGCACCTCGCCAAGGTGCTCGACCGCACCCCGCGCGAGGTCGCCGACGCCCTGGCCGCCCTCGCCGACGAGTACACCGTCCAGGGCAGGGGCTTCGAGCTGCGCCTGGTCGCCGGGGGCTGGCGGTTCTACACCCGGCCCGCGTACGCGGCGGCCGTCGAGGCGTTCGTCCTGGACGGCCAGCAGGCCCGTCTCACCCAGGCGGCCCTGGAGACCCTGGCGGTCGTCGCGTACCGCCAGCCGGTGAGCCGGTCGCGCCTCTCGGCGGTGCGCGGGGTCAACTGTGACGGGGTCGTCCGGACCCTGCTCCAGAGGGGTCTGGTGGCCGAGGCGGGCACGGAACCCGAAACAGGTGCGATCCTGTACAGGACGACGAACTACTTTCTGGAGCGGATGGGCCTGCGCGGCCTGGACGAGCTCCCGGAGCTCGCGCCCTTCCTCCCCGAGGCGGACGCGATCGAAGCCGAGACGCAAGAGGGTGTTCCGTCGTTCGATCCGGACGCACCGGACACCGATGAAGACGACAAGACGACGGAACTTTGATGCGAAGCAGCGGCAACGGCAACGGTGGCAACAGGAACAGCGGCGGCGGTGGCGGCGGCGGGCGTGGTAACGCCCGTGGCGGCTCCTCCAGCGGCGGCGGTGGCTACCGCGGTGGCGGCTCCGGCGGTGGCAGCGGCTCGGGCGGCGGCTACCGGGGCGGCGGCTCCGGCGGTGGCAGCTCCAGCGGCGGCTACCGCGGCGGCAGCGGCTCCGGCGGCGCCCGCTCCGGCGGTGGCAGCGGCTCGGGCGGCGGCTACCGCGGTGGCGGCTACCAGGGCGGCGGTTACCAGGGCGGCGGCTCCGACGCGCGGGACCGCGACCAGCCGGCTCCCCGCATCCGCAACCCCCGCCCCGAGGAGCGTCGCTACGACGTGGGCCCCGAGGGCGAGCGCAGCGGGCGCAGCGGCCCCAAGGCCGGCGGTGGCGGTGCCCGCGGCGCGGCCGCGCGCGGTGGCGCCAAGGGCGGCCCCAGGACCTCCAGGACCCCCGGCATCGGCGGGGCCGGCGGCCCGCGCCGCGGGCCCGGCAGCCGCAGCGGTCAGTCGCGTCCCCGTGAGCTGGACGCGCGGATCGAGGAGCGCGTGCGCGACCGGTACGCCGACAAGCCCGTGATCAAGACCCCGAAGACCTTCCCGGGCGCCGAGGAGGAGGGCGAGCGCCTGCAGAAGGTCCTCGCCCGTGCCGGCATGGGCTCGCGCCGCGCCTGCGAGGAGCTGATCGAGCAGGCCCGCGTCGAGGTCAACGGCGAGATCGTCACCGAGCAGGGCAAGCGCGTCCAGCCGAAGGACGAGATCAAGGTGGACGGCCTGACGGTCGCCACCCAGTCGTTCCTGTTCTTCGCGCTGAACAAGCCGGCCGGCGTCGTCTCCACCATGGAGGACCCGGACGGCCGCCAGTGCCTGGGCGACTACGTGACCAACCGCGAGACCCGCCTCTTCCACGTCGGCCGGCTCGACACCGAGACCGAGGGCATCATCCTGCTCACCAACCACGGCGAGCTGGCCCACCGTCTCACGCACCCCAAGTACGGCGTGAAGAAGACCTACGTCGCCGCGATCACCGGCTCCCTGCCGCGTGACATCGGCAAGCGGCTCAAGGAAGGCATCGAGCTGGAGGACGGTTACGCCCGCGCGGACAACTTCCGCGTCCTGGACCAGGTCGGCAAGAACTACATGGTCGAGGTGACCCTCCACGAGGGCCGCAAGCACATCGTCCGCCGGATGCTGGCCGAGGCCGGCTTCCCGGTCGAGAAGCTCGTCCGGACCTCCTTCGGCCCGATCGAGCTCGGCGACCAGAAGTCCGGCTGGCTGCGCCGCCTGACCAACACCGAGGTCGGCATGCTCATGCGCGAGGTCGGCCTCTAGCCGCCCCCCGCCCCGTACGGAAGCCCGCGGTGCCACCGGCGCCGCGGGCTTCCGTGTTCCCGCCCGCCTCCTTTATAGTCATCCTGACTATTAGAGAGCGGGTGGGCCCGATGGGCTGGGAAACGAGCTGGACCGAGATCCTGGGCTTCGCCACGGGCGCCCTGTGCGTGTGGCTGGTGGCCCGTCAGCACCTCGCCAACTGGCCGGTGGGCATCGCCAACAACGTCTTCTTCATCGTGCTGTTCGCCCAGGCCGGCCTCTACGCCGACGCCGGGCTCCAGATCGTCTTCATCGCCCTCGCCGCCTACGGCTGGTGGTCCTGGACCCACGGGGGTGGACCGGGAACCGCCGAGGCCCTGCCGGTGCGCCGCACCACGCGCGCCGAATGGCTCTGGCTGCTCGCGGCGGGGGCGGTGGGGACCGCCGCGCTGACCCTGCTCCTCGCCCGGGTCAGCGACTCCACCGTGCCCTTCTGGGACGCGCTGACCACCGCCCTGTCCCTGATGGCCACCTACGGGCAGTGCCGCAAGCTGCTGGAGTCCTGGTGGCTGTGGATCGCAGTCGACCTGGTCTACGTCCCCCTCTACGTCTACAAGGGGCTGTACCTGACCTCGGTCCTCTACGTGGGCTTCCTGGCCCTGTGCGTGGCCGGGCTCGTCGGCTGGCGGCGCGCCCTGCCGGCCCCCGGCGGGCGCACGGCGACGGCGGAAGCGGGAGCGGCGGTATGAGCGGCGGCAAGCGGTTCGGGCACGGGCTGGTGCTCGGCAAGTTCTACCCGCCGCACGCCGGCCACCACCACCTCGTGCGCACCGCCCAGGACCAGTGCGAGCGGCTGACCGTACTGGTCTGCGCGGCCTCGGTGGAGTCGGTGCCGCTCGCGGACCGGGTCGCCTGGATGCGGGAGGAGCACCCCGGCGCGGAGGTGGTCGGCGCGGTCGACGACATCCCCGTCGACCTCCATGACCCGCGGGTCTGGGAGGCGCACATGGCGATCTTCCGGGCGGCGGTGGGCCGGCCCGTGGACGCCGTCTTCACCTCCGAGGAGTACGGCACCGAACTCGCCCGGCGCTTCGGCGCCGAGGAGGTCTGCGTGGACCCGGCGCGCACCCTGTTCCCCGTCTCCGGGACGGCCGTGCGCGCGGACCCCGCCGGCTGCTGGGAGTTCCTGGGGCCGGCCGTACGGGCCGCGCTCACCCGGCGGGTGGTCGTGCTCGGCGCCGAGTCCACCGGGACCACGACCCTCTCGCGGGAGCTGGCCGCGCACTACCGGCGGCGCGGCGGGGTCTGGGCGAAGACCGGCTGGGTCGCCGAGTACGGGCGCGAGTACAGCGAGGAGAAGCTGGCCGCGGCCCGTACGGCGGACCCGGCCGTCTCCTGGGAGGACATGGCCTTCACCTCGCGGGAGTTCCCGGTGATCGCGCGCCGGCAGGACGAGAACGAGGAGCGGGCCGCCCGGCTGGGCTCGCCGGTGCTGTTCTGCGACACCGACTCCTTCGCGACGGGCATCTGGCACGAGCGCTACGTCGGCGGACGCAACCGGGAGGTCGAGCGGATCGCCGCGCGGACCCGGCGGGACCTGTACCTGCTCACGGACCACGAGGGAGTCCCCTTCGAGGACGACGGGCTGCGCGACGGACCGGAGCTGCGCCCCTGGATGACGGCCCGCTTCAGCCGGGAACTCGCCCGCACCGGGCGCCGTTTCCTCCTCGTGAGCGGCGACCGAGGCTCCCGGCTGGCGCAGGCCGTGGCCGCGGTCGACGGGCTCCTGGCGGAGGGCTGGCAGTTCGCGGCCCCCCTCCCGGAGCGCCGATGACCCCCGCGAAGCCGGGCGGTGCCCCCCGCCCGGGCCCGTCCGGCCCCGCGCCCTACGACCCGTACGCCTTCGAGCCGTTCGCGGTGGCCGTCGACCTGGCCGTGCTCACCGTGCGCGGCGGCGCCCTGCACGTGCTGCTGGTCCGGCGCGGGCAGGAGCCGTACGCCGGTGCCTGGGCGCTGCCCGGTGGCTTCGTGCGGCCGCGGGAGTCCGCGGAGGCCGCGGCGCTGCGCGAGCTCGCCGAGGAGACGGGGCTGGCGCCGGAGCTGGTCGGCGGGCTGCACCTGGAGCAGCTGCGCACCTACAGCGAACCGGACCGCGACCCCCGGATGCGGGTGGTCTCCGTCGCCTTCACCGCGCTCGTCCCCGACCTGCCGGAACCGGTCGAGGAGGGCGGCGGGGACGCCGACGGGGCCCGCTGGGTGCCCGTGCGGGAGGCGCCGGAGCTGGCCTTCGACCACGGACTGATCCTCGCGGACGCCCGCCGGCGGGTCGGGGCCAAGCTGGAGTACACCTGCCTCGCCACCGCCTTCTGCCCGCCCGAGTTCACCCTCGGGGAACTCCAGGCCGTCTACGAGACCGTCTGGGGAACCGGCCTGGACCGCCCCAACTTCCGCCGCAAGGTCCTCGCCACACCCGGCTTCGTCCAGCCCGTGCCCGGTGCCGCCCGCCTCACCGGCGGCCGCGGCAAACCGGCCGCCCTCTACCGGGCCGGACCGGCGACCACCCTCCACCCGCCCCTGCTGCGACCCACGGAAGGACCCACCGCGTGACCGTCCCCAAGCGCGCCGCGACCGGCGCCCTGATCGGCCTGGCCCTGGGCGACGCCCTCGGCTTCCCGACGGAGTTCCAGGACGTCCCGTCCATCCTGGCCAAGACCGGGCCGTGGCGGCAGATGCGGCTGCCCCGCCCGGCGATCGTCACCGACGACACCCAGATGACCCTCGCCCTCGCCCGCGGCATACGGACCGCCGCCGGGCGCGGCCGGGTCGGCCCGCTGCGGCTGGCCCGGCCGGTCCGCGAGGAGTTCGTCGACTGGTACCACTCCCCGGAGAACAACCGCGCCCCCGGCCGCACCTGCCTGGTGGCCTGCGGCCTGCTGAACGACCCGGCGCGGGACTGGCGCGACGCCAGCCAGACCGGCTCCAAGGGCTGCGGGGCCAACATGCGCGTCGCGCCCGTCGGCCTGGTCCCCGGCTGGACGGACGAGGAGCGCGCGGGCGCCGCCCAGCTCCAGTCGGCCCTCACCCACGGCCACCCCACCGCCCTCGCGGCCTCCGACCTGACCGCCCGAGCCGTGTACCTCCTGGCCCAGGGCACCGAGGTGACGGGCCTGGTCGGGCGGCTGCGCTCGTACGCCCTGGAGAACCGCACCCGCTACCACGAGCGCTGGCTCGGCGACCTCTGGATGCGCACCGCCTGCGACGCCTCGCCCGAGTCCTTCATCGCCCGGGGCTGGGACGACTGCCTGGCCGTCCTGGACCGGCTCGCGGAGGCCCTGCGCACCCCCTCCCCGGAGACGGACCCCTGCCTGGCCACGGGCGAGGGCTGGATCGCCGAGGAGGCCCTGGCGACGGCCCTGCACTGCTTCCTGCTCTTCCCGGAGGAGCCCCTGCTGGCCCTGCGCCGGGCCGCCTGCACGGCGGGCGACTCCGACTCCCTCGCCTGCCTGGCCGGCGCCTTCGCCGGCGCCCACCTGGGCGCCGACGCCTGGCCGCGCGACTGGGAGGGCGGGATCGAGTACCGCGACGAACTGCTCGCCTTCGGCGCCCTCTGGGACGCCTGAGCGGCCGACGGCCCTACGCGGCCCGCGTGTCCCCGCGCGTCCTCGCGCGGCTCTAGGCGGCCGACGCCCGGCGGGTGCGGTGGAGGAAGTCCGCGACCCGGGACAGGTCCGGGTCGGGCGGCAGCGGGGAGGAGGGGAGGGCGTCCTCGCATTCCTCCGTGAGGCGGGCCATCCAGGCGTCGACCTCCTCCCAGGCCGTCTCGCCCCGCTTCACCGCGAGGAGCCGGTCCCGGTACGGGCCGGCGTCGATCTCCAGGCGGCCCGTGCGCAGCAGGTCGCGGCAGGACAGCAGCAGCCGCAGCAGGTGCATGGCGTGCTTCCAGCGCGGGGCCCCGTACAGGCGGACGTCCGCGAGGAGCTTGCGGTGCTGGCCGGCCGCGTAGCGGGTGAAGGTGGCGTGGGCCCGGCGGGAGAGGAACGCCCCGCGCAGTGACAGGAGTTCCTCTCCCACCGGGGTGACCCGGTCCACCAGGGGGGAGTGCAGGCACTCCAGGATGTTCGGGTTGGCCCGCAGCGCGAGGGCGCAGAAGCGCTCCAGCTCCCAGGAGAACTCCTCCTCCCGCGGCCCCTCCACGTGCGTGGGGGGCTTGTCGAACCGCCAGAAGAGCGGCGTGGGGGCGAGGAAGACACCGCGCCGGTCGGTGTCGCTCGTCTCCGTGGCCAGTCCGAAGGCGCGGGAGCCCGTCACACAGGCGTAGACGGTGTGGTCCCGGACCAGGGTGAGGTCGTCCATGCCGGGGAGCGTAGGCGGCGGCCTCCGGGCTAGGCGAGCGAGATTTCTCCGTTCGGGGCCACGTTGATCTTCTTCTCCTCCAGCCCGCGCGTGGCCGGGCCGTGCGTCACGGCGCCGTCCGTCACCTGGAACCTGCTGCCGTGGCAGGGGCAGTCGATGCTGCCGTCCGCGACCTTGTTCACCAGGCAGCCCTGGTGCGGGCACACCGCCGTGAAGCAGCGGAAGGACCCGGCCGTGGGCTGGGTCACCACCAGCTTCGCCTCCTTCAGGACCGTGCCGCCGCCGACCGGCACCTTCGAGGAGTCCACGAGGGGCTTCGCGGCCGCGGACGGGGAGGACGCGGAGGGCGCGGAGGGCGAGGACCCCTGCGAGGCGCCGGCGGACGGGGCGGCGGGGGCCGCCGGCTCGGTGGCGGGCTTCTCGCCCTCGCCTCCGCAGGCGGCGAGCGTGCCGCCCGCCAGGGCTGCCGCCCCGGCCGCGAGTACCGTGCGCCGGGCGGTGTGTGACTCAGTCATGGGAGCTCCGTGTTCGGTCGTGGCCGGCAGTGGCGAGGAGCATCCTGGCGCGCGCCGGGCCGCGAGGGCAGCCCGCCACTCCGGTTCATCCGCCCGGGTGCCAGGGGGTCAGCTCCGCCGGGCCGCCGCCGGGCGTGCGTACGACCTCCCACACGCGCACCACCGCGTCCCGGTTCAACGCCCCGTGGACGTGCGGGTACGGATCGTCCGGGCCGCCCGCGCGGCGGACCTCCGCCGTCAGGGCCGTCTCGTCGAGCTCCACCGCGAGCAGCGGGCCCGGCACCTCCCGGTAGTGGGACCCCGCGATGGCCAGGACGGTCGCCGGGTCCGCCGAGCAGTGCACGAAACCCTCGGAGGCCAGCGAGGCGGGGGCGTAGGGGAGCGCGGGAGCGGCGCTCCAGTCCGCGAGCGGGACGATGTGGAAGATCATGCGGCCCGTTCTACCCGACGGGGGCCCCGGCGCGTCCACAGGGCGGACCGCCGGGTCCGCGACACGTGTCCGCTGGCTACCCTGAGTCAGGACCAGTCGTCAGCGATCACCCTGGAGCGCCCCGTGAGAACCGCCGTCGTCATCGGAACCGGACTGATCGGCACCTCCGCGGCGCTCGCCCTGACCGCCCGCGGCATCGCCGTCCACCTGGTCGACCACGACCCGGCGCAGGCCCGTACCGCCGCCTCCCTCGGCGCCGGCACCGACGACGCCCCCGAGGGACAGGTGGACCTCGCGATCGTCGCCGTGCCCCCCGCCCACGTGGCCGCCGCGCTGGCCGACGCCATCGGCCGCGGGCTGGCCCGCGCCTACGTGGACGTGGCCAGCGTCAAGGGCGGCCCGCGCCGCGAGCTCGCCGCCCTGGGCGCCGACACCTCCGCCTACATCGGCACCCACCCCATGGCCGGCAAGGAGCGCTCCGGCCCGCTGGCCGCCACGGCCGACCTGTTCGAGGGCCGCCCCTGGGTGCTGACACCGACCCGGGACACCGACCACGAGGTGCTGAACCTGGCGCTGGAGCTCGTCGCCCTGTGCCGGGCCGTGCCCGTCGTGATGGACGCCGACGCCCACGACCGGGCCGTCGCACTGGTCTCGCACACCCCGCAGCTGGTCTCCAGCATGGTCGCCGCCCGCCTGGAGGAGGCGGACGAGACGGCCGTGAGGCTGTGCGGGCAGGGCATCCGCGACGTGACCCGGATCGCCGCCTCCGACCCCCGGATGTGGGTGGAGATCCTCTCCGCCAACCCCGGACCCGTCGCCGACGTCCTGGCCGGCATCGCCGCCGACCTGGAGGAGACCGTGGAGGCGCTGCGCGGCCTGCAGTCCGCCGACGAGGCCAAGCGCCGGGGCGGGGCCGCCGGCATCGAGGACGTGCTCAAGCGGGGCAACGCCGGACGCGTCCGGGTCCCCGGCAAGCACGGCGCGGCGCCCACCGCCTACGAGACCGTCGGGGTGTTCATCAGCGACCAGCCCGGCGAACTGGCGCGGATCTTCGCCGACGCGGGCCGGGCCGGGGTCAACATCGAGGACGTCCGGATCGAGCACGCCACCGGTCAGCAGGCGGGCCTGGTGCAGCTCATGGTGGAGCCGAGGGCCGTCGCGGGCCTGACCGCCGAGCTCCGCGAGCGGGGCTGGGCCCTGCGCCAGCAGTAGCCCCCGCCGGGCGGCCCGGCAGCGCACCCGCCGCGGTACCCGCCGGCCGACCGGGAACGACGGGTGTCCGGGGCCGGTAACCTGGGGAGGGGCGCTCTTGGCGCGCCCGGACACGTACGCGCAACCAGGAAGGTGCCCGCACCGTGGAATCCGTAGCTCCGTCCGCCGTGACCGTCGCCATCGACGGTCCCTCCGGCACGGGCAAGTCCAGCACTTCCAAGGCCGTGGCCGCCAAGCTCGGGCTGCGCTACCTGGACACCGGTGCCCAGTACCGGGCCATCACCTGGTGGATGATCAGCAACGGCGTCGACACCGACGACCCGCAGGCCATCGCCCTCGCCGCCGGCAAGCCGGTCATCGTCTCCGGTACGGACCCCTCGGCGCCCACCATCACCGTGGACGGCCAGGACGCCTCCGCCCCGATCCGCACCCAGGAGGTCACCTCCAAGGTCAGCGCCGTCAGCGCCGTCCCCGAGGTGCGCAGCCTGATCACCGACCTCCAGCGCTCCATCGCCGCCGATGCGGCCGCACAGGCCGACGGGATCGTGGTCGAGGGCCGGGACATCGGCACCACCGTCCTGCCCGACGCCGACGTCAAGATCTTCCTCACCGCCTCCGCCGAGGCCCGCGCCGCCCGCCGCAGCGGCGAACTGCGCGGCAAGGAGGCCACCGACCTCGCCGCCACCAGGGAAGCCCTGATCAAGCGGGACGCCGCCGACTCCGGCCGCAAGACCTCCCCGCTGGCCAAGGCCGCCGACGCCGTCGAGGTGGACACCACCGAACTCACCCTCGACCAGGTCATCGAATGCGTCGTGACCCTGGTCGAAGAGCGGCGCGCCACGTGAGCGATACGCCCTCCCCCAAGGGGGCGGCGGTCGGCAGACGCATCGGGATCGGGCTCATGTACGGGCTCTGGAAGCCGCGTGTGCTGGGAGCCTGGAAGGTACCCGCCACCGGCCCCGTCATCCTGGCCGTCAACCACTCCCACAACATCGACGGCCCGCTGGTCATGGGCACCGCGCCCCGGCCGCTGCACTTCCTGGTCAAGAAGGAGGCGTTCGTCGGGCCCCTCGGTCCCTTCCTGGAGGGGATCGGGCAGGTGAAGGTGGACCGCTCCGGCACCGACCGGACCGCCGTCACCCGCGCCCTGGACGTCCTCGGCAACGGCGGCGCCCTGGGGATATTCCCCGAGGGCACCCGCGGCGACGGGGACTTCGCCTCCCTGCGCGCCGGCCTCGCCTATTTCGCGGTCCGCAGCGGCGCGCCCGTCGTGCCGGTCGCCGTCCTGGGCAGCACCGAAGCCAAGGGCCGGCTCGTCAAGGGCCTGCCCCCGCTGCGCAGCCGCGTCGACATCGTCTTCGGCTCCGCCTTCGAGGCCGGGGACGGCACGGGCCGCCGCACGCGGACCGCGCTGGACGCGGCCACCGTACGCATCCAGGACCGGCTGACCGCCCACCTGACCGACGCCAAGCGCCTCACCGGGCGCTGAGCGAGACTTGAACTCAGTAGTGGCGCCCGCCGCGCGGGTACCACCGATCACCACGAACGACGAGGAACGGACTTCATGAACGACCAGCACGACCACGGAGCACTTGGCGACGCCGAGTACGCGGAGTTCATGGAGCTCGCCGCGGAGGAAGGCTTCGACCTCGAAGAGGTCGAAGGCGCGATCGAGGAGGCCGGTCACGGCCCCCTCCCGGTCCTCGCGGTAGTCGGCCGCCCGAACGTCGGCAAGTCGACCCTGGTCAACCGCATCATCGGCCGCCGCGAGGCGGTCGTCGAAGACAAGCCGGGCGTCACCCGCGACCGCGTCACCTACGAGGCCGAGTGGGCCGGCCGCCGCTTCAAGGTGGTCGACACCGGTGGCTGGGAGCAGGACGTCCTCGGCATCGACGCCGCCGTTGCCGCCCAGGCCGAGTACGCCATCGAGACCGCCGACGCGGTCGTCTTCGTGGTGGACGCCAAGGTCGGCGCCACCGACAGCGACGAGGCCGTCGTCAAGCTGCTGCGCCGGGCCGGCAAGCCCGTCGTCCTGTGCGCCAACAAGGTCGACGGCCAGAGCGGCGAGGCCGACGCGGCCTCCCTGTGGTCCCTGGGCCTGGGCGAGCCGTACCCGGTCTCCTCGCTGCACGGCCGCGGCACCGGCGACATGCTCGACGCCGTCCTGGAGGTCCTGCCGGAGGCCCCCGCGCAGACCTTCGGCGGGGCCCCCCTCGGCGGCCCGCGCCGGATCGCCCTGATCGGCCGCCCCAACGTCGGCAAGTCCTCGCTCCTCAACAAGGTCGCCCGCGAGGACCGCGTCGTCGTCAACGAGCTGGCCGGCACCACCCGCGACCCGGTCGACGAGCTGATCGAGCTCGGCGGCGTGACCTGGAAGTTCGTGGACACCGCGGGCATCCGCAAGAAGGTCCACCTCCAGCAGGGCGCCGACTACTACGCCTCGCTGCGCACGGCCGCGGCCGTCGAGAAGGCGGAGGTGGCGGTCATCCTGATCGACACCACCGAGAACATCAGCGTCCAGGACCAGCGCATCATCACCATGGCCGTCGAGGCCGGCCGTGCGATCGTCATCGCCTACAACAAGTGGGACGAGCTGGACGAGGAGCGCCGCTACTACCTCGAACGCGAGATCGAGACCGAGATGCAGCAGGTCTCCTGGGCGCCCCGGGTGAACGTCTCGGCGCTCACCGGCCGCCACATGGAGAAGCTGGTCCCGGCGATCGAGACCGCCCTCGCCGGCTGGGAGACGCGCGTCCCCACGGGCCGCCTGAACGCCTTCCTCGGCGAGGTCGTCGCCGCGCACCCGCACCCCATCCGCGGCGGCAAGCAGCCCCGCATCCTGTTCGGTACCCAGGCGGGGAGCAAGCCGCCGCGGTTCGTCCTGTTCGCCTCCGGCTTCCTGGAGCACGGCTACCGGCGCTTCATCGAGCGCCGCCTGCGCGAGGAGTTCGGCTTCGAGGGCACCCCGCTGCACATCTCGGTGCGGGTGCGCGAGAAGCGCGGCGCCCAGTACAAGAAGAAGAAGTAGCGGCAGCGGGCCGGGGTCAGTAGCCCCGGCGCGGAGCGGGCGGCAGGGCCGCCGGGATGTGCTGCATCCCGGTGTGGTGCTGGCGCCCGTCGCCGTATCCGGGACCGGTCGCCGCCTGGGACGCCGGTACGGGGACGGCGGCCGCGGCGTGCGCGTACAGGGGCTGGGGGGCGACCGGGGCCGGCGGGTAGGCGGGCTGCCAGGGATCGGCCCGCTGCCACCCTGAACCGCTCCAGCCGGCCGGGGTGGAGCCGCTGCCGTAGGAGAGGCTGGAGGAGCCGCCGGAGCCGCCGTACGAGGAACCGTACGGGGAACCGCAGGAGAACGCGGCGAAGCCGAGCTCCTCCTCGCCGCTGCGGTCGCCCGGCAGCGCCCGGAAGGCGCGCAGGTACTCCGAGTACAGGGCGTCGAAGATCGGGGTGTGCGAGGCGGCCGGAGCGTGGTCCCGGTCCCGTGCGGGGCGCATCGGGGGGACGCTGCTCGGATAGGACGGGGCGCGGGTGGTGTCGTATGCATGCACGTATCAGCCAACGACACCGGGGCGCTGCGGATGCGGGGTGACGGGGCTCAAAACGCAGATCGCCGGGGGTGCGCGGGACGGACCGCGCACCCCCGGCGCAGATACCGCCCGGCCTCCTTCGCGGGAGGACGGGCGGCCGTTTCCGGGCGGGCAGGGGAAGGGCCGGGGCTCAGGCGCCCGGGGCGCCCGCGAGGGGCATCGAGGCCGCGACGAGCTTGCCGTTGCTCGCGGCCTTGTCGAGGGCGTCGCGCAGCAGGTCCTCGCGGGGCTGCTGGCCGATGGAGCCGACGGGGGCGGCGTAGACCAGGACCCGCTGGGTCCGGTTGACGGCGGCCCGCCAGCCGTCGGTCACGGACAGCGCCTGGTGCGCCTGCCACCAGGCGGCCTGCGGGCCGCCGGCCGCGCCGGGCTGGAGCACGGCGTGCAGCTGGCCGCCGGCGAGCAGGACCGACCAGCCGTCGAGGGGGGAGGGCACCTGGTTGGTGTCGGTGACCGGGATGAAGCCCTGCTCGATGAGGAGCGGCAGGAAGTCGTCGCCGGGGCCGGTGGTGCCGGGGCGGGCGATCGGCGCGGTCGGCTCGACCACGAGGGCGGGGTGCAGCTCGCCGTTGATCAGGATCAGGCCGCTGGTGATGCCGAGGACGGCCTGACCGCCGGGGACGTTCTGCGGGACCGCGCCGGCGGGGGCCGGCGCCTGCTCGGGGGCCGGGCTGTCACCGGTGATGCTGCGCACCGCGCCCTGGAGCTCGGCCTCGGAGACCGTGACGACCTGGGAGGGGATGCAGCCGGCGTGGGCGAAGGCGAGGACGGCCGTCTCCTCGCCCACGAACAGCACGGTGCTCGTCGGGTCGGTCTCGGGGTCACCGGGGGTGCGGCAGGAGGTGCAGTCGTAACTGCCCGGGGCGTCGTCGCCGGTGAGCAGCCTGTCGGCTTCTTCGTCACCGATCTCGGCACGTACCTCAAGACTGACGTCGAGCATGCGCGGCACGGGGGAGCTCCTCATTGGTGCGGAGGCCGGGGGGTTCCCGGCTCGCCGGGCTCAACGGCCGAGGCTCCACCGGGGTAACGCCGTTTGAGGGAACGGAATCGAACCGGCCACCCGAACGAGTGAACCGCTCGGGGGCGGCGTCGTTTTTGTGGCAACTGTTGGCGGGTCATGCGCAGTTGGTGGTCGGTGCTGGCCGTTCGGGGGCGGGGCGGCGGTCGGCCGTCCGGGTGGGGTGCGGGGGCGCGTCGCGTGGCGGGGCGGGGGGAGGGGGCCGGCTGCGTAGCGTGGCGCGGTGCCCGATGTCCGCCTCCGGGTCCGCTCCCGGGTCCCCTTCCGGCGGGCCGCGTCCGTGGTCTGCGCCGCGCTGGTGCTCGTTCTCCCGTCGGGCGCCGGCGCGGTCGCGGCGCCGCCCCCGCCCGCTCCCGGGCCGGCGGGGGCCGCGCATCCCGGCTCCCCGGGCGTCATCGGGGACGGGCCGGGGGACTGCGGGCCGGGCGGGGAGTGGCCGTGGGACTGCGTCGCCGACTGCGAGAGCAGCGGGCGGTGGGCGGTGAACACGGGCAACGGCTTCTACGGGGGGCTGCAGTTCCGGCAGCCGACGTGGGTGGAGCACGGGGGGCTCGGGTACGCGGCGCGGGCGGACCTGGCGACGCGGGAGCAGCAGATCCGCGTGGCGGAGGAAGTGGTCGGCACGCAGGGGTGGGAGGCGTGGCCGGTGTGCGCGAAGCGGTACGGGCTGGCGGGGCGGACGCATGTGGTGCGGGACGGGGACACGTTGGACGCCGTCGCGCGCCGGTGGCGCGTGCCGGGGGGCTGGCGGGCCCTGTACGAGGCGAACCGGGCGGCGATCGGCCCGGACCCCACGGCCTTGAGACCGGGCCTCCTCCTCACCCTCCCGGCCCCGGGCCCGAGGCCGCCGAGCCCGACCCCGCCGACCCCTCCGGCCCCTGTGCCGACCCCGCCGGCCCCTGTGCCGGCGACCCCGGCCACGCCCCCGGCGACCCCGGCCCCGGTTCCGGCGGGGCCGGCCACGCCCCCGGCGACCCCTACCCCCGTTCCGGCGGGGCCGGTCCCCGACGAGGCACACCCGGCCCCGGCTTCGGCGGCTCCCACGCCGGCCGGCGTGCCCTCGGCGGGGGTTCGGGGGTTCTGAGGCGGGGTGGGGCTGGGTGGCCGCTGCGCGTGGCCTTCCCCTGCCCGCCCGTCCACCGTTGGCGCCTCAGTCGCCGACGCGGCTGGGATCGGTGCGGGTCACCGCACGGCGCTCCGCGCCCGCGCCTCAAACGTCGGCGGGGCTGGGTGTCGGCGGTGCTCCGCGTCCGCGCGTCTAACGCCGGCGGGGCTGGGTGTGGGTGGTGCTCCGCGTCCGCGCGTCTAACGCCGGTGGGGCTGGGTGTGGGTGGTGCTCCGCGTCCGCGCGTCTAACGCGGGCGGGGCTGGGTGTGGGTGGTGCTCCGCGTCCGCGCGTCAAACGACGACGGGGCTGAAAGCGCGCCGCGTGCGCTGCGGATCCGGTGGCCGAACCGGTACCGGAATTCGGGTCGGCGGGATTTGAATTCCGGCCGGGGAATCGGGGATTCGGGGGCTGCGGCTGTCGACAACTCGTGACACAAGCGTGACCCGGTACGGAGGAACCTCTGGTCGCGTGGCTGACGCGCCGTACATACGAACGGCGGGCCGGTTCGTGGAACCGGCCCGCCGTCGTGGTGCGGGGTGGGGTGTGCGTACCGTTCCCGCGGGGGTGGTCAGCCGCCGGTGGCGGGACGTGCGCCGCGGGCGGCGGCGGCCCGCTCGGTGTGGGCCGGGCGGCGGCTGCCCGCCGGGGTGACCGGGGTGCGCTCGGAGCGGATCAGGTGCGGCCGGGAGGCCGGGTGGACGTGCACGGTGGGCCGGAGCGCGGGGGAGTGTCCGGCGGGCACCTGCGGGGCGGCGGCCGGAGCCGCGTCGGCCCCGCCGGCGGCCCGGACGGCCGGACGCCACTTGCCGCCGGCCGAGAGCAGCGGGGTGAGCGCGGCGGCGACGGGCTCGGAGAGGCGGCCCTCCTCCAGCCGGCGGCGCCACTGCTCGCGCAGCTCGAAGACGTACGCCTCGGAGCGGGCGATGAGCGGCTCGAACCAGGGCAGCGCCAGCATGATCAGCAGCCCGGCGGTCCACCCCAGCAGGACGTCGCTCACCCAATGGGTGCCGAGGTACACGGTGGTGGCGCCGACGCTCAGCGACAGCACGCCCGACAGGATGGACAGCACCCGCCGGGTGACCGTCGTGGAGGCCAGGTAGGCCAGGATCCCCCAGGTCACCACGGCGTTGGCGGTGTGGCCCGAAGGGAATATATCGCCGCCCGCGAAGAGCTCGGCCGAGCCGATCTGGGTGGCGTAGTGCGGGCCGAGGCGGCCGAGGCCGAGCTTGACCGAGCCCACGGTGATGTTCAGCAGCAGCAGGGCCACGCCGAGGGCGATGAGCGGGCGGAGGGTGTGCTGGCGCCAGGAGCGCCAGCCGAGCCAGGCCGCGACCATCACCGCCGTGGGTCCGCGCTGGCCGAGGACGACCAGGTAGTCGAGGAAGGCGTGGATCTGCGGCCACTGCTCGTACGGGCGGAAGAACATGATCTGCCAGTCCAGGCGGACCAGCCAGGAGGTGGTCAGCACGGCGACGACGATCGCCAGGTAGAAGGCGAGGGTCGCGCAGAGGAGCACGATGCGGTGCCGGCTCATCTGCGGAGTTTGCAGATGAGCCGGTCGCTCTGGTTCCCGGTCCAGCCGGGCGAACACCGGCTCCAGACGGGACAGCATTTGGTCAGTACGCACTCAATCGACGTTACCGCGCGTCGAAGCGCGGCCCGTGCGAATCGCGCGCTTTGTGATGACCATGTGATGTGGAGTGCGTCTCACGCGGGACTTAATTGCCGTTATTCCGACCTCGGTTGGAACTCCCCGGATTCGCCTCTCGGAGTACTGCCCGGCCAATTGTCCGCATCCTTATGGGGGATTTATGGCCCGGGCTCAATTCCTTTGCGCAATCATGGATTGGAATGGTCCATTCCGTGATCATGGGCGCCACCGCCGCCGGACTCACGGCGGCCCCGAACCGTTCAGCCAGAACGCCCCGTAGACCGCAGAGGCGACCGCCAGCACCCCGACGACGGCCACCGCCGCCCGCCCCCCGCGGCGCCGGGCCAGTGCCACCGCCGGCGGCAGCATCAGCGGGAACGCCGGCAGCAGCAGCCGCGGCTTGGAGCCGAAGTACCCCGAGGCGCACAGCGCCAGCGCCACCACGATCCCGCAGTAGACGAGCAGCGCGGCCGGCTGCCGGCCCCGCACGCACAGCGCGTACAGCCACAGCACCAGCAGCACCCCCGCGATCAGACCCACCCCGGCGAGGGCGGCGGAGGACCCCAGGCGCGCCCCGATGAACCGGGCGAAGGCCCAGCCCCCGTCGAAGCCGTTGCCCCAGCCGGCCTGCACGTCCAGATAGCCCGTCAGCCCCCCGCCGGTCCGCGCCCCGACCCACAGCGCGTACGCCGCCGCCCCCAGCGGGGCCAGCGCCACCCCGGCCGCCGTCCGCCACGAGCGCTCCCCGCGCCGCCACGCCAGTACGGCCGCCACCCACACCGCCGCGACCACCGCCGCCCCGACCGGGCGGGTCAGCCCCGCCCCGGCCGCGAGCAGGCCCGCCGCCAACCACCGTCCCCGCAGCGCCCCGTACAGGGCCCAGGCGGCCAGGGCGGTGAACAGCGACTCGCTGTACGCCATGGACTGGACGATCCCCACCGGAAGCGCCGCCCACAGCGCCACCGCCAGCACCCCGGCGCGCCGCCCGTGGAGCAGGTCCGCGACGGCGAAGATCCCCCAGGCGGCGGCCAGGCCCGCGACGACCGACACCATGAGGCCCGCGGACCCGTACGAGAGCCCGGACGGCGCCGCCACCAGCCGCTCCAGCCACGGCAGCAGCGGGAAGAACGCCAGGTCGGAGTGGACGGCCCCGTTCGGCAGCACCACCACGTACCCGTATCCCCCCGCGGCGATCCGGGCGTACCAGAGGGAGTCCCAGCGCGCCGACAGCAGCGTCTGCGGGCTGCTCCCGGCCGCCGCGCACCACACCGACAGCACGGCCAGCCCCAGCAGCCGCACCGCGGCGAAGGCGGCGAGCGCGGGCGCGGCCCGGCGCGGGCCGGGGCGGAGGTCCTTGGGGGGAGCGTCGGGGACGGGCACAGTGGTCACGGCAACGAGTATCGACGGAGCCGCCACCGCACCCGGACCACCGGGCGTGCGGCCGCCCGCGAGCAGAACCACCGGCCGTGACCAGGCGTGTACGCGGGAGAAGGGAGAAACGGGACGAGTGGCGCACACCACAGCGGGGCCGCCGCCGGGATGAGAGCTTGACCACGTGTCCGGCAGTCGGACTCGCGTACGCTGACCGTTCACTCGCGTGTCGATGCCGGACCCCGTAGGACGCCGCACAGGCCACCACCTGCCGGCGCCACACGACGCTGGTCCGCCGAGTGCGAGGGATCACCTGGGAGGTACATGGATGTCGGGGACGAACACGGCCGGCGACAGGGGGTCCTCCCTCCGGCAGCGGATCACCGAGGCATCCGGCGGCGCCAACCGCTGGGTCGTCCTCGCGGTCCTCTGCGTCAGCCTGGTGTTCGTCGCGCTCGACGCGACGATCCTGCACGTCGCCGTCCCCGCCGTCACCGAGGACCTGCGCCCCGGCTCCCAGGAACTGCTGTGGATCGTCGACGCCTACCCGCTGGTGTGCGCCGCGCTGCTGATCCTCTTCGGCACCCTCGGCGACCGGGTGGGCCGCCGCCGGATCCTGCTCCTCGGCTACACCCTCTTCGGCGTGGCCTCCGCGATCGCCGCCCTGGCCGGTGACGCCCAGGTGCTGATCGGGGCCCGCTGCCTGCTCGGCGTCGGCGGGGCGATGATCATGCCGGCCACGCTGTCGATCCTGCGCCAGGTCTTCCCCGACCGGCGCGAGCGGGCCCTGGCCATCGGCATCTGGACCGCCGTCGCCGCGATCGGCGCGGCCAGCGGGCCGGTGCTGGGCGGCTTCCTCGTCCAGCACTTCTGGTGGGGGTCGGTCTTCCTCATCAACATCCCGCTGATGGCGCTGATCCTGCCGCTCGGCCGCTGGCTGCTGCCCGAGTCCCGGGGGGCGGCCGACGGTCCCTGGGACGTCCTGGGCGCGCTGACGGCCGCCGGCGGGGTGCTCGGCGTGGTGCTCGGGGTCAAGCGGATCGGCGCCGAACGCGAGCTCACCGACCTCCGGGCGCTGCTCCCGCTGGCCCTCGGCGCGGCGCTGCTCGTCCTGTTCGTCCGCCGGCAGAAGCGGCGCGAGCACCCGCTGATCGACATGCGGATGTTCTCCCGGGCCGCCTTCTCGACCTCCGTCGGCTGCATCGTGCTCGCCATGCTGGCCCTGGTCGGGCTGGAGCTGATCGCCGTCCAGTACCTCCAGCTGGTGCTGCGGCTGAGCCCGCTGGAGACGGGGCTGCGGCTGCTGCCGCTGACCTTCGCCGCGATGGCCGCCGGGGCCACCGGCTCCTACACCCTCCAGCGGGTCGGGCCGCGCAGGATGGTCTCGCTGGGCTTCGTGCTGACCGCCGGGGCGGTGCTGCTGCTGACGCTGATGGGCCAGCAGGACCGGCCCGTCCTGCTGACCGCCGGGTTCGTGCTGCTGGGCTTCGGCCTCCAGACCACCCTTTTCGCGGCGTACGAGTCCATGCTGAGCGAGGCCCCGGTGGAGGCCGCCGGCGGGGCCGCCTCCATAGGGGAGACCTCGTACCAGCTGGGGGCGGGCATGGGCATCGCCCTGCTCGGCAGTGTGATGAACGCCGCCTACCGGCCCGGGCTGCTCGCCGTCCCGGGGGTGCCGGCGCAGGACTCGGCGGGCGCCGCGAACTCCCTCGGCGAGGCGTACCAGATCGCCGCCCACCTCGGCGGTGCCACGGGAGCCTCCCTGGCCGCCGCCGCCCGGCACTCCTTCGTGCACGGGCTGCACGTGACCCTGGTGGTCAGCGCGGGCCTGCTGCTGGCGGGCGCGGTGATGGCGCTCAGGCTGCCGCGCACCATGGAGAACGCGGAGCCGGCCCCCTGCGGATTTTCCGCCGGGGGAGAGGCCGCCGCCGGCGGTACCCGTGCCCCGGCGGCCCTGCCAGCCCAGCCCAAGGGGCCGGACCGCGCGACCCGGATCCCCGGCCCGTCCGCCCCGGAACGCGACCCGGCCGTCGGCAGCTCCCCCGGGCGCCCGGCCTGACCGGGGCCCCCTCGGCGCGCGGCAGGGCCGGGGGTGGACCTTCGGTGGGGGTGAGGAGAAACTTGCAGCGCTAGGTTTCGTCCCACGCGCCTGCCGGGAGGCTTCCCTTGTCCGCGCCGAAGAACCCGTTCGTCCCCACCGACCCGCTCGGGCTCGACGAACTCCTCAGCCCCGAGGACCTCGCGGTCCGCGACACCGTCCGCGCCTGGGCCGCCGACCGGGTCCTGCCCCACATCGCCCAGTGGTACGAGGACGGCGAGCTCCCGCAGATCCGCGAACTGGCCCGCGAGCTCGGCTCCCTCGGCGCCCTCGGCATGTCCCTGACGGGCTACGGCTGCGCGGGCGCGAGCGCCGTCCAGTACGGCCTGGCCTGTCTGGAGCTGGAGGCCGCCGACTCCGGGATCCGCTCGCTGGTCTCCGTCCAGGGCTCCCTCGCCATGTACGCGATCTGGAAGTACGGCTCCGAGGAGCAGAAGCAGCGCTGGCTGCCCGGCATGGCGGCCGGCGAGCTGATCGGCTGCTTCGGGCTGACCGAGCCCGACGTCGGCTCCGACCCGGCGGCGATGCGCACCCACGCCAAGCGGGAGGGCTCGGACTGGATCCTCAATGGCCGCAAGATGTGGATCACCAACGGTTCGGTGGCGTCCGTGGCCGTCGTCTGGGCGCAGACGGACGAGGGGATCCGCGGCTTCGCCGTCCCCACCGACAGCCCGGGCTTCTCCGCCCCGGAGATCAAGCACAAGTGGTCGCTGCGCGCCTCGGTCACGAGCGAGCTGGTCATGGACGGCGTACGGCTGCCCGCCGACGCGGTGCTGCCGGGCGTCACCGGCCTCAAGGGCCCGCTGAGCTGCCTCAGCCACGCCCGGTACGGGATCGTCTGGGGGTCCATGGGGGCGGCGCGCGCCAGTTTCGAGGCCGCGCTGGACTACGCGCGGACCCGGGAGCAGTTCGGCCGGCCGATCGGCGGCTTCCAGCTCACGCAGGCCAAGCTGGCCGACATGGCGCTGGAGCTCCACAAGGGCATCCTGCTCGCCCACCACCTGGGCCGGCGCATGGACGCGGGGACCCTGCGGCCGGAGCAGATCAGCTTCGGCAAGCTCAACAACGTCCGCGAGGCCATCGACATCTGCCGCACCGCGCGGACCGTCCTGGGGGCCAACGGGATCTCCCTGGAGTACCCCGTCATGCGGCACGCCACCAACCTGGAGTCGGTGCTCACCTACGAGGGCACCGTGGAGATGCACCAGTTGGTGCTGGGCAAGGCACTTACCGGGCTCGACGCCTTCCGGTAAGGGCCCCGCTCAGCTCTGGTTGAAGAAGTCGCGGGCGCGGCCGCCCGCCTCACCGCTGACGATCTGGGTGTCGGCCGGGGTCAGGAGGAAGACCCTGGTCGCCACCCGCTCGATCGACCCGCGCAGCCCGAAGGTCAGGCCCGCCGCGAAGTCGACCACGCGCTTGGCGTCCGTCGGCTCCATGGACGACAGGTTCACGATCACGGGGACGCCCTCGCGGAAGAGCTCGCCGATGCCGCGCGCGTCACGGAACCCGTCCGGGGTCACCGTCGCGATCCGCCGGCCCTGCTCGACCGCCGACTCCGAGGCCACGCGCACCCGCGGGTCGGTGACCCACTGGTCGCCGGGCCCCGCGACCGAGCCCTGCCGGCGGTCCCCCGCCTCCGCGTAGTCGTCGTCGTAGTACCGCTCGTCGTCGCTGTCCTCTACGAGACCCAACCAGGCGCTCGCCTTGCGTACCGAACCCATGGACGCCTCCTTTCACCGTGGCCAGTCCGTCTTCTGCTCCGTTGCCCCTATGGTCGTCCATGATGCTGACAACGCGCCAAGTGGATAGCCGCCGCGCAGTGGTTTCGTGACGGGACTGGTGCAGAACATTCGTTGCACCGGCGAGGTTCCCGGCCCCTGCCGCTGCTGACTGAGTGAAAATACGACCGCTGCCGCCGTGCGGGTGAGGCGCTGGGGCGTACGGGTGAACGAACCGGCTGGATACGATGCCCCCGGAACGCGCGGATGACACACGGGGGAAGCGGTTTGTTCGGCATTGTCAGACCTTGTACGCACCGGCTCGGCGACCGGTTCAAGACGGAGTGGATGGCCCATCTCTGCGGTCTGTGCCTGGCACTTCGCGGTGACCACGGCCAGTTCGCGCGGATCGTCACCAACTACGACGGGCTCCTCGTCTCCGTTCTGACGGAGGCTCAGTCGGGTCCGCGGCCCGGGGCGCGGCGTACCGCCGGACCCTGCCCGCTGCGCGGTATGCGCACCGCCCCGGTCGCCAACGGCGAGGGTGCCCGGCTCGCGGCCGCCGTCTCGCTGGTGCTCGCCTCGGCGAAGGTACGGGACCACGTGGCCGACCGGGACGGCCTGTTGGCCCGGGCCCCGATGGCCGCCGCCGCCCGCCGGGTGGCCCGGGGCTGGGACCGGGCCGGCGCCCGCACCGGGGCCGCGCTCGGCTTCGACACGGCGGTGCTCGTCGACGCCGTGGACCGGCAGGGCGGCATCGAGGCCCTGGCCGGCCCGGGCACGCCCGTGCTGGTGGTCACCGAGCCGACGGAGACCGCCACCGCGGCGGCGTTCGCGCATACCGCGGTCCTGGCGGGACGGCCAGGCAACGCCGCGCCGCTGGCCGAGGCCGGCCGCTACTTCGGGCGCCTCGCGCACCTGCTGGACGCCGTCGAGGACCAGAGCGCCGACGCCGCCGCTGGCGCCTGGAACCCGCTCACCGCGACCGGCACCTCCCGCGCCGAGGCCCGCCGGCTGTGCGACGACGCGCTGCAGGGGATCAGGCTGGCGCTGCGCGAGGTGGAGTTCGCCGACGCGGGACTCGCCCACCGGCTGCTGGTGCATGAGCTGCGCACCTCGGTGGACCGGGCCTTCGGCACCAGCTCCTGCGGGCACGGCCCCACCGCCGCGCACCCCGCCGGCCACGCCCACGGGCAGCCCCCGCAGGGCTACCCCCCGCAGGGCTACGACCCGAACGCCCCGGGCCCGTACGGCCCGGGCGCGTACGGTCAGGGCCCCTACGGCCAGAACCCGTACGGGCAGGCCCCGTACGGCCAGAACCCCTACGGCGGCGGCGCCCCGCAGTACGCCCCCGGCGGCCCGGGCATGCCTCCCCCCGCGGGCCCGGGCGGCCCCGGGGGCGGCGGAGGCGGCTTCGGCGGGCAGCCCCCGCAAAAGCCCCGGCGGGGGCTGCTGCACGGCTGCGCGGTGGCCATCGGGCTGTTCTGCACCTGCCAGATCTGCTGCACCGACTACGAGGGCCCCTGGTCCCGCCAGAAGCGCGACGCCTGGTGCGACGACTGCGACTGCGACTGCTGCGACTGCGGCGGGTGCGACGGCTGCGGCTGTGACGGCTGCTGCTGCGACGGCTGCGACTGCGACTGCGGCTGCTGAGCCCCCCGGCCCGGCGTGAACCGGCGTCAGATCGCGGCGCCCACAGGCCCGTACGGCGTACAGGGGGATTCCCGTATGGGCCCGCCGGGAAGGGCTGACCGGCATGAGCGACGACGAAGCGGTCACCGTCTCCGCCCCCCGCGGACCCCTCGCGCCGACCGGCACACTCCCCAGGCTCCGCCCCGGGGGGCCTCGGTGATCCCGGACCCGGCCCCGGAGGGCCCGGAAGGTCGAATTCCGGCCGTTCCGGGCCACCGGCGCGCCACCCCTCACCGGGGAGGCCCTCCAGGCCGCCGCCACCGGTCCGCCCGGGCGCGCCCGCCTCGGCGCGGGCCCCGTACGCCTGCTCCTGCCCGGTCCCGCCCCCCGGGAACATGCGCTGCCCTCCGAGGCCGCCGCAGGGGAGCGACGGCCGAAAGGCGCCCTTGTCGCCGGTAACCGACGCCTGGACACTCCCGTTCAGCGTCATCCGGCGGACTTGTCAGGGGCACGGCGAAACGTTCGGCCGACGGCCGTGCGTCCGCCGCCCCCTCCCCCCGCCGCTCAAGGGCTCCGGCACCCCCACGACCGCCGGGCCCCCGACCCCCTCCGGGAGGACGTGAAGTGAGGATCAAGAGCACCACCCGCCTGAGGCTGCTCGCCGTGGCCACCGGTCTCGCCGCCGTCGCCGCGATCGCCGCCCCCACCGCCGCCGGCGCCACCCCCGCCGACACCGGCTTCAGCCCCGCCCGGCTCGCCGCCGCCGGAGCCTCCGTCCTGCGCGCCGATGTCGCCGGCACCGCCTGGCGCACCGACCCCGCCACCGGGACCCTCGTGGTCACCGCCGACTCCACCGTCACCCAGGCCGACCTGGCCAGAATCCGCCGCGAGGCCGGCCCCGACGCGGCCGCCCTGCGCATCGAACGCACCCCCGGAAAGATCAGCAAGCTGCTCTCCGGCGGCGACGCCATCTACGCCAGCAGCTGGCGCTGCTCCCTCGGCTTCAACGTCCGCAACGGCAGCACCTACTACATCCTGACGGCCGGCCACTGCACCGACGGCGCGGGCACCTGGTGGACCAACTCCTCCCACACCACCACCATCGGCACCACCGTGGGCTCCAGCTTCCCCACCAATGACTACGGACTCATCAAGTACGCCAGCAACAGCCCGGTCCCGCCCGGCACCGTCGGCAGCCAGGACATCACCACCGCCGTCAACGCCACCACCGGTATGTCCGTCAGCCGGCGCGGCTCCACCACCGGCATCCACAGCGGCACCGTCACCGGCCTCAACGCCACCGTGAACTACGGCAACGGTGACGTGGTCTACGGCATGATCCAGACCAACGTCTGCGCCGAACCCGGCGACAGCGGCGGCCCCCTCTACTCCGGCAGCCGCGCGGTCGGCCTCACCTCCGGCGGCAGCGGCAACTGCTCCTCGGGCGGCACCACCTTCTTCCAGCCCGTGACCGAGGCCCTCAGCGCCTACGGCGTCAGCGTCTACTGACCCGCCCGGCCCCGGCGCAGGCACCCTGGACGTCCTCCCGCCTTCTGGGAGGATGTCCAGGGCGTCCAGGCGTCCAGGGCGTCCACCGGGGGGAGCGCGTATGAAGCGGATCGGCGTGACCGGCCACCGGTCCATTCCCGACGAGTGCCTCGCCCACGTCGAGGAGGGCCTGCGGGCCGTGTTCGGCGGCCACCCCGGGCCGCTGGAGGCCCTCTCCAGCCTCGCGGACGGCGCCGACCAGCTCTTCGCCGCCATCGCCCTGGAGCACGGGGCCGAGCTCACCGTCGTCATCCCCAGCGGGGACTACGAGGAGACCTTCCAGGACCCCCGCTCCCTCGCCGCCTACCGCCGGCTCAAGGAGCGCGCCGCCCAGCAGGTGGTGCTGGCCTACCCCCGCTCCACCGACGAGGCGTACTACGCCGCCGGCACCTACATCGCCGAGACCTGCGACCGGCTCGTCGCCGTCTGGGACGGCCTCCCGGCCCGCGGTCACGGCGGCACCGGCGAGATCGTCGCCTACGCCCGGACGCTCGGCAAACCCGTCACCGTCATCTGGCGCGAGGGCGTGGCCCGCGACTGAACCACGCCCCCTGCCCTGGGCCTCAACTGCTGTGCCGGGCCAGCCAGTCGGTGTGCTGCGGCGACACGTACCGCTCCGTCTCGTACACCGCAGACGGCCAGTGCGACTCCGTGATCGTCGTCTGCATCACGACCATCATCGCCGACAGGTCCTGCTCGATCAGCGTGTGCGCCTCGATCAGCGGATGGTGGCGGCGCACCTCGTTCCAGGCGATCGCCGCCGCCGCGGCCGCGCTCAGCAGCCCCGCCGCGGCCGACGCCCCCGGCCCCGAGCCGAACGCCGACGACAGCGCGCACACCAGCCCCAGACAGGTCAGCAGCACGATCGTCCACGACCACAGCGCCGTCGCCCGCCGCGAGCCCTCCGCCCTGCGCCGGTACCAGTCGCGCTGCTCGATCAGCCGGTCCCGGACGTAGGTCTCCCTGCGCACGTGGTAGTCCAGCCCGCGCAGCCGCTGCATCGCCCCGGTGATCTCCCCTCCCTCCGGCAGCAGGCCCGCCGCCCGCGGATCCTGCCAGCCCATCTTGCGCAGCTCGTCCAGCCCCTTCTCCAGCCGCTCCCGGTACACCCCCTCCACGCCGGCGACCTCGCTGCCGAACGGCGCACCGTGCACGGCGTACCGCCAGGCCAGCGACTTGATGAACTCCGCCGCGCTCCGGTTGAGCTGCCACTGCGGACGGGCCCGCCGCCGGGTCGCCCGGACGCCCACGGCCAGCACCCCCGCGTACGCCAGCGCGCCCAGCCCCCCGAACAGGTGCAGGCCGCCCGCCGAGGGCCCCGGCGCGAGGGCGGCCGCCCCCGCCGCCACGACCAGCAGCACCAGCTGCGCCCGCGTGGCCTGGACGGACTCCCGCTGCCGCGAGACCGCCGCCTGGTCGGTGTGGTGGAAGAGGGCCGGCAGGTCCTCGTTGCGAAAGGTCATGCTGTCGGTCACGGCGCCCCCTGCGCTCGCTCCCGGGCGGCGGGCCCGCGCGGGTCCCGCCGCCCTCGTCGGATCACACCGCCAGCGGCTCCAGGTCCCGGTGGACCCGCCGCTCGTCACGGGCGTACCGGGTCAGACCGTGGTCCTCCCCGAGCAGCCGCCCCAGCTCGGCCACCGCCTCCGCCCGTACCCGGGCCGCCTCCTGTTTGCGGCCGGTCATGTCCAGGCTCACCGCCATGTTCGACGAGAGCGCCAGGGTCTCCGGGTGGTGCGCCCCGAGCGCCGTGCGCAGCCGCGCCACCGCCTCCCGCTCCAGCTCCAGGGCACCCTCCGGATCGCCCAGGTCCGCCCGGGCGTTGGCCAGGTTCAGATGCGCGAAGACCGTGTGCGGATGGTCGTCGCCCAGCACCTCGCGCATACTGCGGATCGTCTGCCGCAGCAGCTGCTCCGCCGTCTCCGCCGCGCCCGTCCCCCAGTGGAACACCGCCAGGTTGTTGAGCGCGGCCAGGGTGTACGGGTGCTTCTCGCCCGGCACCTTCACGTACTCGTCCACCACCTCCTGCGCCAGGTCCCGCGCCGCGCCCGGATCGCCCGTCGCGAACAGGTCCGAGGCCAGGTTCAGTTCGCAGGCCAGCAGGTCGGGGTTGACCGCCGTGTACTTCGCCCGGTACCGGTTGCGGGTGGCCGTCGTCAGCCGCAGCGCGTCCTCCAGCTCCCCGGCCCGCCGCAGCGACACCGCCAGGTTCTTCGCCGCCGCCAGGGTGCCCGGGAAGGTCGGGCCCAGCTGCCGCTTGTAGATCTCGTACGTCCGGCTCAGCAGCTGCACCGAGTCCTCGTAGCGGCCCACCTCGCGCAGGTCCCGCGCCAGGTTCTGCGCCGAGGACAGGGTGTACGGGTGGTCCGGGCCCAGCACCTCCGTACGCCGGTCGAAGACCTCCTGGTCGATCTCCCGGGCCCGGGCGTACTGGCCGACCATGCGCAGGTTCAGCGCCAGGTTGTTCGCCGCCGCCAGGGTGCGCGGGTGCGCCTCGTGGAAGATCTGCCCGAAGCCCTCGTGCGCCGCCGTCGCCAGTTCCATCGCCTCGCCGTACCGGCCGAGCGCCCCCAGGTCCATCGCCAGACCGCTGGTGGTCATGTACGTGTGCGGGTGCGAGGGGCCCAGCGCCTCCCGCTGCCGCTCCAGCGTGACCTCGTCCAGCTCCTTGGCCTCCACGAACCGGCCCTGCGAGCGCAGGATGTTCGACAGGTGGAAGCGCAGGTACAGGTACTGGAGGTCGTCGCTGCCGAGCATCTCCCGCCACGCCTCGCGCAGTTCCTCGCCGAGGGAGTACGCGGCCTTGAAGTCACCGCGCTTCCACAGGTAGCGGACCCGGTCGATCAGCAGGCGGCGGGTCTCCGGCTCCTTGCAGAACCGTGCCTCGGACGGGCTCAGGTGCGGCCAGATCGTGTTGAACTTCGGCCAGGTCTCCGGATTGTCTATCGGCTCGTCGTCGTCCGGGCGGGCTCCCGCCAGGATCCGGTGCACCGCGTGCCGGGCCTCGCGCTGCTCCTCCTCCGACAGCTGCGCCCGGATCACGGCCTGCACCAGCCGGTGCACCTGGATGCTGTTGCTGACCTGGTCGACCTTGGCCATCGCGAACCGGCCGATCTCCCGGATCACCCGGCCCAGCACCAGCTTCTCCTGGAGCGAGGCGTCGTACGGCTTGAGCGCGTCGATCATCTCCTTGCTGTAGAGCAGGTTGGCGGAGATCGGCTCGGGCGCGAAGAAGGCGCACAGCTGGAGCAGCCGCACGGCGGCGGGGGAGCGGGACTGGAGCCGCTCGATCGACACGTTCCAGGTCGCGGCCACCGGCTGCGGGTACCCGGCGGGCTGGTTCAGGCCCAGCACCCGCGCGGTCTGCTCGGCCAGCTGCTCCAGGTACGCCGACACGGGCGTCGCCGTCTCCGCGATCCAGGCCCCGGCCTGCTCGACGGCCAGCGGCAGGTCGCCCACCGCCACGGCCACCTGCTCGGCGTCCTCCTTGCCCAGCCCGGGCGCGCGGCGCTGGAGGTGCTCGATGGACTCCTCGCGCAGGAACACGTCCACGGGCAGCGCGTCCCCGTACTGGGACCAGGACTGGTTGCGGGAGGTCACCAGCACGTGCCCCGGGCCGCCCGGCGGGAAGAACCGCTTGAGGGTCTCGGGATCGTCGGCGTTGTCGAAGACCAGCAGCCAGCGCGAGGTCGGCACCCCCCGGCGCAGCATGTCGATCGCCTCCTGGGAGGCGGCCGCCATGTCCTCGCCGGCCTGCGCCCCCAGGCGTACGGCGAGCTCCGCGAGGGCGGCGACCACGTCGTCGGTCTGCTCCGAGGAGATCCACCACACCAGGTCGTAGTCGGCCATGAACCGGTGCACGTACTCCAGCGCGACCTGCGTCTTGCCGACGCCGCCGAGCCCGTACAGGGTCTGCGGCTGCGGCAGCACCACGGCCATGCCGCCGCCGAGCTGGTCGCGCATCCGCTCCAGGACGATGCTGCGGCCGGTGAACCCGGGGTTGCGGGGCGGCGCGTTCCAGATCTTCGGGACGGTGCCGGGGAAGCGGGGGCCGGGCTGGGAGGCGCCGGCGACGGTGTCCGCCAGGGCCGCGGGCCGTTCCACCGCGCGCAGCAGGGCGGCGGTGGCGTGCACCTCGTCGAGCCGGAACAGGTCCACCGGGTTCCGGTCGATGTAGGGCGTGGCCAGGCGTACGTCGCCCACCCGCAGCGGTATCAGATGGCGCCGGCCCCCGGTGGGGTCCTCGGCGGCGGCCCGGTTCCACACGTCGACGGCCCGGGCCGACTTCAGGTAGGCGCTGGAGAGCAGCACCACCGTCCGGCCGGCGGTGTCCACGCTGATGCCCGTACCACCGCCCAGGGTGTCGCCCGAGCCGCCCTGGGGGGCCGCCGGGCGCTCGGCGGAGACGTCCTTGGGCACCACCCGGAAGCCGGCCCGGGTGAGCACCGACTCGATCCAGTCGGCCCACATCCGGTTCTCGGCGACGTAGGAGAGGAACAGGTCGGCGGGCAGGGCCGGGCGGCGCCGGGTGAAGGCGTCCCGGATCCGCAGCCGCACCTCCTCGGCGATCACCGGCATGGAGGTGACCTCGCCCTCGGTCACCACGGCCGTCAGCCGCTCGAAGGCGGAGAGCAGCGAGTTGGTGAGCCCGGCCTCGTCGCCGAAGGTGGCCAGGGTCTCCTCGTAGGCGTAGTACGGCCGGTAC
Organism: Streptomyces sp. NPDC006687; assembly: GCF_040636215.1. NCBI lineage: Bacteria > Bacillati > Actinomycetota > Actinomycetes > Kitasatosporales > Streptomycetaceae > Streptomyces > Streptomyces sp. NPDC006687. The sequence goes on along the minus strand of NZ_JBEYJJ010000019.1, from coordinate 21,100 downwards.
GGGATCTCCACCGCGCCCCAGTAGGCGGTCAGCTCGTCCCCGACGAGCCCGCCGGGGAACCGGTCGAACTTGATCCGGGCCAGCGCCCGGCCCGCGTCGGCCTTCTCCTTCTCGCCCTCGTCGATGCGCATCGGCACCGGGAAGATCCGGATCCCGCGGTCGTTGAACCGCTCGTCGATCTGCCGGGCCACGGAGGCGGCGCCGTCGATGGACTGGTCGGAGAGGGTGAAGCAGTCGACCAGCACGTCGGGGAGGTGGACGGTGCAGATGTCGGCGATGTCGGACAGGCCGGTGCGGCTGTCGATCAGGACGTAGTCGTAGTTCCGCTTCATGTCGGCCCGCAGGGCGTCGAAGAAGAGGCCGCCGCCGAGCCGGTCGTAGAAGTTGTCCCAGTCGAAGGTGGAGACGGTCGCCGAGTACTCGCGGTTCTGCCGGCCGGCCGAGACGAAGTCGAGGGTGCCCCCGTCGGGGAAGTCCCAGCCCAGGTTCTCCGGGGTGAGCGAGACGGCGTGCGGCTGGATCCGCGCGTAGTCCTTGTGCCAGTCGGCGGCGCGCGGGACCGGGCTGGTGGCGGCCCAGGCGTACTCGCTGATCAGGTCGATGACCCCGGTGGTGGCCCCGAGGGTGGAGGGGTCCAGGAAGGGGTGGAAGAAGCGGTGCAGTCCCGGGGCCTCCAGGTCCCAGTCCACCGCCAGCACCCGCTTGCCGTTGGAGGCGAGGATCCAGGCGGTGTTGGCCAGCGCCATCGTGCGGCCGGTCCCGCCCTTGTACGAGTAGAAGGTGACGATGCGTCCGTCTCGGCTGTCACGACTGGCTGTCATCCGCGTCCCCCCGGTCGGTGTCGGTGCTGTCGTCGGCCGCGTCGCCGCGGCCCGGTCCCTGCTGGTGTGCGGCGGGCGGGAAGGGGGCCGGGGGCGGGTCGCTCATCCCCATCGGCCCGACCAGGCGCCGTCTTTCGGTGGGGGTGTGCCCGGCCGGCGGATACGCCTGCGCGTGTCTGAGGAACTGCTGCGCGGCCGCCTCCACCACCTGTGGCAGGATCTGCCCGAGCGTCTCCACGCCGGCCACCCCGTTGGCGGCGGCCCGGCAGGCGGCCCGGCCCTGGCCCATCTTCACCGGCAGGGTCTCCTCCAGGCGGCGCGCCAGTTCCTCCTCCCTGGCCCGGCTCTGGTGGTCGTAGCGGTTCCAGGGCACCACCACGTTGATCCACGGCCGGTGCTCCTGGTCGAAGGCGGCCAGGCGCCGGCGGCGGTGCTCGTCCTCCACCGCCCAGCGGTCCACGATCAGGATCTCCGGCCGGGTCGGCGGCTGCTTGGCGTCGAAGTGCCCGGCCTCGTCGTCGAAGGAGGACAGGGTGGTCTGGTAGTTGAGGTTCTTGACGAGTTCCTCGGCGACGTACGCGACGGGCCGCTGGGAGGCGGGGTGGTACGGGTTCCACTCCAGCGCGCTCTCCCCGTAGTACTCGGGACTGCGGCCCGCCGGCAGGTCGTGCCGGGAGGCGGCGGCCACCGTCACATGGAGGGTCCGGGCGGAGCCGCCGCCAGGCGCCCCGCCCCCCGGGCCGAAGGCGCTGGGCACCACCCGGTAGTCCAGCGGCCGGACCGGCTTCAGCCGTACGGTCTCGGCCACCCCCACGATCCGGCGGGCCAGTTCGTACACGGCGTGCTCGTACTGCTCCGCGTAGCCGCGCAGTTTGATCAGGCCGTACAGCCCGTCGGTGACGTAGCGCTCGCCGAAGGTGTTGTGGTTGAACTGCAACCGCTCGGCCGGAACGGGTAGTTGGGAGGGAGGGACCGGCACCCACAGGGCGGGGACGATGGCCTCGGTCTTCTCGTTGGCGGCGGCGCCCAGCTGGATGGCGCGCTGCGCGAAGGCGAACCACTCCTTGCCGCACATCTCGCTGGCGAAGTAGCGCGGCGAGAACAGGGGGACGAAGACCCGGCAGGTCGCGAGCGCCGAGGCGAGCCGTTCCGACCAGCCCTCGCCGCTGCGTATCTCGCGGTCCATGAAGCCGACCTCGGCGCCGGCGGGCAGGCTGGTGAGCGCCATGATGTGGTTGCACAGATCACGGAAGAGCCGTTCCACCCACATGTCCGGGTCGGGTCCTCCGGGCCCGAACCTCGGTGTATGCGCGTAACTCAGAAAAAAATACGGCTGCACTGATGCGGGCACACGACCCCCGTCCCGAAGATGCGAGCGAAGGAACATCATTCCGGAGCTCCTGCGTCACATCCCCTCCTCGTTCAGTCAATCAGCGTCTGTTTTCGGTCATCCAGGTCCGGGCGTGATCGACTGCGTCGGCGAGCGAGAAGAGAACGGCGGCTGCCCCGCCCACCATTCCCCTGCGCAGGAGCGGATCCGGGAAGGACCGGCCGATCTCCGCGAAATCACTGTCGTCCAGGGCGACGTCCTCGTACCGGGTCCACTCGCCCTCGTCCCCGTTCCCCCTCCGCCCGCCCGGAAGGTTCACCTTCACCACACAGTCGTACATGCGCAAGGGGGGCTTCGGAATTCGGTACTCCGCGAGGTGGAAAGCGGTGCAGGAGGAAAAGCCCACGTTGATCATGAGTACCTGCCCTCCCTCCCAGCACAGTTTCCCCAACGGCGAATCCTCGCCCAGGTGGCATTCCAGCCGGTGCTCCGCGCAGATCCGCCGCGCGTCCGCGCCGAGCGCGGCGAAAGAGGTCTGCGGATGGCCGCTGCGGGCGGCGCCCGGCGCGGTACGGACCGCCTCGGCGAAGGCGCCCATGCCCTGGCTCGGGGTGCGCTCGGGGTCGAAGGCCGGCATCCGCGCCCGGAAGGCCGCCACCGCCTCCTCGCCCAGGCCGGCGATCCGGGCCAGGTGGGCGGAGGAGGTCAGGGAGTTCTCCGGGGTGAACGCCGGGACCACCAGGGTGCCCCGGGGGCCCAGGACCCCGGTCAGGGCCGCGCGCAGGGTCTGCGGATGCAGGCCGGTGCCGCCGAGCGCCGCGTGCACCAGCAGCCTCTGCCCCGGGCGCACGCCGAGCAGCCGCAGCCGGCCGGCCAGGGCCAGGACGCCCGGGCGGGTCACGCGTCCACCGCCTTGAGTTCCCAGCGCAGCTCCTCCACCAGCCGCTTGCCCGTCACCGTCAGCTCGGGCGCCTGCGCCAGCCGGTCCAGGGCCCGGTGGATCCGGTCCGCCCCGCCCGGTTCCTGGGTGGTCGTGGCCCGCCGGTACGCCTCCAGCGCCACCCGCTCGTGGACGTCGGCCAGCAGCCGCGACACCGGCACCGGGCGGGTCCGCCACGGCGAGGGGTGCTCCCAGGCGCCGTCCAGCGCGTACAGGTCCGCCACCTCGGTCAGCGCCCGCAGCCGGGCCCGCCGTCGCCCGGTCAGCAGCGCCAGCGCGGTCTCCCGCACCCCGGCGGTGTACGGCACCCCGAGCGCGCCCGGCCCGTGCCGCCCGGCCTCGCCCCAGCCCTGCGCCCGCGGGCCGCCCGCCAGGGGGGTCAGGGTGCTCAGCCCGGCGGCGGCCGCCCGGGCGAACTCGGGGACGGTGCGGTGCAGCAGGGCCCAGGCCGCGTCCAGGCGGCGCCGCCACGCGTCGGCCTCCCCCGCGCCGAGGCGCAGCCGGGGCGGACGGGCGAAGCAGTTGCGGTACGGGTCCAGGTCCTCCAGTGCCACCGGCTGCTGCTGCGGCCCCGCCCGCCAGGTCCGTACGGGCAGCCAGCGCGCGTCCCCCGCCGCCGGGCCGAAGCGGTGCTCGGTACGGCCCGCCCGGACCACCGCGTACCCCTCGCCGGTGGCGTGCAGCGCGGCCCGGCCCTCCGTACCGGGCTCCCCGAGCCGCAGCAGGCCCAGCGTCGGCAGGTACACCTCCCCGTCCCGGTACGCCACCTCCGCCGCCGGCTCCAGACCGCCGCGCAGGACGGCCGCCGCCGCCAGCGCGGCCAGCCTGCGGGCCGCGCCCGGAGCGTCCAGACGGCCCTCGCGGGCCTCGTCCAGGGACTCCAGGACCCAGGTACGGGTGAACGGGTGGCCCAGTACGGCGTCCAGCGCGTCCGCGTCCGCCACCTCGACCCCGGTCAGCAGCTCCCAGGCCCGCGCCCAGTCCGGGTCGGCGGCGAGCTCCCCGTGCAGCCGGGCCAGCAGCGCGCGGGTCAGCTCCTCCTGGGAGCGGGCGAGTTCGGCGGGGTCGGCCAGCTCCGGGGCGCTCTCCCGGGCGGCCGTCCGCCCCTCCACCCCCTCCACCAGTTCCCGCAGGTCGGAGCAGTAGACGGAGGGGTTGTCGAAGCCCGCGCCGCCCGCGCCGTCCTCCCGGTAGCGGTGGGTGTAGAGCCCGCCGCCGCACGAACGTACGACAGGGCACCGGCGGCATGTGCCGCTGACGCCTGCCAGCCCCAGCTGCCGGGCCCGTACCCCCGGATGGGCGGCGACCTGGTCGAAGGTGTGGTCGAAGACGTTGAACCCGGTGGCCGCGGCCCCCTCGAAGGCGCTCTTGAGGGAGTCGACCTGCTCCAGCGTCCCGTCGGTCTCGACCACGACCAGGTCGGTCGGGGCCAGGCCCAGGGACTCCGTCAGGCTGGGGCCCCCGCGCAGGGTGGACAGCAGGGACTCGAAGAGCCGGACGGGCACCGGCCGCCCCAGCTGCTCCCAGCGGTCGAAGACCCGCAGCAGCCAGCGGGCGTAGGCGTCGGGCACGCCCTCGGGCCGGGGCGGCGGGGTCTGCCAGGTGGCGTGCGGGAGCAGGAAGTCCACCCGGGGCGGCTCCAGCGCGACCAGGGCGTCCAGGACGGCGACCGGGTCGTTGGCCACGTCCACGGTGCACAACAGGCCCTGGTACAGGTGGCGGTAGGGCTCCGAGCGGAGCAGGGCCACGGCCTGGAGGACCAGCGGGTGGCTGGAGCGGCCGTCGGCGAAGCGCCGGTGGCGGTCGTTGGCCGCGCGGTCCCCGTCGAGTGAGATGCCGACCCGGACGCCGTACTCGGCGAAGAGGTCCAGGTAGCGGGGGTCGAGGCGCAGCCCGTTGGTGTGGATCCGCAGGTCCAGGGCGGCCGTTCCGGCGAGCGCGCGGGTGAGTTCCTCGCACACGAGGCGGAGCCGGTCGGGGCCCGCGAGCAGGGGTTCCCCTCCGTGGAAGATCACCGTGACAGAGGGGAGTGCATGGTCACGGGCATGTTCGGCGAGCCGCGACGCGGTCCGGGAAATGACCCCGGGGGAGATCACTTTCGGCCGGGCTCGCCAGCTCTGATCGGCGTGTTCGTAGACGTAGCAGTGATCACAAGCGAGATCGCATCTGCTGTGAACCTTCAGGACGATCTCGCGAAATGCGATCAGGCCGGTCATTCCACCAGTCTAGAGCGGGTACTTCGCTGTCAGAGCGCAGAGTTGAAGATCGGTGCCTGCGCGTGACGACCGGATTCCGGCGGCAGGACCCGGCCGAGAGCCGCGGCAATGGGCGCGCTGCGGACGTCGATCTTGCCGAGCGGGACCCGGCGGTCCTTGTTCGGCGGGGTCGGGGGAGTGTTCATGGCACCGTCCTCGGGGAGGCCACAGGGAATGGGAGGGAGTGACTCCGGCACGCCGCCGGCGTCTGGCTCGGACTTTACTCGCCCGCATCCCATTGGCAACCGAGACATGACGCCTGGTCAAGCGTTCTATAGAAAGAATGGGGGAATTCTCCAGGTGGCGTCCCGGCCGTTCGCCCCCCGGCAAGATCCAGTTCTTCCCGAGGCGGCCGACGGGGGTCCCCGGCCGGTCGGTAGCGTGGACGGATGTCCACCTCACCCGCACGTCCCGTCATCCTGCTGCTCTCCGGGAGCCTGCGCGCCGGCTCCGTCAACGAGGCCGTCCTGCGCACCGCCGAGTCGGTGGCCGCGCAGTCCGCGGCCGCCGGGTCCGGGGCCGGCGCGCCCGCGCCGGTGAGCGCCGTCCGGTACGAAGGGCTCGGCGATCTCCCGCACTTCAACCCCGACGACGACACCGACCCGCTGCCCGCTCCCGTGGCCGCGCTGCGGGAGGCGATCGCCGGGGCCGCCGCGCTGCTGGTCTGCACGCCGGAGTACGCGGGCACCCTGCCGGGCTCGTTCAAGAACCTGCTGGACTGGACCGTGGGCGGTACCGAGATCTCCGACAAGCCCGTGGCCTGGGTGAACGCCGCCGCCCCGGGCCGTGGCGGGGGCGCCGAGGCCACGCTGCGAACGGTGTTCGGCTACACGGGTGCCGCCGTGGTCGACGCCGCCTGCGTACGGCTCCCGGTGGACCGGGCGGCGGTGGGCGCCGACGGGACCGTCGCCGACCCCGCCGTCCGCGCCCGGCTCGCCGGGGTGCTGGCCCTGCTGGCCGGGGCGGCGGCCGGGGCGTAGGGGGGCTCAGGCCGGCTGCTGTTCCTCCACGGAAGGGGCGGGCAGTTCGCGCAGCAGCCAGGTCAGGATGCCGGGCAGGGCGCGCAGGGCCGCGAAGTGGGCGGCGTACGGGTCGATGGTGGTGGTGGCGCCGGGGATGCGGCGGCCCAGCCAGCGGGCGTGCCCCACGGGGGAGAACACGTCGAGCTCCCCGTGCCAGATCAGCACCGGACAGCGGATGTCGGCGGGGTCGAACCCCCAGGGGACGCTGGCGGCGAGCATGTCGTCGATCCACCCGTACGCCGAACTCCGCAGCGCCTCACGGTAGTTGCGCAGCAGCATCGAGCGCAGTCCGGCGTCCGCGACGATCATCCGGTCGCTGGCGGTCAGCTCCCGGCGCAGCTCGTCCAGCAGGCGCCCCGGGTCCCGGGCGATACCGCTGGCGCGCGGGATCAGCCGGGCCGTGAGCTCCTCGGGGTCGGCGGCGGCGGTGGTGTACTCCCGTACGTTCGAGGCGGCCATCCCCGCGAACCAGTCCAGGTCCTCGGCGTCCCGGGGCGCGAGGGGCACCAGGGCCGCCGTCCGTGTCACCCGCTCCGGCAGCAGCGCGGCGCAGGCCAGGGCCCCCGGGGCGCCGCCGGAGCGGCCGGCCACGGCGAACGTGTCCACGCCGAGGGCGTCGGCGATGGCGGCCACGTCCTGGGCCACGTCGGCCACGGTGCGCCCCGGATGGCGGTCGGAGCCGCCGTAGCCGGGCCGGTCGTAGGCGATGAGCCGCACCCGCCGCTGGTAGAGGACCATGCCCCGGGGGGCCGGGCCGAGCCTGCTGCCGGGCATGCCGTGGAGCAGGAAGACCGGCTTGCCCTCCGGATCGCCCCAGTGTTCCGCCGTCAGGACGCGTCCGTCAGCGGTGCGCACCTCTTCGCGCACGCGCTCCCTCCCTCACGTCAGGCGCGAGCAGTCAGGGCGATTGTGCTCCCGGGGCGGGCGATGCGGTAGCCCGCCGTCGTACGGGGACGGGCGCACCGGGGGCGCTCAGCGGGGCTCCGTGCCGCCGTCCGCGAAACGGGGTACGGACGGAGCGTCGTCGGGCAGCCCGCTGCCCACCGCGGCCCCCGGCCGGCCGCGCCGGGCGAGCGCGCAGGCCAGTGTGACGGCGGACCCGGCCACCGCCCAGGCCGACAGGACCAGCATCGGGCCGGCCGCGCCGTTGCCCCGGAAGTAGGCGATGGAGCGGGCGGCGTACGTACCGGCGCCCGGCGGCAGGGCCGGCCCGATCGCCCGCCAGAACGGCGGCAGCAGCGGGTAGGGGTAGGCGCCGCCCGCGCTCGGGTTGCCGAGCACCACGACCAGCAGGATGGCCAGGCCGATGCCGACCACGCCCGCCAGCCCCTGGAGGGCCAGGGTGAGCGCGCCGACCGCGAAGACCACCAGGGTGCCGAGCCCCCACAGGGCCGGGACCGGCCCGGGCAGGGCGCCCAGCACCGGGCCCGCGATGACCGCGCCGAGCAGCCCGGCGGCGATCGCGTACAGGAGCAGCGCGCCGAGCCGGATGACGGCGCGGGCGGAGTTCGCCGGCCGGGCGCCGGCGCTGATGGCGAGGACCGCGGCGCAGAGGTAGCCGCCCACGCACCAGCCCACGACCAGGTAGAAGGAGCTCAGGCCGCGGCTGTCGCCCCGGTCGGCCGGGGCCACGTCGACGACGGTCAGCCCCCGGCCCTGGGACTTCCCGGCCGCCGTGAGGATCTGCTCCAGGGCCTGGGAGAGGGAGGCCCCGGAGCCGCTCGCGACCAGCAGCCGGTCCTCGGGGCGGTCCGGCTGGAGGATCAGCGCGCCGTCCGCCTCGCGGTTCCTGACCCGGGCGAGCGCCGTCGCCTCGTCCGCGACGGCGCTCGGGGCGAGCGGCTTGCCGGGCAGGGCGCCGAGCCGCTCCGCGGTGCGCACGGCGAGCGGCTGCGCGGGGGCGGCCACGGAGAGGGGGATCTCGCTGGGCCTGGGGTGGTGGAAGGCGCCGATGTAGGAGGTGATGAAGGCCAGCTGGAGGGCCAGCACCCCCAGGACGAGCACGGCGGCCCGGAGGGTCACGGCGTCCTTGATCTCGGCGAGGAACCCGCCGGACGGGCCCGCCTGGGTGTCGGTGCGCTCGGTGGGCTGGGTCATGCCCCCACGCTCGGCGCGCGGGCGGCCGGGCGCAGCAGGGGCGGGGCGAATGGATGATCGAACAAGTGTTTCGCACGGATATTCGAATTGCTCTATGGTGGGGAGAAGGGGGTGGCACGAAGGACGAGGGAAGCAGGAGGGCCGCGGGTGCCCGGTTTCACGCATCTGCACACCGTTTCGGGGTTCTCCGTGCGCTACGGCGCCTCGCACCCCCGGCGGCTGGCGGAACGCGCCGCCGAGCGGGGCATGGACGCCCTCGCCCTGACCGACCGCGACACCCTCGCGGGCGCGGTCCGCTTCGCGAAGGCCGCCGCGGCGGCCGGGATCCGGCCGCTGTTCGGAGTGGACCTGGCCGTCGCCCCGGCCGGGCTGCCCGGCGGGGCGGCCGGCGGGCGGTCAGGCGGGGCCGTCGGCGGCGGTCCGGCAGGTGCGCCAGTCGGCGCGGCGGCCGGTTCCGGACGGGCCGGGGAGGCTTCGTACCGCCGGCGGGCGCCCGTCCGGGGCGGGGCCTTCGTGGACGAGTCCGCCCCCCGCGCCCTCTTCCTGGCCCGCGACGGCGCCGCCGGATGGGCACAGCTGTGCCACCTGGTCACCGCGGCCCACGCCCCCGGCCCGGCCGGAGACCGCGGGCAGCCCCTGGCGCCCTGGGAGGCGCTCGGCGGCGGCGGGGTGTTCGTCCTGCTCGGCCCCGGCTCCGAGGTGGGCCGGGCACTGGCCGCCGGACGCCCCGACCGGGCCGCGCGGCTGCTCGCGCCCTGGCGGGACGCCTACGGGCACTCCCTGCGCCTGGAGGCCGTCCACCACGGCCGCCCCGGCACCGGCCCCGGCTCGCTGCGCCTGGCCGCCCGCACCGTCGGCTTCGCCGCCGAACAGGGCGTCCCGGCCGTGCTGACCAACGCCGTCCGCTACGCCGACCCCGGCCAGGGCCCCGTCGCCGACGTCCTCGACGCCGCCCGGCGCCTCGTCCCCGTCGACCCCCGGGGACCCCTCGACAGCGGCGAGCGCTGGCTCAAGGACCCCGACGCCATGGCCGAGGCCGCCGACCGGATCGCCCAGGCGGCCGGACTGCGCCCCGCCGACGCCCGCCGGCTCCTCGCGCACACCCGCGAGACCGCCGCGGCCTGCTCCGTGGACCCCGAGGACGACCTCGGCCTCGGCTCCGTGCGCTTCCCCGAGCCCGCCCTGGTCGGCGCCGCCCACCGCACCGCCCAGCGGGTGCTCACCTCCCGCGCCTGCGCCGGCATGGTGCTGCGCGGCTACGCGGGGGAGCGCGCGTACTGGGACCGGATGCACGAGGAGCTCGACGTCATCGCCTTCCACGGCTACGCCTCGTACTTCCTGACGGTCGCCCAGGTCGTGGACGACGTACGGGAGATGGGCATCCGGGTGGCCGCCCGGGGCTCCGGCGCCGGCTCCCTCGTCAACCACCTCCTCGGCATCGCGCACGCCGACCCCGTCGCCAACGGCCTGCTCATGGAGCGCTTCCTGTCCCGGCGCCGCCGCGTCCTGCCCGACATCGACATCGACGTGGAGTCCGCCCGCCGCCTGGAGGTCTACCGCCGCGTCCTCACCCGCTTCGGCACCGGACGCGTCGCCGCCGTCGCCATGCCCGAGACCTACCGGGTCCGCCACGCCGTCCGCGACGTCGGCGCCGCCCTGTCCATGGACCCGGCCACCGTCGACCGGCTCGCCAAGGCGTTCCCGCACATCCGCGCCCGCGACGCCCGCGCCGCCCTGGCCGAGCTGCCCGAACTGCGCGGCGTACGGGACGAGGTGCGGGGGGAGGAGTACGCCCGGATGTGGGAGCTCGTCGAGGCGCTGGACGCCCTGCCGCGCGGCACCGCCATGCACCCGTGCGGGGTCCTGCTCTCCGATGCCACCCTGCGGGAGCGCACCCCCGTGGTCCCCACCAGCGGCGAGGTCCCCCTCGGCCCCGAGGGCGCGGGAAGCGCACCCCTGCCCATGTCCCAGTTCGACAAGGAGGACGTGGAGGACCTCGGGCTGCTCAAACTCGACGTGCTGGGCGTACGGATGCAGTCCGCGATGGCACACGCCGTCGCGGAGCTGCGCCGCGCCACGGGGCAGGAGCTCGACCTGGACGACCCCGCGCAGGTGCCGCCGGACGACGGGCCGACGTACGAGCTGATCCGCTCCGCCGAGACCCTGGGCTGCTTCCAGATCGAGTCCCCCGGCCAGCGCGACCTGGTCGGACGGCTCCAGCCGGCCGCCTTCCACGACCTGGTCGTCGACATCTCCCTCTTCCGGCCCGGCCCGGTCGCCGCCGACATGGTGAGGCCCTTCATCGAGGCCCGGCACGGACGCGCCCCGGTCCGCTTCCCGCACCCGGACCTGGCCGACGCGCTGGGCGAGACCTACGGGGTGGTGGTCTTCCACGAGCAGATCATCGAGATCGTGCACGTCATGACCGGCTGCGGCCGTGACGAGGCCGACCGGGTCCGGCGCGGGCTCTCCGACCCGCAGTCCCAGGGCCGGATCAAGGCGTGGTTCGCGGCGTCGGCGGCCGGGCGCGGCTACCCGCCGGAGGTGGTCGCCCGTACCTGGGAGATCGTCGAGGCGTTCGGCAGCTACGGCTTCTGCAAGGCGCACGCGGTGGCCTTCGCCGTGCCCACGTACCAGTCGGCCTGGCTCAAGGCCCACCACCCGGCGGCCTTCTACGCCGGGCTGCTCACCCACGACCCCGGCATGTACCCCAAGCGGCTGCTGCTGGCGGACGCCCGGCGGCGGGGCGTGCCGGTGCTGCCGCTGGACGTGAACCGCTCGGCGGTCGCCCACCGTATCGAACTGGTGTCCGGTAACCCGGAGAAGTGGGGGCTGCGGCTCGCCCTGTCCGACGTCCACGGCATCAGCGAGGCCGAGGCCCTGCGCATCGAGGCCGGACAGCCGTACGCCTCCCTGCGCGACTTCTGGGACCGCGCCCACCCGGGCCGCCCGGTGGCCGAACGGCTCGCGCAGGTCGGCGCGCTGGACGCCTTCGCCGCCAACCGCCGCGACCTGCTCCTGCACCTGACGGAACTGCACGGAGCCCAGCGCGCCGCCGGAGTCCGCGGCGCGGCCCAGCTCCCGCTGGGCGGCGGCCGGGCCACCGCCCCCGTCGGCCTGCCCGACCTGACCGAGGCCGAACGGCTCAGCGCCGAGCTCGGCGTCCTCGGCATGGACACCTCCCGCCATCTGATGGACGACCACCACGCCTTCCTCGCCGAGCTGGGCGTGGTCCCCGCCCGCCGGCTGCGGGAGGCCGCGCACGGGCGGACCGTGCTCGTCGCGGGCGCCAAGGCGGCCACCCAGACCCCGCCGATCCGCTCCGGGAAGCGGGTGGTCTTCACCACCCTGGACGACGGCACCGGCCTGGTCGACCTGGCCTTCTTCGACGACAGCCAGGAGGCGTGCGCGTACACCGTCTTCCACTCCTTCCTGCTGCTGGTCCGGGGAGTCGTGCAGCGGCGCGGCCCGCGGAGCCTGAGCGTGGTCGGGGCTGCCGCCTGGGACCTCGCCGCACTGGTGCGGCTGCGCGAGGAGGAGGGCCTGGAGGCCGTCACGGCACGGCTGGCGCAGCCCCTGCCCGAGGGGCCCGGGGACAGCGGCCGGCGCATCCACCTGCCGACCGGCTACGAGATGAACCCGTGGGCCGACCTCCAGCCGCCCGGCGACCGCGCCGCGACCGGCCGCAAGCTGTGGCACTCCAGCCCGGGGAGCGCGGGATGACCCCGGCCGCCTGCCTCACGGCCCCCGGGGCGGCCGCCGTGTCCGCCGGGACCGGGGTGCTGCACGTGCGGTGCGCCTCCGCCCTGTCCGGGGAGGGCTACCGGGAGGTGCTGGAGCTGCTGCGGGAGTTCTCCCCGCTGGTGCAGGCCCTGCCGCCGCGGGCCGCGCTGGTCCAGGTGCGCGGCGCCCGGCGGTACTTCGGCGCCGACGCCGCCCGGATCGCCGAGGTGGTCCGGCTGCGGGCGGTGGCCCGGCTGGGGACGGACGTACGGATCGGCGTCGCGGGCACCTGGGCCGTGGCGGCCATGGCCTCCGCCCGGGTCCCGGACCCCGGCGGGGTCCTCGCCGTGCCCGGGGAGGAGGTGGCCGGCTTCCTCGCCCCGCTGCCCGTGGAGGCCCTGCACGGGCTCGGCCCCCGCCAGGCCGACGCGCTGCGCGGGTACGGGCTGCACACCGTCGGGGCGCTCACCGCGGTCCCGCCCGGGGTCCTGGAGCGGATCCTCGGCAAACGGGCCGGCCGGCTCGTCGCGGAGCGCGCCCGGGGGATCGACCCGCGCCCGGTCACCCCGCGCGACCTGCCCTCCTCCGCCGCCGTCCGGACCGCCTTCACCCGCCAGGAGCTGGACGGGCCGCACGCCCGGGCCGCGCTGCTCGGCCTGGTGGTCCGGCTCGGCGCGCAGCTGCGCGGACGCCGCCAGGCCGCCCGGTCCCTGTGCCTGACCCTGCAGTTCGCGGGCGGCGCCCGCTGGGAACGCTCCCGGCGCCTGACGGAACCCTCCGCCCACGACGAGGACCTCCGCACCCTCGCGTACCGCCTGATGGACGCGGCGGGCCTGCAACGGGCCCGGCTGACCGGCATGGTGCTGCGCGCCGAGGACCTCACGGCCGCGGAGGGCGTGACCCGGCAGCTCTCGCTGGACCCGGTCCGCGAGGCCCGTCTGACGGTGGAGGCCGCCATCGACCGGGCCAACGCCCGCTTCGGCCCGGGCACGGTCCGTCCGGCCGCGCTGTTCCAGGGGCCCGGTCCCTCAGAGGTCGCCCAGCATCAGACGGGCCGTCTCCGTGCGCAGGGGGGTGGTCTGGGCCTGGATCAGGTGGAACTGGGCCTCCCGGGAGAGCCGGCCGGCGGTGTGCCCGTACTGGATGGCCCGGCCGCCCGCGACGGCCACGCAGGTGGCGGCCGCCCGTACGGCCAGGTCCAGGGCGGCGGCCCGCAGGGAGAGGCGGGCTCCGGCGCCCTCGCCCGCCGGGAGCCCGTCGCGCAGGGCGTACGCCTCGGCGCGCAGCCGGGCGGTCCTCTCCGCGAGGCGCAGGCCGAGTTCCTCGTAGGGGGCTGAGCGGAGCAGGAAGTCGGCGGTGGCGCGCAGCTGGCCGAAGACGGCCGGCTGGGCGTCGGCGTTCTCCAGGTCGTACGCCCGGATCCAGTCGGCCCGGGGCAGGACCCCGAGCACCCGGTCGTCCGGCACCAGGAGCCCGCGCAGTTCGACGGAGGCCGTGTGCGTCCCGCCCATCGCCCACAGCGGGGCCCCGTCGACGGCGCTGAGCCCCTCCGCCCCGGGGCCGCACTCGACCAGCGCGAGGACCGCCTCGTCGGTGTCGGTGACCGCCCCCACGTACAGGGAGTCGGCCACCCCCCAGCCCGTCACCCACGGCATCCGCCCGGCCAGCCGCCACCCGCCCGGCACCCGCTCCGCCGTGATGGGCGGCCGCGGATGGCGCAGGAAGGCGAAGCCCGCCGTCGGCCGCCGCTCCCCGCGCAGCAGGGCGGGCAGCCAGCTCTCGCGCAGGGCGGCGGCCGCCGGGCCCGGAGCCTGGACGAGCGCCTTGGCCAGCGGGACGTGCTGGGTCCACACGAACCAGGTCGACGGGTCCACCGCCGCCAGCACCTCATGCACCTCCCGCACCACCTGACGGGGGGTGAGGCCGGAAGACGCCCCCGGTTCGTATCCGATCAGCCCGTACGCCCCGCAGGCGGCGAGCGCGTCCAGATGCGTACGGGGCACCCCCTCGGCCGCCGTCCGCTCGGCCTGCGGCCGCAGCACCCGTACGGCCGTCTCCGTGACAGCGGCGACCAGTGGGTCGGCCGCCAGCGCGGACGCGGTGGCCAGGGCGGTACCGGCTCCAGGGGCCTCGTGCATGGCGGTGATCACCTCGTGGGTGGGGGCCAGGGGCATCCATCCTCGACGAGCGGAGCTGGAGGCGCGCTGGACACACGAATTTTTACCGCCGCGTAACTTCCAAGTCTTGCTACTCGCCCGTAATTTGGCCGCAGCAGCACCCCTTGTGATCCGGATCACGGGACGGAACCCCCACGCCATTCCCCTTGACCGCGAGGAGATCACACGATGCTGCCCTGGAGACGCCTGCTCCGCCCGCTGGCCGTCCTCACCCTGGCCGCCGCCGCGCTCGTCGCCCCCACCGGCGCAGCGCAGGCGGCGGCCGCTCCCAGCAGCGGCTGGAACGACTGGTCCTGCAAGCCGTCCGCCGAACATCCCCGCCCGGTCGTCCTCGTCCACGGCACCTTCGGCAACTCCGTCGACAACTGGCTCGGCTTCGCCCCCTACCTGGTCCACCGCGGCTACTGCGTCTACTCCCTCGACTACGGCCAGCTGCCGGGCGTGCCCCTCTTCAACGGCCTCGGCCCCATCGCCTCCTCCGCCGGCCAGCTCGACACCTTCGTCGACAAGGTGCTGGCCTCCACCGGCGCCGCCAAGGCCGACCTCGTCGGCCACTCCCAGGGCGGCATGATGCCGCGCTACTACCTGAAGTTCCTCGGCGGCGCCGCCAAGGTCAACGCCCTCGTCGGGCTCGCCCCCGACAACCACGGCACCACCCTGTCCGGCTTCACCCAGCTGCTCCCGTACTTCCCCGGCGCCGCCGACCTGATCAGCACGGCGACCCCGGGGCTGGCCGACCAGATCACCGGCTCGGCCTTCCAGCAGAAGCTGAACGCGGGCGGCGACACCGTCCCCGGGGTCGCCTACACGGTGATCGCCACCAAGTACGACGAGGTGGTCACGCCCTACACGAGCGGCTTCCTGAACGGGCCGAACGTGCGCAACGTCCTCCTCCAGGACCTGTGCCCCCTGGACCTCTCGGAGCACGTGGCCATCGGCCTGACCGACCGGATCGCCTGGCACGAGGCGGTCAACGCCCTCGACCCGGCGCACGCGGAACGCACCACGTGCGCCTCGGTCTTCGACTGATCACCGGCCCCTGACTCCTGACCGCTGACCGCTGTCCCCTGCTCACAGGCGCCTGACCGCTACCGCACGTTCCGGTCGGCGGCGGTGGCCCGGCGGCGGGCCACCGCGAACAGTACGGCCGCACCCACGGCCACCACCCCGGCGCCCGCGATGGCCAGCGCCGGGGTGGCGCCGTTCCCGCCGGTCTCCGCGAGGTTGCCGCCCTCCCTCCCGCCGGCGGGGGAGGGGGCCGGGGCGGAGACCGGCGCGGCGGCGGGGGAGGCGGGGGAGGCGGCGGCCCGGCCGTTCGTCGCCGGGTCGTCGTCGCCGTGCCCGCCGTGCTCGACGGTGGACCTGCCCGCCCCGTCGGCGACCTGACGGTCCGTGGGGGCCTTGGGTGCCTGGGGCGTCGCGGCGGTCGCGGTCCGGCCGGGCTGCGCGGAGGCGCCCGTACCGCCCGTACCGCTGCCGCCGCTGTCCTTGCCGAAGACCACGTCCGAGCAGGTGTAGAACGCCTCGGGGCTGTCGGAGCGCTGCCAGATGCTGTAGATCAGGTGCCGCCCGGACTTCTTCGGCACCACCCCGGTGAAGACGTAGTCCCCGCCGCTCATGGCCGGGTCGGTGGCCTGTGCGAAGGGCGCGGGCTCCAGGTCGGACCACTTCAGCGGCTTCGAGGGGTCGTAGCCGTCCTTCGTCACGTACAGCGCGAACGAGCCCTTGTGCGGGGCGGTGCCCTTGTAGCGGAAGGTGTGCGCCCCGGAGGACATCGGGGTGGCCGGCCAGTCCGCGCGGGCCAGGTCCAGCCCCTTGTACTTGGCGTTGCCCGCCGAGCACAGCTGCCCGTCCGGGATCAGGGACCTGCTCTTCCCGGCGGCGTTCGCGATGTTCACCGCGTTCCAGTCGTAGAGGGCCTGCGACCCGCTCGCGGCGACGGCCGCCTTGCACGCCGCCGACTTCGGCGCCTCCGGCCCCTCCGCGTAGCACCCCGCCACCCGGCTGACCGGGTCCGTCATCGACCCGTGGGCGGCCGCCGGGACGGCCGTGTACGCGGCCACCGCGAGCGCGGCGAGGCCGGCGGCGGCGATACGGGCGGCGGTGCGGCGGGGTGCGGGCATGGGGGATCTCCTTCGGGCACGGGGCAGGGGTGGCGCCGGGCGACGGCGCCCCCGTCGGGGCGCGGCCGGCTCCGTCAAGCTAGCCCGCGCACCGGCCCGTCCGGCCGGGTTCGCGGCCCGGGAGAGGATCCTTAGGCTCCGCTTAAGGAAGCCCTAAGCACCCGCACAGAAAGGCCGCTCAGGTCACCGCAGGAAGGCGGTCAGGCCGTCCGCCGAGCGGGCCTGCTCCTCCAGCGCGTCCAGCGCCCGTACCGCCCGGGCCGCCGCCTCGGGGTCGCTCGCGGCCAGCCCGCTCTGCGCGAACTCGTCCTCGTCCAGCCGCAGGACGCTCTTCCCGTCCGCCGACACCCACAGGTCCAGGTCCAGGTCCTCCACGAGGATCCCGCCCTCGCGGACGACGGCCGGGCGCGTGATGTCGCAGTACCAGCCCTTCAGGACGCCTCCGCCGCTCCACACCTCCTTGACGGCGTACCAGCGCGTCCGCCAGTAGTGCTCGACGAACACGTCCCCGGGCTCGAACCGGACGAACCCGAAGTCCCGAACGCCCTCGGCCGCCCAGGGCGCCCGTACCGAGATCCGGTCGCCGTCGTCGGCCAGTTGCGCCGCCGGATAGGCGATCTTGGTCCGGCCGGCCTTGGTGAGGGTGATGGTCCAGGTGGTGGTCACCGTGCTGCTCCTCGAAGTCTCTTGGTGAAGCGGGTCTCGGTCGCGCAGATCTCGTAGCCGAGCCCCGCGTTGATCGCGAGCATCGGTCCGTTTCCGGCGTCGTTGCCCGTGAAGGCGTCGGTGTACCCGGCCGCGCGGGCCCGGTGCAGGGAGTCCGTCTTGGCGAGCTTGGCCAGGCCGCGGCCGCGGAAGGCGCGCCGGGTGCCGGTCATCGCCGAGGCGTAGCGGGTGCGGCCGTCGGTCCGGGCGGCGGAGAAGGCGGCCACGACCCCGTCGACGAGGGCGACCGAGGTCAGCCCGTGGTCGAGGGCCGGGTCGTGCCAGACGCCGTCCAGCCACTCCTGGTAGTCGTCCAGCTCGGCGGGGACGTCGCCCGGCTCGTCGGCCGTGGCCTCGGCGTCGGCCTCGAAGAGCGGACGGGGGTCCCCGGCGAAGGCCGAGGCGGGGCGCAGCTCCACCCCGTCGGGCAGGTCCCGGGGGAGCGGCGGGAGGGCGGCCGCCGCCAGGTCCAGGCGCAGGAAGTGCGCGGACCGGCTGGAGCGGTAGCCGTGCCGCTCGGCGAAGGCCCGGTGCGCGGGCTCGTCCAGAACCCAGGCGTACACGTCCACGGCCCCGCACGAGACGAGGTGCTCCTCCGCCGCGCGCAGCAGGGCGGTTCCGGCGCCGAGGCTCCGGTGGGCGGGGTCGACGCAGGCGTTGACGTACGACTGGCCGGGCTCGGGGCTGTCGTGGGCGAGGCCGACCTGGGCGGTGGCGACGATCCGGCCGTCGGCGGCCTCGGCGACCAGGAGGCGGTAGCGGGCCCCGGGATGCGCGGAGCCGAGCTCGAACGCGACCCCCGCGGGGGTGGTCACCATGAAGGGCAGGGCGGCGCGCCGCACCCGGACGACGGCCTCCGCGTCGGCGGGGTCGTCGGGGCGCAGGTCGCGGACGCGTACGGGGCGCAGGCTCATGAGGGCGACGTTACGGGCGGATCCGCCTCCGGCGCCTGCGAATTACAATCGGCGCGTGACCTCGACCAACCCCCTCAGGCTCAGGATCGACGCCGCGGCCGGCGCGGCGGCCCCGTACGAACAGCTGCGCGCGCAGATCGCCGAGCAGGCCCGCTCCGGGCGGCTCCCGGTGGGCTTCAAGCTCCCCACGGTGCGGGGGCTGGCGGAGGAGCTGGGGCTGGCGGCGAACACCGTCGCCAAGGCGTACCGGGTGCTGGAGGCCGACGGGGTGGTGGAGACCCGGGGCCGGCACGGGACGTTCGTCGCGGCGGGCGAGGGTTCCTCGCGGGAGGCGGCGGCCGCCGCACAGGCGTTCGCGGAGCGGGCGCACCGGCTGGGGCTCACGGAGCCCGAAGCCCTCGCCGCGGCCACGGCCGCCCTGCGGGCCCGCTACACCACCGGCTAGCTCCGCCGGCTCCGGACACGGACACGGCGCCACCGCGCCCGCGCCCCGCATGCGGACGGCGCCGGACAACGGCGCTACCGCGCCCAGGCCGCCGGCGGGGCCGTGCTACCGCGCCCCCGGACGTGGGCGGCGCCGCGCTACCGGCCCCGCGCCTCGCATGCAGGCGGGGCCGGACAACGGCGCGACCGCGCCCGGGACGTGGGCGGCGCCGCGCTACCGGCCCCGCGCCTCGCATGCAGGCGGGGCCGGACAACGGCGCGACCGCGCCCGGGACGTCGGCGGAGCCGCGTTACCGCGCCCGCGCCCCGGACGCCGGCGGGGCCGGAGAGCCGGGCGGCGTGGCCTGGGGGGAGAGGCGCGGCCTAGAGATAGAGGCCCGCCTCCGCATGCGGCTGCGCCGGGAGGACGGCCGCCGGGCCCGTGCCGCGGCGGAGGGCGAACAGTTCCGCCAGGGTGGCGCCCTCGCGGGAGATCCCCTCGTCGGTGCCGAGCCACTCCACCGCCTCACCGTGCGTCAGCCGGCCGACCTCGATGCGGGCCAGGCAGCGCCCCGGCCGGACCACGGCCGGGTGGAGCCGCTCCAGGTCCTCGTTGGTCGTGACCCCGACCAGCACGTTGCGGCCCTGCCCCAGCAGACCGTCCGTCAGGTTCAGCAGCCGCGACAGCGCCTGCCCCGCCGTGTGCCGCGCCTCGCCGCGGATCAGCTCGTCGCAGTCCTCCAGCAGCAGCAGCCGCCAGCGGCCCTTCGCGGTGCCCTCGTCCTCGCCGATCGCGATGTCCATCAGGTACCCCACGTCGTTGAACAGCCGCTCGGGGTCCAGGACGCAGTCCACCTGGCACCAGTCGCGCCAGGAGCGGGCCAGCGTCCGCAGGGCGGAGGTCTTCCCCGTCCCCGGCGGCCCGTGCAACAGGAGCAGCCGCCCGGCGATGTCGTCCGGGGTGACCTTCATCAGCCGGTCCATCGCCGCCGCCACCGGCGCCGTGTAGTTGGGCCGTACCTCCGCCCACGTGCCCGCGGAGATCTGCCGCGTCGTCCGGTACGGGCCGCGGCGCGGGGAGACGTACCAGAAGCCCATCGTGACGTTGTCCGGCTGCGGTTCGGGCTCGTCCTGGGCCCCGTCCGTGGCCTCGCCGAGCACCCGCTGGGCGAGCTCCTCGCTGACGGCGGTGACCGTCACGTCCGCGCCCCGGCTCCAGCGGGAGACCAGGAGCGTCCAGCCCTCGCCCTCGGCGAGCGTGGCGCTGCGGTCGGTGTCGCGGGCCGAGCGGAGCACGGTGGCCCGTGGGGGCAGCAGCGTCGCCTCCGCCTTCACCCGCTCGATGGAGACGCTCTGCGCGTACGGCTGCTCGCCGGTCGCGAACCGGCCGAGGAAGAGGGCGTCGACGACATCCGACGGTGAGTCACTGTCGTCTACATGGAGGCGGATCGGCAGCGCGTCATGCGGGTCTGCTGGCATGGCGCCCATGATCCGGCACGAACTGCCCTCCCGCACCCGTGTTTCGCCGGATCGGGTGCGCCGGTCCCCTCTTCAAACACGTTCGGGAGTGAAGATTCGGACGCCAAGCCCACTCCGAAAATTCTTGGCATGAACACTTCCGGCCAACCGTGGCTGCTTGTACCAAGAACTCAGGAGTAACCCCCACAAGGAGCCGCACACATGAGCATGAGACTCCCACGCCTCGCCGCCCTCGCCTCCTCCCTGATCCTCGCCGCCGGAGCCGCCCTCTTCGGCGCCGGGCAGGCGTCCGCCCAGGCCGACTTCGGCTACGTCGCCCTCGGCGACTCGTACTCGTCCGGTGTCGGATCCGGCAACTACGACTCCGCCAGCGGCAGTTGCAAGCGCACCACCCGCGCCTACCCCGCGCTGTGGGCCGCCGCCCACGCCCCGCAGACCTTCTCCTTCGCCGCCTGCTCGGGCGCCCGTACGGGCGATGTCCTCTCCGGCCAGCTCGGCCCGCTCAACTCCGGCACCGACCTGGTCAGCATCACCATCGGCGGCAACGACGCCGGGTTCTCCGACGTGATGACGACCTGTGTCCTCCAGTCCGAGTCCACCTGTGTCAACCGCGTCAACCAGGCCAAGGCGTACGTGGACTCCACCCTCCCCGGCCAGCTCGACCAGGTCTACAACGCCATCAGCAGCCGCGCCCCCTCCGCCAGGGTGGTCGTGCTCGGCTACCCCCGCTTCTACCAGCTGAACGGCAGCTGCATCGCCGGACTCACCGAGGGCGAGCGCTCCGCCATCAACGGAGCCTCCGACTACCTCAACGCCGCCATTGCCAAGCGCGCCGCGGACCACGGCTTCGCCTTCGCCTCGGTCGCCGGGGCCTTCACGGGCCACGAGATCTGCTCCGGCGACGCGTGGCTGCACAGCGTCAACTGGACCAACATCGGCGAGTCGTACCACCCCACCGCCACCGGACAGTCCAGCGGCTACCTGCCGGTGTTCAGCGGAAAGGTCTGAGGCCGGACCGCCGGGCTCCCCGTCGGGGGGGGGGGCCCGGGCGGGGGCGGCCGCCCCCCGGCGCGGGGCCCCGGGGCCCCCCG
>NZ_JBEYJJ010000018.1:0-116868 GCF_040636215.1 Streptomyces sp. NPDC006687 | reverse complement strand
GCCCGCGAGAGCTCTCGCGGGCGCGCCGCCCTGCGGGCGTGTGCGGGCCGGTCAGGCGACCAGGGTGGCCAGCCGGCGCAGCGACTCGTTCAGCGCGGCGGTCGCCGAGTCCTTGAGCTTGCCCGCCATCAGGGACACCGCGGCGCCCGTGAACTCCCCGTCGATACGGACCTTCGTGGCCTCGCCGTCGGGGGTCAGGGTGTACCGGGTGAGGACGGCGACCCCCATCGGGCCCTTGCCCGTGATCGCGAAGCGGCGCTGGTCCTCCAGCTCCGAGACGGTCCAGAGGACCTCGGCGGGGAAGCCCATCATCTTCATTTTCTCGGTGAAGGTGGTGCCGACCGCGAGGGTCTCGGGGCCGCCCTTCGGGAAGTCGGTGTGGGTCATGCTCCACTGGCCGTACGCGCCCCAGTCGGTCAGCTGGGCCCAGAGCTTCGCGGCGGGCGCCTCGATGCGTGATTCCGCGGTGACTTCAGCCATGCGTCCACCCCTTCTCGTCGGGTACGTGCGGCGGAACGTAGTCCCGGGGGTCGGAACATTCAATACTGATGGACCGTCAGATCCAGGAGGGCGGAACGTTCGGTATCGGCTCCGTCTCAACAGGCGTCACACTGGTGACGCTCCTGACGCGCCCTGTCATGATGGCCCGATGCAAGCGTCAGGGAAGAACGCCGGACTGGGCCTCGCCCTCGTCTCGGCGTGTGCGTTCGGTGGTTCCGGCGTCGCGGCGAAGCCGCTGATCGAGGCGGGTCTGGACCCGCTCCACATGGTGTGGCTGCGGGTGGCGGGGGCGGCCCTGGTGCTGTCGCCCCTGGCCTGGCGGCACCGCGGCCTGGTGCGGCGGCGGCCCCTGCTGATCGCCGGCTTCGGGCTGGTCGCCGTCGCGGGTGTGCAGGCGTTCTACTTCGCCTCCCTGTCGCGGATCCCGGTCGGTGTGGCGCTGCTGCTGGAGTACCTGGGGCCGGCGCTGCTGCTCGGCTGGATCCGGTTCGTGCAGCGCAAGCCGGTGACCCGGGCGGCCGCGGCCGGGGCGGCGGTGGCGGTGGCCGGGCTGGCCTGCGTGGTCGAGATCTGGGCCGGGCTGAGCCTGGACCCGCTCGGGGTGCTGCTCG
Source organism: Streptomyces sp. NPDC006687 (assembly GCF_040636215.1). Taxonomy (NCBI): domain Bacteria; kingdom Bacillati; phylum Actinomycetota; class Actinomycetes; order Kitasatosporales; family Streptomycetaceae; genus Streptomyces; species Streptomyces sp. NPDC006687. The sequence goes on along the minus strand of NZ_JBEYJJ010000018.1, from coordinate 115,756 downwards.
GACTGGCCGCCGCCTGCTGCCAGGCGTTCTACTTCGTCTTCGCGGACCAGGGCACCGACGGGGACGACGTGCCCGACCCCATGGGCGTGATCGCGTTCGGCATGATCGTCGGCGCCCTGGTGATGACCGTACTGGCCCGCCCCTGGCAGATGGACTGGCAGGTGCTGGCCGGGGACGCCGCGCTGGGGGGCCTGCGGGTGCCCGCGGCGGTGCTGCTGGGCTGGGTGGTGCTGGTCGCCACCGTGGCCGCGTACCTGACCGGTGTGGTCTCCGTGCGCATGCTCTCGCCGCAGGTGGCGGGTGTCGTGGCCAATCTGGAGGCCGTCGTCGCGACCGTGCTGGCCTGGGTCCTGCTGGGTGAGCACCTCTCGGCCTGGCAGATGGCCGGCGGGGCGCTGGTGCTCGGCGGGGCCTTCATCGCGCAGTCCTCGCGGCCGGGGCCGGCGGTGGTGGGCGAATCGGTCCTGCCGGAGGCCGGGACCGGGGCCGAACCGGAGAAGGCCAGGGCCTGAGGAGCGGTCTGGTCCGGACGGCGGCCGGGGCGTAGGGTGCTCACCATGTACTCGACCGTGCTCTCGCCGCCCGCCGCCTAGCGCGGGCGGCCGCCACCCTCCTGAGAGGCCGGCCCCGGGGATCCCCGGGGCGGGCCCGTGCTGCCCGCGAAGCGATGACCCTTCACCCTCATCCTTCACGCGAGCACGGAGAACCACGTGTCGAACCACTCGCCCGCCACCGGGCGCAGCCTGCTCTACCTCGTCGTCGCCGGAGTCGCCTGGGGCACCGCCGGGGCGGCCGCCTCCCTCCTCTTCCTGGCCAGTGATCTCGGTCCGCTCGCCCTGTCCTTCTGGCGCAGCGCCGGCGGGCTGGTGGTGCTGCTGGGGGTGCTGGCCGTACGCCGTCGCCGTCCCGCGCGGGCGGCGCGTGGGCGCCGGCCCTCGGCGGCCTCGCTGATCGCGACCGGTCTGATGTTCACCCTCTTCCAGGCCGCCTACTTCGGGGCCGTCCGTGAGACCGGCCTGGCCGTCGGCACCGTGGTCACCCTGGGCGCGGGGCCCGTGATGATCGCGCTGGGCGCGCGGTACTGGATGGGGGAGCGGCTGGGCTGGGGCGGCGTGGCCGCCGTCGGAGGCGCGCTGGGCGGGCTGGCCGTCCTGGTGCTGGGCTCCGGGGGCGGTGAGGTCAGGCCGCTCGGGGTCGGCTGGGCGCTGCTGTCGGCCGCCGGGTACGCGGGGATGACCCTGCGGGCGCGGTGGCTCGGGCGGCGCGGCGCGGGCGGGGACCCGCTGGTGACCACCGCCTGGTCGGTGGGGGTGGGCACGGTGTGCCTGCTGCCGCTCGCGGCGGTGGAGGGGCTGCTGCCGCACACCGGGGAGCCGGCGCGGGTGCTCGGGCTGCTGGTGTACGTGGCCGTGGTGCCGACGGCCCTGGCGTACGCCCTGTACTTCACCGGGGCCGCGGCGGTGCGGGCCGCGACGGTGTCGGTGATCATGCTGATCGAGCCGGTGAGCGCGGCCGCCATCGCGGTCGTGGTGCTCGGGGAGCGGCTGACCGGCGCCGTGGTGCTGGGCACCGCACTGCTGCTGGCGGCGGTGGGCGCGCTGATCGTGGCCGAGGCGCGCAGGCCCGCGGGCGGGGCGGACCGGCCCGCGGACCGGCCCGCCCGGGAGGCTCAGAGCGCGCTGACGTAGTCCGGGACGGCGATGCCGGGGGCCAGTTCGGCGGCCGGGACGGGGGTCCCGTACGCCGGGGCCACCGGGACCACGCCCGACCAGTGGGGCAGGTCCAGGTCCTCGGCGTCGTCGTTGGGGCCGCCCGTACGGAGCTTCGCGGAGACCTCGTTCAGGTCCAGGCGGATGACCGCCGTGGCCGCGAGCTCCTTGGCGTTGGCGGGCCGGGAGTCGGCCGAGCGGCCGGGCACGACGTGGTCGACCAGGGCGTCGAGGGCCATCCGGCGCTCCGCCTCGTCGGTGACCTCGTACGCCGTGCCGTGGACGACCACCGAGCGGTAGTTGATCGAGTGGTGGAAGGCCGACTTGGCCAGGACCAGGCCGTCCACGTGCGTCACCGTCAGGCAGACCGGCAGGCCCGGGTCCTCCTTGCCCGCCGCACGCAGCGGGCGCGAACCGGTGGAGCCGTGCACGTACAGGGTCTCGCCCACCCGGCCGAAGAGCGTCGGCAGGACCACCGGCGCGCCGTCGCGGACGAAGCCCAGGTGGCAGAGGTAGCTCTGGTCGAGTATCGCGTGCACCGTCTCGCGGTCGTACCGGGCCCGGTCGCGGGAGCGGCTCGGGACGGTGCGCTCGGTCGGCGCGTAGTCGACGGGGGTGACGCCCATGGTGCGATCTCCGTTGTACTAGTGCATAATTGGCTTTGTGCTAGGAGAATATACGATCAGCGGGCGCCGCGCATCGGACATCGCGGCGAGCATCGAAGCGGGCGTCGGCTCGGGCGCCCTCGCGCCCGGAGCGCTGCTGCCGCCGATGCGGGAGCTGGCGGGGGAGCTGGGGGTCAACCCCAACACCGTGGCGGCCGCGTACCGGTCGCTGCGCGAGCGCGGGGTCATCGAGACCGACGGGCGCCGCGGCAGCCGGGTGCGTGCGCGACCCGCCAGTGCTCCGCGCGACGCGCCGCCGCCCGAGGTGCCGGAGGGCGTGCGGGACCTCACGGACGGCAACCCGGACCTGGCGCTGCTGCCCTCCCTGGAGGGGCCGCTGGCCGCCGCCGCCCGCCGGTACGCCCAGGCCCCCACCCGCTACGGGGACGAGCCGGTCCTCCCGGAGCTCGCCCGGCTCGCCCGGGCCGGCTTCGAGGCCGACGGGGTGCCGGCGGGGGCCCTGGCGGTGACCTCGGGGGCGCTGGACGGCATCGAGCGGGTGCTGGCCGCCCACCTGCGGCCGGGGGACGCGGTGGCGGTGGAGGACCCGGGCTGGGGGAGCGTGCTGGACCTGGTCCCGGCGCTGGGCCTGCGGGTGCTGCCGGTGGCCGTCGACGACGAGGGGCCGCGGCCGGAGGCGGTGGCCCGGGCGCTCGAAGCCGGGGCCCGGGCCCTGGTGGTGACGGCCCGGGCGCAGAACCCGACCGGGGCGGTGGTGGGCCCGGAGCGGGCCGCGCTGCTGCGGGAGCTGCTGGCGGGCCGGCCCGAGGTGCTGGTCGTCGAGGACGACCACGGCAACGGCATCGTCGACCTGCCGCTGTGCCCCCTGGGCGGCGTCACCCGGCACTGGGCGCTGATCCGCTCCACCGCCAAGGCGTACGGCCCCGACCTGCGGCTCGCGGTGCTCACGGGTGACGCGGTGACGATGGACCGGGTCCGGGGCCGGCAGCGCCTGGGCCCGGGGTGGGTCAGCCGGCTGCTCCAGAGCGCGGTTGTGGAGCTGTGGACCACCGGCGCCGTGGACGCGGAGGCGGTGGCGCGCTCGTACGGGCTGCGGCGCGACGGGCTCGTCGCCGCCCTGGCCGAGCGGGGCGTGCCGGCGTACGGGCGCAGCGGGATGAACGTCTGGGTGCCGGTGGCCGACGAGACGGCGGTGGTCACCCGGCTGATGACCGCGGGCTGGGCGGTGCGCCCGGGGTCCGTCTACCGGGTGGAGGCGGCGCCGGGGGTGCGCATCACCGTCTCCACCCTCGACCGGCGCGACCTCCTGCCCCTGGCCGACGCGGTCGCGGCGGCGGTCCGCCCGGCGGCGGGCGCCCGCTTCGCCTGAGCACGCGCACGCCAGGGCCCCCGCCGCACCGCGCGCGGGGGCCCTGGCCGCGTGGGGCGCGGGGTCAGGCGGTCTTGCGGGGCCGGGGGCGGGACTGGGTGAGGGCTGCGCCTGCCAGGACGATCAGGGCGCCTACCGGGGTGTTCCAGTGCAGTTGTTCGCCCAGGACCAGGACGCCGGCCGCGGTGGCGATCACCGGGATGAAGTACGTGACCATCTGCGCGGTGGTCGGGCCCATTTCGGCCACCAGGCCGTACTGCAGCTGGAGGGTCATTCCCGTGCCCAGGGCCCCCAGGGTCACCACCGCGAGCGTGGGCCACAGGGGGAAGGAGGTGGGGGCCGAGGTGAACAGGGCGCTGACGACGGCCAGCTGCCCGGTGGCGACGATCAGCTGGGCCCCCGTCATGGCGACCGGCGAGCCGGCGGCGCCCGCCAGGGTGCGGCGGACGTAGATCCAGCCGACCGGGTAGCAGAGCGAGGCCAGCAGGGCCAGGGCGGCGCCCCGGGCGTCGACGCCGGTGAAGCCCTGCCAGGCGCCCAGCACCGTCAGCACCCCGAGGAAGCCGAGGCCCAGCCCCGCGAACCGGCGGCGGGTGGGGCGGTCCTCGGAGAGCGCGACCAGCGAGAGCGCCATGCCCCACAGCGGGGAGGTGGCGTTGCAGATCCCGGCCAGGGTCGAGGTGATGGACTGCTCGGCGTAGGCGAAGAGCGCGAAGGGGCCGGTGTTCAGCAGCAGCGCGGCCACCGTCAGGTGCCCCCAGGTGCGCCGGCTGCGGGGGAGCGGCTCGCGGCGCACCAGCAGCACCGCCAGGAGGGCGAGCGCTCCGAAGAACACGCGGCCGAGGGCGACGTGGAAGGGCGCGAAGGCCCCGGTCCCCACCTTGATGAACAGGAAGCTGAAGCCCCACACCACCGAGAGCAGCGCGAAACGTACGCGCCAGTCGAGGGCGCGGGAACGGCCGGTCCCGCGGTGGGCGGACGGGGCGGAGGAGGTGGACGGGGCGGGGTGCGGGGCGGTCGGTGCGCTCATGGGCCCTACTCTGGTCCGCCCGACCTCGTAGGACAAGCGAGACTTTCTGCGGGCAACGCCGTAGCATCGCTTACATGTTGAACCTGGAGCGCCTGCGCACCCTCGACGCCCTCGCCCGCCACGGCTCGGTCAGTGGGGCCGCCTGCGGCCTCCATGTGACCACCTCGGCGGTCTCGCAGCAGATGGCCAAGCTGGAGCGGGAGGTCGGCCAGCCCCTCCTGTCCAAGAACGGCCGCGGGATCCGGCTCACCGACGCCGGACGGCTCCTCGCCGACCACGCCGCCCGGATCATCTCCCAGGTGGAGCGCGCCCAGGCCGATGTCGAGGCCCAGCGCGGCTGTGCGGTGGGGGAGTTGCGGATCGGCTCGTTCCCCACCGCCATGCGCGGGCTGCTGCCCCAGGCCCTGACCGCCCTGCGGGCCGGCCACCCCGGGCTGCGGGTGCTGGTGCGCGAGATGGTGCCCGAGGAGAGCATGGCCGCCGTGGTCCGGGGCGACCTCGACATGGCCCTGGCCATCGACTGGCACAACAAGCGCATGCCGGTCCCCGCCGAGCTGACCCGGCTCCACCTCCTCGACGACGCCGCCGACATCGCGGTCCCGGCGGACCACCCGCTGGCCGGCCGGACGCAGGTCACCCTCGCCGAGTTCGCCGAGGACGACTGGATCTCCTGGAACGAGGGGCAGTTCTGCCACGAATGGCTGGTCTTCACCCTGCGCGGCGTGGGCGTCGAGCCGCGCGTCGCGCACATCGCCGAGGAGCACCACACCCAGCTCGCCTTCGTCGAAGCCGGGCTGGGCGTGTGCGTGACACCCCGGCTGGGCCGGGGGCCGGTTCCGCCGGGGGTGCGCCTGCTGCCGGTGTGTGACACCGTACGGCGTCACGTGTACGCCGTCTGGCGCGCGGACGCCGACCGGCGCCCCTCCCTGCGCGCGGCCGTCGAAGCCCTGGAGGGGGCCGCCGCCCGGGTCTAGCGGCGTCTCCCTAGAGCTTGCGGAAGTCCCACGAGACGACCGACTCCGGGGTCAGCCGGATCCAGGCGTGTCGCCCGTCGTACGGCATCTGCTCGATGCCGAAGTTCTTCACCGGGAACAGGCGTTCCGCCTCCGCGAGCTCCGGGCAGGGCTCACCGGTGCGCGGCGCCTCGCCGACGAAGACGGCCGTGCCGGACAGTTCGACCCCGCGCAGTTGCCCGTACTCCTCTCCCGCGTCCACCACCACCGAGATCCGCGGGTCCTCGCGCAGGTCGGACCAGCGGCGGCTGCGGATGATCGAGTACAGCCACAGCGAGGTGCCGTCCCAGGCGAACCACAGGGCGCCCACGTGCGGGCGGCCGTCCGGGGAGACCGTGGCCACCCGGCAGGTCCGCTGCTCGCGCAGGAAGACGTCCACCTCCTCGCCGGTCATCATGATGCGACGGCCCCGCCGCTGCGTCGCGGGCCCGTCCGTGCTCCTTGCGTCCATGCGCACCGCACCCTTCACATCTGACTGTGTGTCAGGAATCATGCGTGCTCTCGCGTCGGCGCACCAGGGGGAGCCATGCCGGAGTTCGATCCCGCCACCACGGCCCTGCTCACCGTCGAATGCCAGAACGGGGTCGTGGGCAAGGAGAGCGCCCTGCCCGAACTGGCCGCGGCGGCGCGGGAATCGGGGATGCTCGGCCGGGTGGCCGCCCTGGTGGCGGCGGCGCGCGCGGCCGGGGTGCAGGTGGTGCACGCGGTCGCGGAGCGGCGCCCCGACGGGCTCGGGGCCAGTACCAACGCACGGCTGTTCCGCGCCGCCGGGAAGCTGCCCGTGCGCCAGCTGACCGGGAGCCGGGCGGTGGAGATCGCCGCCCCGCTCACCGTGGACGGCCGGGACCTGGTCGTACGCCGGCTGCACGGACTCTCCCCGATGGCCGGAACCGACCTGGACCCCCTGCTGCGCAACCTCGGCATCCGCACCCTCGTCGTCACCGGGGTCTCCTCGAACATCGCGATCCCGAACACCGTCTTCGACGCCGTCAACCTAGGCTACGAGGTCGTGGTCCCGGCCGACGCCATCGCCGGAGTCCCCGCCTCCTGCACCACCGAGGTGATCCGCAACACCCTGGCCCTGGTGGCATCCGTCACCACGACCGCGGAACTGCTCTCCCAGTGGTCCGCGCACCCCTGACCCCCGCGTCGCGCGGGGCGGCCGCCTCGTGGGGATCCAGGAGGCCGCGCAGGGTTTCGGCGGCGCGTACGGCGGCGTCGCCGCAGCAGTTGTTGAACAGGACGTGCAGCTCTTCCACCCGGCTCGCCAGGGAACGCAGGCGCGGCAGCCACTCCCGCAGCTCCGCCCGGTCGTACGCGTGCCGGAAACGGTCCTCCTTGCTGCCGGTCCCCCAGGCGGCGCTGCGGCCGTGGAAGCGGACGACGCCGAGCGCCGGGGAGGTCACCGGCGTGACGGGGGGCATGGAGGTGGGCAGCCCCTGCGCCGTGTCGACGGCCACCGCGGTGGCGCCCAGGTCCCGCAACAGGGCGGCGGTGCGTTCCCGCCGGTCCTCACGCCACCAGTCCGGGTGGCGGAACTCCACGGCCATCGGCCAGCGGGACGCCCGCTTCCTGGTGCGGTGCAGCACCGCCTCGGCCCCCGGGCCGGGAGTGAACCGGGGCGGGAACTGGAAGAGTACGGCGCCCAGCCGGCCGGCCTCCTCCAGCGGCCGCAGCGCCGCGCCGAAACGGTGCCAGACCTCGTCGAGGAGTTCCGGGTCCCCGGCGCCGTAGCCGCGCAGGTCCGCGGGGAGGGCTGCCGTGCGGGTGGGGTGTCCGGTGAGCAGGGAGAACGCCTTGACGTCGAAGCGGAAGCCCGGCGGGGTGCGTTCAGCCCAGAGCATGCTGTTGCGCACGCTGGGGAGGGCGTAGTAGCCGGCGTCGACCTCCACGACGGGGAACCGTTCGGCGTAGTGCCGCAGGCGCCCCTCCGGGTCGCGCCGCCCGGGCGGGTACCAGCCGCCGGCCACAAGGGCCTTGTCCGTCCAGGAACACGTTCCGATCAACATCTCGCCCATCAGGCCCGTCCTTTCGCCAGGCGGTCGTCTACCCCGGAGGGCCGTCAACTCCCGCGTCCCGCGGCCGGTTCCGGGGAGCGCGGATCACGACGCCTACCCTGGCGGGGAGGAACGCCCCTTGGACCGCAAGGGCTTACGAACGGATAATCTGCGCATATGCTCACAGAAGTGACGGCGACCCGCTATGTCACTCCCTTGCGGGAGGGCGGCTCGCTTCCGGGGATCGTCGAGGCCGATGATCTCGGTACCTATGTCATGAAGTTCACCGGAGCCGGCCAGGGCCGCAAGACGCTGGTCGCCGAGGTCGTCTGCGGGCGGCTCGCGCAGCGGCTGGGGCTGCGGGTGCCGCGGCTGGTGCAGATGCAGCTCGATCCCGTCATCGGGCTCGGCGAGCCCGACCAGGAGGTGCAGGAGCTGCTCAAGGCCAGCGGCGGCCTCAACCTGGGCATGGACTACCTGCCCGGGTCGATCGGCTTCGATCCGCTCGCCTACCGGGCCGACCCCGTCGAGGCGGGACGCGTCGTCTGGTTCGACGCGCTGATCAACAACGTCGACCGGTCCTGGCGCAACCCGAACATGCTGGTCTGGCACGGGGACCTCTGGCTCATCGACCACGGCGCCACGATGATCTGGCACCACAACTGGCCCACCGCCCAGGCCGCCGCGGCCAAGCCCTACAACGCCTCCGACCACGTCCTGGCCCCCGTCGGCCCGGACATCGCGGCGGCCGCCGCCGAGCTGGCCCCCCGGGTGACCGAGGAGCTGCTCACCGAGGTCGCGGCCGACGTCCCCGACGAGTGGCTCGTCGACGAGCCCGGCTTCGACTCGCCCGACGCGGTGCGACGCGCCTATGTGGAGGCGCTGCTGCCGCGCGCGGCGACGATCCACGAGAGGATCACCATGGAGGCCGAGGTCAGGCCGCAGTCCGGGCCGCCGGGCTGGCTCGCCGAGCGCCTCCCTCCCCAGCCCGGCACGGGCAGGGGCAAGAACGAGAACGAGAACCAGCAGAAGAGCGGCGACCAGTGAGCAAGCGGGACGTGTTCGAATACGCGCTGGTGCGCGTGGTGCCCCGGATGGAGCGCGGCGAGTGCTTCAACGCCGGCGTCATCGTCTACTGCCGGGCGCACTCCTACGTCGCCGCGCGCACCCACCTCGACGAGGCCAAGCTCCTCGCCCTGGACCCCCGGGCCGACGTGGCCGGGGTCCGGGCCGCGCTGCGCGCCGTCGAGGGGCTGTGCGCGGGCGGGGAGCGGGCGGGCCAGGCGGCGGGCGACGACCCGGGGCGGCGGTTCCGCTGGCTGATCGCCCCGCGCAGCACGGTCGTCCAGCCGGGGCCGGTGCACACCGGTCTGACGGCCGATCCCGCCGCGGAGGTGGAGCGCCTGCTGGACCTGCTGGTCCGCTGACGGAGCGGCCCCGTTGACACCGGGTGCCGCGACTCCTAGCGTCTCCTCAGCTGAAGGTACTAAGCGGTCGCTCACCTGGGGCGGCCGTCTCTCAAGGGCGAGGAGAACCAGCATGTCCACCACCGAGCAGCGCGTCGCGATCGTCACCGGGGCCGCCCGGGGCATCGGCGCGGCCACCGCCCTGCGCCTGGCCGCCGAAGGCCGGGCCGTCGCCGTGCTCGACCTCGACGAGGCGGCCTGCAAGGACACCGTGGAGGCGATCACGGCGGCCGGCGGCAGGGCCCTGGCGGTCGGCTGCGACGTCTCCGACGCCGCTCAGGTGGAGGCGGCCGTCGAGCGGGTCGCGAGCACGCTGGGCGCCCCGACCATCCTGGTGAACAACGCGGGCGTGCTCCGCGACAACCTGCTCTTCAAGATGAGCGACACCGACTGGGACACCGTCATGAACGTCCACCTGCGCGGTGCGTTCCTGATGGCCCGGGCCTGCCAGAAGCACATGGTGGAGGCCAAGTTCGGGCGCGTGGTGAACCTCTCCAGCAGCTCCGCCCTCGGCAACCGCGGCCAGGCCAACTACGCCGCCGCCAAGGCCGGCCTCCAGGGCTTCACCAAGACCCTGGCCATCGAGCTCGGCAAGTTCGGCATCACCGCCAACGCCGTCGCCCCCGGCTTCATCGCCACCGAGATGACCGCGCAGACCGCCGCCCGCGTCGGCATGGGCTTCGAGGAGTTCCAGCACGCCGCCGCCTCGCAGATCCCCGTGCAGCGCGTGGGCCTCCCCGAGGACGTGGCCCACGCCATCGCCTTCTTCACCGGCGAGGCCGCGGGCTTCATTTCCGGCCAGGTGCTCTACGTGGCCGGCGGCCCGCTCAACTGACGACACACCCGGAGAGGCAGGGCGTACGGCATGACGCACAACGGCACGGACAGCGGCACGGCCCACGGCACGGACAGCGGCAAGGTCGCGCTGGTCACCGGGGCGAGCCGGGGCATCGGCTACGGGATCGCCGAGGCGCTGGTCGCCCGGGGCGACCGGGTGGTGATCACCGGGCGCAACGAGGAGGCGCTCAAGGAAGCCGTGGAACGGCTCGGGGCCGACCGGGCGCTCGGTGTGGCCGGAAAGGCACACGACGATGCCCACCAGGCCGCCGCCGTGGACCGGGCTATGGAGGCTTTCGGCCGCGTCGACTTCCTGGTGAACAACGCGGGCACCAACCCGGTCTTCGGGCCGATCGCCGACCTGGACCTCCAGGTGGCGCGCAAGGTCTTCGAGACCAACGTGATCTCCGCCCTGGGCTTCGCCCAGCGCACCTGGCACGCCTGGCAGAAGGACAACGGCGGGGCGATCGTGAACATCGCCTCCATCGCCGGGGTCTCCGCCTCGCCCTTCATCGGGGCGTACGGGATGAGCAAGGCGGCGATGATCAACCTCACGCTCCAGCTCGCGCACGAGATGGCGCCCGGGGTACGGGTCAACGCGATCGCGCCGGCGGTGGTCAAGACGAGGTTCGCCCAGGCGCTCTACGAGGGCCGCGAGCAGGAGGCGTCGGCGGCCTATCCGCTCGGCCGGCTCGGGGTCCCGGAGGACATCGGGGGCGCGGCCGCATTTCTTACATCTGCACAAGCGGAATGGATTACCGGACAGACGCTCGTGGTCGACGGGGGAATGTTCCTGAATGCCGGTGTGCACTGACCGATAACCGGACGTATTTGCCTCCCGACGGGAGGCAAATACGTATCGAACGCGCGCGAAAACGGTCAAGAGCCTCACTAAACCTGCCCATTGGAAAAGTGAAGCTCTGAGGTAGGGTCTGCCGCACCCGGTGGCTGATCGAGGAGCGTGCACGTGTTCAACCGGACCAGAAGCCTGCAGATCACTGCGGCCCTTGCGTCCATATCCCTGGTCGCCGGATGCGGTCTGCTTTCGGACGACTCCGACGCCGCCGCGAAAAGGATCACCGTCGGCACGACGAGCGCACCGAGCACCCTCGACCCCGCCAACGCCTGGGACGGCTCCTGGGAGCTCTACCGGAACATCTACCAGACCCTCCTGGCCTTCCCGACGGGCAGCACCAAGCCGCAGCCCGACGCCGCCCAGAGCTGCGACTTCACCGACACGGCGAACATGGCCTACCGGTGCACCCTGCGCAAGGGCCTGAAGTTCTCCGACGGCGAGCCGCTCGACTCCAAGGCGGTCAAGCACTCCCTCGACCGCATCAGGACGATCAACTCCCAGGTCGGCCCCAAGGGCCTCTTCGAGAGCCTGGACAAGATCGAGGCCCCCGACCCGCTCACGGTCGTCTTCCACCTGAAGACCCCCGACGCCACCTTCCCGTACGTCCTCGGCTCGCCCGCCGCCTCGCTGGTCGCGCCGAAGGAGTACCCGGCCGACAAGCTGCGCACGGACGGCGAGGTCACCGGCTCCGGCCCGTACCTGCTCAGCTCGTACAAGGAGGGCTCCGAGGCGGTCCTCGACCAGTACGAGGGCTACCAGGGCTTCGCCAACCGCCGCAACGACGGCGTCACCATCCGCTACTTCAAGAAGTCCGACGAGATGGTCGCGGCCCTGAAGAACAAGGAGATCGACGCCACCTACCGAGGGCTGTCGGCGCCGGAGATCAAGGACCTCCAGAGCCCCGCCTCGCACGACAAGGGCGTCCAGGTCGTCGAGAACGTCGGCGCCGAGATCCGCTACCTGGTCTTCAACCCCCAGGACCCGCAGGTCGCCAAGGTGCAGGTGCGCCAGGCCATCGCGCAGATCATCGACCGCGGGGCCCTCGTCACCAAGGTCTACCAGGGCACGGCCGAGCCGCTGTACTCGATGGTCCCCAAGGGGGTCGTCGGCCACAAGACGCCCTTCTACGACCTCTACGGCAACGCCGACGTCAACAAGGCCCGCAAGCTCCTCCAGACCGCCGGGATCACCACCCCCGTGGAGCTGACCTTCTGGTACACCACCGACCGCTACGGCGGCTCGACGGCCGACGAGTTCACCGAGCTCAAGCGGCAGCTCGACGAGAGCGGCCTCTTCAAGATCACCTTGCGGGGCAAGCCCTGGAAGGACTTCCAGGTCGGCTACAAGACCGGCCAGTACCCCGTCTTCGGCCGCGGCTGGTTCCCCGACTTCCCGGACCCGGACAACTTCATCGCGCCCTTCGTCGGCAAGGAGAACGCGGTCGGCACCCCGTACGAGAACGCCACGATCCAGAACGAGATCCTGCCCAAGTCCCGCCGCGAGGACGACCGCGCGGCCGGCGTGAGGGAGTTCGAGCAGGCCCAGCAGATCTTCGCGCAGGACGTCCGGCTGCTGCCGCTGTGGCAGGGCAAGCTGTACGTGGGCGCCCGCGAGGACATCGCCGGGGCCGAGCGGGCCCTGGACCCCCAGACCGCCATGCAGATGTGGGAGTTGTACCGCAAGACCAGCTGGTGACGGCGGCCCCGGGCGGGACGGCCGCCCGGGGCGCGGCGTTGTCAGTGGTGCCCGGTAGGTTCTGAGGAGTTGCAGGAACGTGTACCGGAGGTTGTCGACGTGACCCAGATGCTGCCCGAGTCGTGGCTCCCCGTCCTCGGCGGGGAGCTGGACCAGCCCTACTTCAAGGAACTCACCGAGTTCGTCGAGAAGGAGCGGGCGAACGGGCCGGTGTACCCGCCGCGCGAGCAGGTCTTCGCGGCCCTGGAGGCCACGCCGTTCGACAAGGTGAAGGTGCTCGTCCTCGGCCAGGACCCGTACCACGGCGCCGGCCAGGGGCACGGCCTGTGCTTCTCCGTGCGGCCCGGGGTCAGGACCCCGCCCTCGCTGCGCAACATCTACAAGGAGATGAAGGAGGAGCTCGGCCTGGAGATCCCGGACAACGGGTACCTGATGCCGTGGGCCCAGCAGGGCGTCCTCCTGCTCAACGCCGTCCTCACCGTCCGCGAGGCCGAGCCCAACTCGCACAAGGGCAAGGGCTGGGAGAAGTTCACCGATGCGGTGATCCGCGCCGTGTCCGAGCGGCCCGACCCCTGCGTGTTCGTGCTCTGGGGCGCCTACGCCCAGAAGAAGATCCCGCTGATCGACCAGGAGCGGCACGTCATCGTCAAGGGCGCCCACCCCTCGCCGCTGTCGGCCAAGAAGTTCTTCGGCTCCCGGCCCTTCACGCAGATCAACGAGGCCGTCGCCGCCCAGGGCCATGAGCCGATCGACTGGCGGATCCCGGACCTGGGCTGACACCCGACCGCGCCTAGGCGCCGGAGCCGGTGCCTGCGGTTAGCTTCTTGATGATCGGACCGGACCAGGTCCGGCGGAGCGAGCCGGAGGCCCCGTTGACGGAGCAGCAGCAGGAGGCGTCGGAGGACGCCGTCATGACCAGGATCGGCCAGGCGGTCATCCTGCTGCACGCGGGAGACCGCGAGGAGGCCCGCAACCGGCTCAACGAGATCTGGTCCGAGATCGGTGAGGACGGGGACTCCCTCCACCGCTGCACGCTCGCCCACTACATGGCCGACGCCCAGGACGACCCCGCCGACGAACTGGCCTGGGACCTGCGGGCCCTGGGCGCCGCCGACGGGCTCGGGGAGGCGGTGCGGGTCTTCTACCCCTCGCTGCACCTCAGCCTCGCGGCCGACTACCTCAAGCTGGGCCGGCCCGAGGCGGCCCGGGGGCACCTCGCCCGGGCTCGCGCCGCCACCCGGGCCCTGCCCGACGACCGGTACGGCGCAGGGGTGCGGGACGCCATCGCCCGGCTGGAGCGCCGGCTGGAGGCGGAGCCGGGGCCGGGATCCCGGCCGTTCCCCGAGCAGTCGCCCTGAGCTTTCCGCCGGGTCTGAGCCCTCCGGGCCGCCGGTCAGCCCTCGTGGACGCCGGCGCAGACGCGGGACTCCGGGCTGTCCGGCTTCCAGTGCCCGTGCCGGCGGCCCAGCGCGCACACGTCCGCCGGGCGGACCGGCAGCTCCCGCGCCAGCTCGCGCGGCACCTGGGCGTCGGGCCGTACCGCCTCGGGAAGGCCCGCGGGGAGCCGCTCGGCGTGCCCGGCGTGCCCCCGTGGCTCCGGGATGTCCGGGACGGGCCGCCCGCCCGGTGCGGCCTCCGCCGCGGCCCCGGGCCCGGTGCGTCCCGTGCCCCGGCCGGCGGCCGTGGGGGCCGACGGCCGGGCGACGCCGTCCCGGGGCACCGCCTTCAGTGCCTCCAGGGCGGGCGCCTGGACCACCACCGGCGACGCCCCTAGGCCCCCGCGCGGCTCGTGCCGGGGCGGCACCCCCTCCGAGGGGGAGCCCGCCGGCCGCATCGGCGCGGGGCTCACGTTCACGCAGCCGGAGACCGCCGAGACCGCCGAGACGGCGCAGGCGGCTCCGAGGAGCAGTTTCGTCGAGGTTCGGGTTGGATGCACCCGGGCAACTCTGATGTGCCAGGGCCCCGTTGTGAAAACCCTGAGCCGATATTGACCCCGCACGGGTGACGCGGAGGGGGTGTCCGGCGGACAGCGCCCGCCGCGGCCGGTCCCCGGTCAGTCGCCCGTGACCCCGTCGATGTGCTCGCGCAGCAGGTCGGCGTGCCCGTTGTGGCGGGCGTACTCCTCGATCATGTGCGTGTAGATCCAGCGCAGGCTGAACGCCTCGCCCCGGTGGTGGCTCGCCGGGTCCGAGGCCGCGTCCAGGGAGCGGCCGGCCGCCGCGCCCCGGGCCAGCTCGACCTCCTCGCGCCAGACCTTCTGCGCGTCGGTCCAGGTGTCGGCGTCGGTGAACTCGAAGTCCCCGTCCCGGTTCTCCGCGGTGCTGTACAGGTCGGGCAGATCCTCGCCCAGGAAGATCTCCCGGAACCAGTACCGCTCCACCTCCGCCATATGCCGGACGAGGCCCAGCAGGCTCAGCGCGGAGGGCCGCAGCGGGGTGCTGCGCAGCTGCTCCTCGGAGAGGCCCTCGCACTTCCAGGCGAGGGTGGCGCGGTGGTAGTCGAGCCAGCCGTCGAGCATCTCCCGCTCGCCGGCGGTGGTGGAGGGCTCGGTACGGTCGTTTGCGTGGGAGGTCGTCATGGCCGCCATCCTGGCCGAACGCGCCGCCGCCGACCAGCGATTAAGCTGCGCACGTCCCATACGGCACATACCAGGAGGCTCCCGGTGAAGGTCGGCGTCATCGGACTCGGCGACATCGCGCAGAAGGCGTACCTGCCCGTCCTCACCACCCGTCCCGGGGTCGAGCTGCACCTGCAGACCCGCACCCCCGCCACGCTGGAACGGCTCGGCGCGGTCCACCACGTCCCCGAGGGCCGCCGCCACGCCTCGCTCGGCGCGCTGATCGCCCAGGGCCTCGACGCCGCCTTCGTGCACGCTCCGACCGGCGTCCACCCGGAGATCGTGGAGCGGCTGCTGGAGGCGGGCGTGCCCACGTACGTGGACAAGCCGCTCGCCTACGAGCTCGCCGACTCGCGGCGTCTGGTCGAGCTGGCCGAGGAGCGCGGCACCTCCCTCTTCGTCGGCTTCAACCGCCGCCACGCGCCCGGGTACACGCAGTGCGCCGACCACCCGCGCGAGCTGATCGTCCTGCAGAAGAACCGGGTCGGACTGCCCGAGGACCCGCGCACCCTCGTCCTGGACGACTTCATCCACGTCGTCGACACCCTGCGCTTCCTGCTGCCCGGCGAGGCCGACCACATCGACGTCCGCGCGGTGGTGCGCGAGGGGCTGATGTCACAGGTGGTGCTCCAGATGTCCGGTGACGGGTTCACCGCCCTCGGCATCATGAACCGGCTCTCGGGCTCCACCGAGGAGGTCCTGGAGGTCTCCGGACAGGACTCCAAGCGCCAGGTCGTCAACCTCGCCGAGGTCATCGACCACAAGGGCCAGCCGACCGTGCGCCGGCGCGGGGACTGGGTCCCGGTGGCCCGCCAGCGCGGGATCGAGCAGGCCGTGGACACCTTCCTGGAGGCCGTGGGGACCGGCAAGGTGCTGAGCGCCCGGGACGCGCTGCTCACCCACGAACTGTGCGAGCGGGTGGTGCTGACGGCGCTGGAGCAGACCGCGTGAACCTGACCGCCCGGGCCCCCCGGGCCGCGTAGTACAGGGCGAGCGCCGCCAGACAGGCCCCGCCGGGCCAGTTCCCGAAGCGGACGAAGGGGGTCGTGCCCCGGGCCAGCGGCGCCTCGTACACGGACGCGGTGCTGGCCGAGGTGGGCAGGGCCTCGCCGATCCGCTCGCCGGAGGGGCCGAAGACTGCGCTGACCCCGGTCAGGGTGGCGTGCACCACGGGGCGGCCGGTCTCGGCGGCGCGCAGGGCCGCCAGGGAGGCGTGCTGGGCCGGTGCCCAGCTGTGCTGGAAGGTGGAGGTCGAGGACTGGGCGACGAGGACCCCGGCGCCGTCGTCGGCCAGGTGCCGGCTCATGTCGGGGAAGGCCGACTCGAAGCACACCAGCGGCCCGATCCGGACCCCGCCGGGCAGGTCCATGAGCACCGGCCCCTCGCCCCGCCTGCGGTCCTCGCCCGCGGCCTTCCCCACCGAGGTGGCCCAGCCCAGCACCGACCGGGCCGGTATGTACTCACCGAAGGGCACCAGCCGCATCTTGTCGTACCGGTCGCCGGTGGGACCCTGGGGGCCGACCAGCACCGAGCTCTTGTATATCCCCGGCCGGTCCGAGCGGCGGGCGTCCACGTTGACCAGCAGCGGGGCCCCGACCCGCGAGGACAGCTCCGCCAGCCGCCGCGCCAGGTCCGGCCGCGCCGCCAGGTCCGCGCCGACGCTGCTCTCGCCCCACACCACCAGATCCGGGTGCGTCCCCGCCAGCTGCGAGGTGAGCCGCTCCTCGACGGCGAAACGCCGCTCGGCGCTGTCCGCCCCGCCCACCAGCCCCGGCTGGACGACGGCCACCCGCAGCGTGCCCGACGCCTCGGGGCGCGGCAGCCACTGCCACACCACCCCCGTCAGCACCGCGCACCCCGCCAACGAGGCCACCGCGGCGGCCCGCGCCCCCGGCACGGCCACCAGCAGCACCACCGCGCAGTTCACCGCCACCACCAGCAGGCTCACCAGCCACACCCCGCCCAGGGAGGCCAGCCGCAACGCGGGCTGCACCTGCCACTGGCTGGCCCCCAGCAGCCCCCACGGCCCGCCCAGCCCCTGCCAGGACCGGACGAGCTCCGACAGCAGCCACCCCGCCGGTACCAGGAGCAGCGCGGCGGCCGCCCGCCCCGGACGCGGCGCCCCGCCGAGCAACTCCCGTACCAGCAGGGCCCAGGGCGTCCAGAGCAGCCCCAGCAGCGCGGCGAGGGGCACGAGGAACACGTGCAGGCTCGGCAGCAGCCAGTGGTGCACCGCCACGATGAACCCGGCCCCGCCCAGCCAGCCCTCCAGGGCCGCCCGGCGCCCGGTGGGGGCGGTGCGCAGCAGCAGCATCCAGGGCACGAGCGCCACGTACGCCAGCCACCACAGCGCCGGGGCGGGGAAGGCCAGGCAGGGCAGCGCCCCGGCGGCCACCGCTCCGGCCGCCCGCCCCCACCGCGACCGCCGGCCGGGCCCCCGGCGCGGGGCGGGGCCGTAGCGCCCGCCGGACCCGCTCCGCCGGTCCGGCCCGGTCCCTCCGGCCGGCCAGGCGGGCCTCCTGTGCCCGCTGTGCCCGCTGTGCCCGCTCAGCTCCGCGACCATGAGGTGCCTCCGCCTCCAGTGTGGGACCGCATCCGGCGGGCCGCGCCCGCACGCTCCGGGTGCCCCTCAGCTCCGCATCTGACGCCACTTCTCGTGCACGGTGACCCCGGAGAGCCGCCATCCCTCCGGGGTGCGGGCGAGCGCGAAGGTGTAGCGCCCGCCGGCGACGAAGTGCGGGGCGGTGTCCCGGCCGGCGTCCGCCGCCAGACGCATGGGGTTCAGGAAGTCGGCCAGGACCCGGGCGGTGTCCCGGTCGCCGTCCTGGTCCTCCAGCAGGATCCGCCGGTTCACGATGAAGTGCTGGCGCACCGGAAACAGCCGCATGGTCCGCGCGAGCCAGTCGGCCACCTCTCCGGCCGGGCCCGCCACCCCGCCCGCCGAGCTGTAGTCGGCCCGCCCGTCCGGGGTGAACAGGGCGCGGTAGGCCGCCCAGTCACCGTCGTCGACGGCCGCCGCGTACCCCGAGACCACCTCGTCGACCGCCAGCCGGTCCATCACCGTCGCCAGGTCCACACGCTGCGTCATCGGGACAGTGTGCGGCCGGCGGCCCACGAGGCCAAGGGGTCTGCGGCGCGGAGGCCCGCGGACGCCGCTCAGCGGCCGGAACGCACCTCCCGCTGCCGGACCACGACCAGGAACGCGT
This sequence comes from Streptomyces sp. NPDC006687, assembly GCF_040636215.1. Taxonomy (NCBI): domain Bacteria; kingdom Bacillati; phylum Actinomycetota; class Actinomycetes; order Kitasatosporales; family Streptomycetaceae; genus Streptomyces; species Streptomyces sp. NPDC006687. The sequence continues at coordinate 97,335 of NZ_JBEYJJ010000018.1, read as the reverse complement.
CACTGGCCAGGTCCATCACCACCTCCGCCGGCACGCCCTCGCGCATCCGCTGGGCCGCGTACTCCTCCGCGGGCCAGCTGCCCCGCGGACTCCCGGCCGGAAACCGCTCCAGTACCACCCGACGCATGGGACACCCCCTGCTGCTCGTCGTCCAGGTCTCTCAGGGCACAACGACGCGAAGGCCGCCCGGGAACGTTCCCGGGCGGCCTTCGGCTCGTACGCGTGACCGGACTAGCTGCCGGACGCGCCGGCGTCCGCTTCGAGCACACCCATGCCCATCAGCACGAACAGGGCGATGCCGAGCAGGATCCGGTAGATGACGAAGGGCATGAAGCTCTTGCTGGAGATGAACTTCATGAACCATGCGATCACGGCGTAGCCCACGAAGAAGGCGAGCACCGTGGCGAAGATCGTCGGCCCCCAGGTGATGTGGCCCGGGCTCTCGATCACGTCCTTGATCTCGAACGCGCCCGAGGCCAGCACCGCCGGAATGGCCAGAAGGAAGGAGTAGCGGGCCGCCGCCTCGCGGGTGAAGCCCAGCAGCAGACCGCCCGAGATCGTCGCCCCCGAGCGCGAGACGCCCGGGATCAGCGCCATCGCCTGGCACACACCGAAGATCAGGCCGTCCTTGACGCCCAGCTCCTTGAGGGTCTTGCGCTGCTTCACCACCCGGTGGCGGCCGCCCTGTTCGTCGCGCGAGGCGAGCCAGTCGGCGAAGCCGAGGATGAGGCCCATCACGATCAGGGTGGTGGCGGTCAGCCGCAGGTCACGGGCCGGGCCGGTGATCTGGTCCTTGAAGGCGACGCCGAGCACGCCGATCGGGATCGAGCCGACGATCACCAGCCAGCCCATCCGCGCGTCCTGCTCGGAGCGCAGCGCCTTGGTGTACAGCGAGCGGAACCAGGTCGAGATGATCCGGGCGATGTCCTTGCGGAAGTAGATCAGCACGGCGGCCTCGGTGCCGATCTGGGTGATGGCCGTGAAGGCCGAACCCGGGTCGTGCCAGCCGGCGAAGGCGGCGGTCAGCCGCAGGTGCGCGCTGGAGGAGATCGGGAGGAACTCCGTGAGACCTTGGACGAGACCGAGGATTAGGGATTCGAACCAGCTCATGTCGGGGGGTGCTCGTCCTTGTGATCGTCGGACAGTTCGGGTCCGATGCTAGGGCCCGGTCGCGGCGGCCCCGACCACAGGGGGGTGTACGGGGGCCGGCTCGGGCGCGGTCGGGGCGGCGAGGCGGTGCCGCCTGCGCCAGGCCACCGCTGCCGCGACCGCTCCGGAGACGGTGAGGAACCCGGTCGAGACCAGGAACGCGGGGGATCCGGGGGAGGCGGCGCTGGCCCCGGCGATCACGTACGCGGCCGTGTTGGGCACCGTCCCGAGCGCCGTGGCCAGGAGGAACGGGAGCCAGCCGCAGCGGGAGACCGCCGCCAGGTAGTTGGCGGCCGCGAAGGGGATCCCGGGGAGGACGCGGACGGCCAGCGTGGAGCGGAAGCCGTGCCGGCTGAGCTGGGCGTCGGCCGCCTTCAGCCAGCGTCCGCGCAGGAACGGGCGGAGCGCCTCCTGGCCCATGGCGCGGCCCAGGCCGAAGGCGATCGCCGCACCGACGACGGTGCCGCCGACGGCCGCGGGAAGCCCGAGGGGGGCGCCGAAGACCGCTCCGGCGGCGAGGTTCAGCAGCGGGCGCGGCACGAACGCCGCCGTGCACAGCCCGTACGCGCCCGCGAACAGCAGCGCCGCCGCCCCCACCGGGAGGCCGGGCGGGGGCCAGCCCTGGGAGAGCAGCCGCTGGGGTTCGTAGACCAGGACGCAAATCCCGGCCGCCACGAGCAGTACGACGAGCAGCGACAGCCGCGTCCACGGCGCGAGGAGGAGGGACATCCGGGGAGGTTATCCGACCGGTGCGGCACCCGCCGTGACCCGGACCTCACCGGACGGCCGGGGCCGGCGGCGGGCCGGACAATGGTGGGGTGAGCGACGAACAGATCCCGGTGGTCCGGGAAGTGGGCCAGGGCACCGCCAAGCTGATGCCGGACGTGGACCGGGAGCGGGCCTGGCTGCTGACCGTCGACGGGGCGCCGCAGTCCTACGTGGACCTCGACGAGCCCGAGTACCTGGAGTTCGAGTACGCACGCCGCCTCGCGCACGTACTGGACTGCGCGGCGGAGCCGGGGGCGGCGCTGGACCTGCTGCACCTGGGCGGGGGCGCGCTGACCCTGCCCCGCTACGCGGCGGCGACCCGGCCGGGCTCCCGCCAGAGCGTGGTCGAGTTCGACGCGGGGCTGGTGGAGCTGGTGGCCGAGCACCTGCCGCTGGACGCCGGGGCGCGGGTGGAGGTGCACACCGCCGACGCGCGGGCCTGGCTGGAGCGGGCTCCGGCGGCGAGCGCGGACGTACTGGTCGCCGACGTGTTCGGGGGCTCGCGGGTGCCGGCGCAGCTGACCTCGGTGGAGTACGCCCGCCAGGCGGCGCGGGTGCTGCGGCCCGGCGGGCTCTACGCGGCGAACCTGGCCGACGGGGCGCCGTTCGGCTTCCTCAAGGCACAGCTGGCCAACTTCGCCGCCGCGTTCGCCGAGCTCGCGCTGATCGCCGAGCCGGGTGTGCTGCGCGGGCGGCGCTTCGGCAACGCGGTGCTGCTGGCGTCCGGCGCGCCGCTGCCGGTGGCCGCGCTGGGGCGGCGGTGCGCCGGGGACGCCTTTCCCGCGCGGGTGGAGTCGGGGGAGGGGCTGCGGCGGTTCATGCGGGGTGCGGCGGTGGTGTCGGACGCCGACGCCGTCGCCTCGCCGGAGCCGCCGGCGGGGGCGTTCAGCCTGGGGTGAGCGCCGGGCCGCCCCTCAGACGCCCGCGGGGCTGGAACCGGGCGCGGGCGCGGGGGCGGAGGCAGCGGCGACGCGGGCCGGCCTGCGGGTGATCTGGCGGACCTCGGGGACCAGGAGGACCAGGGCGGTGGGGATGACCACCAGGGCCGCGCAGCCCCACAGCGCGGGGGTACGGCCGAACGCGGTCTCGGCCGGGCCGGCCAGGGCGGTGGCCAGCGGGAGCATGGAGACCGAGCCGAACCAGTCGTAGGCGGAGACCCGGGAGAACTTGTCCTCGGGTATCTCCTGGTGCATCGTCGTCATCCAGTTCACGCCGAACACCTCGACGGCGACGCCGCTGACGAACATCACCGCGCACAGCCCCCACACGGGCAGCGGCACCGCGAGGCCCGCCGAGGGGAGCGCCAGCGGGAACACGCACAAGGTGCCGACCAGCAGCAGGCGGCGCGGTTTCCACAGCATCATCAGCACGGCGCCGGCGATGGTGCCGACGCCGAAGAAGGCCAGGGCCAGGCCCCAGGGGGCCGGCCCGCCCAGCCGGTCGCGGGCGACGAGGGGCCCGTACACCGCCTCGGCGGCTCCGATGACGGCGACGACCACGGAGAACTGGAGCACGATGCTCCACAGCCAGGGCCGGCTGCGGAACTCCACCCAGCCCTCGCGGAGGTCGGCCAGCAGACCGCCGCCCGGCGCGCGCTCGGCGACGCGGCCGACGTCGAGGAAGGCGCGCAGGGCTCCGGCGACCGCGAAGGCGGCGGCGTCCACCGCCAGCACCCAGCCGGGGCCGATCGCGGCGATCAGCGCGCCGCCCAGGGCCGCGCCGCCGATGCCCGCGCCGTTCATGGCCATGCGGAAGAGCGCGAAGGCGCGGTGGGAGTGCTCGCCGGAGACGCTGGAGAGCAGCATGCCCTCGGCGGCCGGGTTGAAGAAGGCGGTGCCGGTGCCGCAGAGCGCGGTGAGCAGCATCATCTGCCACAGCTGGGGGTCGCCCGCCAGGACCAGCACCGCGAAGGCGGCCTGGGAAAGGCAGTTGAGGGCGTTGGCCGCGACCATCACGTGGTGACGCGGGAGCCGGTCGGCGAGGGCGCCGCCCACAAGCAGGAACAGGACGAGGGGCAGCGTACGGGCGGCCGCGACGAGGCCGACGTCGCCGCTGGAGCCGCCCGCCTCCAGGACGGCGAAGGCGGAGGCGATGAGCGCTCCGTGGCTGCCGAGGTTCGTCACGACCGCGGCGCCGGTCAGCAGGGTGTAGTTGCGGCCCGCCCAGGAGGGCAGGCGGCGCGGGGCGGCGGCGTCGGGAGTGCTCACCGGGGGACTATCCCCTGCCCCGGGCCGAGAATCCAAACGAATAACCGGAAAACGGATAATCGGCCCGAGGGTGGGGGTGGCTCAGTTGCCGACGAGGCGGACCGAGCTCATGATCTTCTCCTCGGTCGCCTGGTCCACCTCGCCGGAGACCCCGGCGGCGGCCCACATGACCCAGCTGGCGAAGTCACCCTTGGAGTTGCGGAAGCTGAAGGCGATGCTCTTGCCGTCCGAGGAGCACTTGTTCTCCTTGGGGACGTCGCTCACGGTCGCCGTGGCGTAGTGCCCCTTGAGCCCGGAGAGGGTCGTGTACTCCTTGGACTCGGAGATCTTGACCTTGTCCTTCGGCAGCTTCTGCGAGAAGGCGGCGAACACCCAGGTGCCCGCCTCGCTGTGCGCGGCTCCCGCGGTGTCCTTGGCGCCCTGGCCGCCCTTGGTGCCGGTGCCGGCCAGGCCGGAGCTCTCCTCCTTGCCGTCCTTGTTGGAGTCCACCTTGCACCAGTCCTCCTTGAGGAAGGCGGGTGCGGAGAAGGTGACGAGGGGGGAGCCGTCGTGCTTCTCCGTGTCCTCGAAGCCGGCGATCACCCCGGAGCCCGCCACGTTCCACTCCGGCGGGACGTCGAAGGCGGTGCCGTGCTTGGGGTTGATGACCACCTTCCAGCCCGGGATGACGGGCTTGACGTCGCTGTCGCCGCGCGGGTTGCCGCTCGGGGCGGGCGGCGCCGCGGAGGTGACGGGGGCGGAGGAGGCCGCGGCCGGCTTGTTGCTGGCCTGCTTGCTGCTCTTGTCGTCCCGGGTGAGCACGAAGGCGCCGGTCACGGCCGCCGTCACCAGCACCGCCGAGGCCGCCACGATGGCCACGGTCTTCGTCGAGAACGGGCTCCCGCCGGACCGCTGGGGCGCGGGCTGCGGGGCCGGCTGGCCCCAGGGCTGGACCGGCGGCGGGGTCTGGTAACCGCCCGCCTGCGGGTAGCCGTAGCCGGGCTGCTGCTGTCCGAAACCCGGCTGGGGCTGCTGCTGGTACGGGTTCGGCTGTCCCGGCTGCTGCTGGTACGGGTTCTGTTGCGCGTCCTGGGGGCCCTGCTGTCCCCCGGGCGGCTGCTGCTGTCCTGGCCACATGGCCGGTAACCATAGTGGGAGCGGCCCGCGGGAGCCACGTCCGCCCCCTCGCCAACCCTGGCCAACTTCATCTACTCGTGGGTAACATCGCCTGCCATGAGCGCAGAACAGATGAACGTGGGCGAACTTCTCGCCCAGACCGTGCCGATGGCCCGCACCCTCAACCTGGAGTTCCTGGAGACCACCCCGGAGCGCGCCGTCGTCCGGCTCCCGGACCAGCCCGACTTCCACAACCACGTCGGCGGCCCGCACGCCGGCGCGATGTTCACCCTGGCCGAGTCCGCCAGCGGCGCCATCGTCCTGGCCGCCTTCGGCGAGCAGCTCTCGCGCGCGGTGCCGCTGGCCGTCAAGGCCGAGATCGGCTACAAGAAGCTCGCCAAGGGCGTCGTCACGGCCACCGCCACCCTCGGCCGCCCGGCCGCCGAGGTCGTCGCGGAACTCGACGCGGGCGGCCGCCCCGAGTTCCCCGTCACCATCGCCATCCAGCGCGAGGACGAGGCCGTCACGGGCGAGATGACGGTCGTCTGGACCCTGCGGCCGCACGCGACCGCCTGATCAGGAGTTCGCCGGCCGTTCGCCCCGGGAACCCGTGCTGCGGGCCGAGCCCGTGACGGGGAGCGGATAGGCTGCTCGTTCGGTGTGCCCCCGGGGCGCGCCGGTGACGACGAGGGAGGGCGAACCGGTGCACGTCCAGGAATGGCTGGAGACGATTCCGGCGATCAGTGTCTATCTCCTGGTGGGTCTGGTCATCGGACTGGAGAGCCTGGGCATCCCGCTGCCAGGGGAGATCATCCTCGTGAGCGCCGCCCTGCTGGCCTCGCAGCAGGGGCACATCGACCCCGTGGTCCTCGGCCTGTGCGCGATCGCGGGTGCGGTGGTCGGCGACTCCATCGGGTACGCGATCGGGCGGCGCGGGGGCAAGCCGCTGCTGGAGAAGCTGGGGCGGCGCTTCCCGAAGCACTTCGGGCCGGACCAGGTGGCCGTGGCGGAGCGTTCGTTCGACCGCTGGGGGATGTGGGCGGTCTTCTTCGGCCGGTTCGTCGCCCTGCTGCGGATCTTCGCCGGGCCGCTCGCGGGCGTCCTGCGCATGCCGTACTGGCGGTTCCTGGTCGCCAACGTCCTCGGCGGTGTCCTCTGGGCGGGCGGTACGACCGCCGTCATCTACACGGTCGGCATCGTCGCGGAGCCGTGGCTGAAGCGGTTCTCCTGGCTGGCGCTGGTGGCGGCCCTGCTCCTCGGGCTCGTCGTGACGCTGGTGGTGCGCGGCCGGATGAAGAAGGCGGCGGCCGCCGCCCGGGCGGAAGCCGCCGGGGCCGAGCCGGTGAAGACCCCGGCGGGCGCGGCCGACTGAGGCTCCCCGGGCCCCGGCCGGCCGGCTGAGGCTCCCGGGGCCTCCGCCGGCCGGGCCTGGTCAGTCCTGCGGTGCCAGTGCGGCGCGGTGCTGCTTGGCCAGCTCCGTGTACATCGCGGCGTTCACCTTGATGTGCTCACGCTCCTCGGCGGTCAGCTCCCGGCGCACCTTGGCCGGTACGCCCGCCACCAGGGAGCCCGGCGGGACCACCATGCCCTGCGGGACCAGCGCCTGCGCGGCCACCAGCGAACCGGCGCCGATGACGGCCCCGTTCAGCACGGTCGCGCCCATCCCGATGAGGCAGTCGTCCTCCACGGTGCAGCCGTGGACCACGGCGTTGTGGCCGATCGAGACCCGCTCGCCGACCGACACCGGGAAGCCGGGGTCCACGTGCAGCGTGCAGTTGTCCTGGACGTTGCTGTCGGCGCCGAGCGTGATCGGGCCGCAGTCGCCGCGCAGCACCGCCGAGTACCAGACGCTGGCCCCCGCGGCCAGGGTGACGTCGCCGACCACGACCGAGGTCGGGGCGGCGAACGCCGTCGGGTCCACGGCCGGGTGCCGGTCGCCCACGGCCGCGATGAGAGCTCCCTGGCCCGGGTGGCCCGCCTGGCCCGTGTGGTTCGTCATGATCGTTTCCCTCTGTTTCCGGATGCCGCGCTACCGGCACCGTAGGGCACGGCCCCGCCCGGGACCGCGATGGGGTGAAGATCACAGGAACGCGGTCCGGACGTCCGGCGCGCGGCCCACTACCGTGGCCGGGTGCCGAAGAACCAGAACACGTTCTCATCCCTGGCGGCCCTGCGCCGCCGCGTCGCCAGCCGCGCGGTCCACGCGGGCTGGCGCTGGATGCAGCGGGCCGGTGCGGTCACCGCCGAGAACCCCGGCCGGCTGCGCTTCGGCGCGATCGGGGACGGCACCCGCCTCGCCTTCCCGCAGGGCACCGTCTTCGGCGAGCCCTGGATCCGCATGGGCGGCCACTGCATCATCGCCGAGCAGGTCACGCTGACCGCCGGGATGATGCCCGGCCTCGACCTCGGCCCCGACCCGCTGCTGGTGCTGGGCAACGGCGTGGTCCTCGGCCGGGGCAGCCACGTCATCGCCGACGCCCGCATCAGCATCGGCGACGACACCTTCTGCGGGCCCGGCGTCTACATCACCTCCACCAACCACAGCTACGACGATCCGCACGAGCCCGTCGGCAAGCAGTGGCCCCGCAGCGCCCCGGTGGAGATCGGCCCGGGCTGCTGGCTGGGCACCGGGGCGGTGATCCTCCCCGGGGCGAAGCTGGGCCGCAACGTGGTGGTGGCCGCGGGGGCCGTCGTACGGGGTGAGGTGCCGGACCACGCCGTGGTGGCGGGGGCGCCGGCCCGGATCGTACGCCGCTGGGACCCGGAGACGGGCTGGCAGCCGCCGCTGCGCACCCCGGCGCCGGTGCCGGTCCCCGACGGGGTGACCTCCGAGCAGCTGCGCGGGCTGGCCCGGCTGGCGGAAGCCGAGCAGTAGCCGCCGCGCGGGCGGGGGCTCAGCCCGCCGCGAGCAGGACCGTACCGGCCAGGGCCAGGCCGGCGCCCGCCGCCTGGACCGCGCGCAGCCGTTCCTTGAGCACGGCGAAGGCGGCCAGGGCGGTCACCACCGGGTAGAGCGAGGAGAGCACGGCGGCCACCGTGACCGGGCCGCTGTGGGCGGCGGCCGAGTAGGTGCCGTTCGCGGCGACGTCCGCGAGGCCGATGAAGACCAGGGCGGGCATCAGGCTCCACACCAGGCGCGGTCCGGCGCCCTCGGGCAGCGCGGGTACGCCCCGCCGGGTCTGCGCCCACAGGGCGCCCCCGCCCACGGCGACGTTGGTGACCCGCTGGACCAGGAGCGCGAGGAAGAGCCCGGTGAGGGTGGTGGACGCCTGCGCGATGAGGGCCATCACGGCGCCGAAGCCGAAGGCCGCGACCAGGGTGAGGAGCACCGCCTGCCGCTGTACGGGCGCACCGCGCAGCTCGGGGCCGCCCGCGAGGACGATGCCGACGACGGCCACCGCGATGCCCGCGAACTGGCCGGGGCCGGGCCGCTCGCCCAGGGCCAGCCCCACCCCGACGGGGACGACCACCCCGACGGAGCCCAGCGGCGAGACCACGCCCATGGGGCCGAGGGCCAGCGCCTTGTAGAAGCTGAGCATCGCCGCCGGTCCGACCACGCCCGCCGCCACCGCGAACCACAGCTGCGGCCCGGCCTCGTGCCAGGCGCCGGTGGCGATCACGACGGTGCCGAGCACGAGGACGGCGGCGATCTGCGAGACCACGACCACCGTGAGCGCCGGCAGGCGGCGGGTCAGCAGCCCGCCCCCGAAGTCGGCGAGGCCCCACAGCACGGCTGTGGCCAGGGCGAAGAGGGTGGTCATGGCGGGACCTCGCAGTACAGTGCGGTGAACGGTGGAGTGCAGGATCGAATACACCGCAGGTTAGTTCACCCTATTGAACTGTGTCATCCAAAATATTGGACGGAATGGTGTCGGATCTCGAACAGCTCACCCAGGCGCTCGCCCGGAACCTCAAGCGGTGGCGCGGCGAGCGCGGCTTCACCCTGGACGCGCTCGCGGCCCGCGCGGGGGTCAGCCGGGGAATGATCATCCAGATCGAGCAGGCCCGTACGAACCCGAGCGTCGGCACCACGGTCAAACTGGCCGACGCCCTCGGTGTGAGCATCACCACCCTCCTCGACCACGAGCGCAGCCCGCAGCTGCGGGTGGTGCTGCCGGGCGAGGGCGTGCGCATGTGGGCCGGCGAGCCGGGCAGCGAGGCGCGCATGCTGCTCGGCGACGACCGGCGGGGGCCGGTGGAGATGTGGACCTACCGGCTGGAGCCCGGCGACGGCACGGCCTCCGACCCGCACCCGGCCGGGACGTTCGAAATGCTGCACGTCACGGCCGGGGAGCTCACGCTGGAGCTCGGCGACGACCGCCACGTGGTGCCGGCCGGCGGGGCCGTCTCCTTCGAGGCGGACGTCCCGCACGCCTACCGCAACGAGGGCGCGGTGCCGATGGAAGCGACGATGGCCGTCTCGATCCCGCCCGTCCAGGGCGCCGCGGGCCCTCGCTGACGGGCGGCGGCTACCGGGCCGTGTGCAGCCGGGGCAGCTCGATGGCGGGGCAGCGGTCCATGACCATCTCCAGCCCCGCCGCACGGGTCCGGGCGCAGGCGGCCTCGTCCACCACACCCAGCTGGAACCAGACCGCCCGGGCCCCGACGGCCACCGCCTCGTCGGCCACCTTCCCGGCCAGCGCGCTGTTGACGAACACGTCGACCACGTCCACCGCGAACGGGATCTCCTCCAGCGAGGCGTAACCCCGCTCGCCGTGCACGCTCTCCGCCTTGGGATGCACGGGCACCACCCGCTTCCCGTACCGCTGGAGCACCTCGGCCACCCCGTAGGCCGCCCGCCCCCGGTTCCCGGACAGCCCGACCACGGCCCAGGTGTCCCCGAGCTCGGTGAGGATCCTGCGGATGGTCTCCTGATCGCCGTACACGCGCGCCGCCTCCTGCTGCCTGCTGCCCTGGTGGCCTGATGGCCTGGTGGCCGTTCCGCCCGAACAACGGACAGGGCGCCGGTCCGATTCCCCGTAGGGTGGAGCGGTGAAGGCAGATCAGTACGAGACGGTGGCCCGTGAGGGGGCGCACGAGGCGGAGATCAACCGGTCCCGCTTCCTGTGTTCGCTCGCGCCCGCCGCGACCGAGCAGGAGGCACAGGAGTTCGTCGCGCGCATCCGCCGCGAGCACCCCACCGCCACGCACAACTGCTACGCCTACGTGATCGGCGCCGACGCCTCCGTGCAGAAGGCCAGCGACGACGGCGAGCCCGGCGGCACCGCCGGGGTGCCCATGCTGCAGATGCTGACCCGCCGCGACATCCGCTACGCGGTGGCCGTCGTCACCCGGTACTACGGCGGTGTGAAGCTCGGCGCGGGCGGGCTGATCCGGGCGTACGGCGGGGTCGTCGGGGAGGCGCTCGACGCGGTCGGGACCGTCACCCGCCACCGCTACCGGCTGGCCACCGTCACCGTCGACCACCAGCGGGCCGGCAAGACGGAGAACGACCTGCGCTCCACCGGCCGCGCCGTGCTGGACGTGCGCTACGGGGAGGCCGTCGCGATCGACATCGGCCTGCCGGAGGCGGAGGTGGACTCCTTCCGCGCCTGGCTGAACGACGCCACCGCCGGAAGCGCCGGCTTCGAGCTCGGCGGAGAGGCGTACGGCGAGGGCTGAACCCGTGGACCGGGAGGGATCCTCCCTTCCGGCCGGGGCGGGGCGCCTGACGGGTTACCTTGGATGGCCGGCGCGCAGCGGTGCCGGCGCGGAAGCCATGGAGGAGAGCGGGCGTGCGGGTCGGAGCGGTCGAGTGAAGTTCCTGCACACCTCCGACTGGCACCTCGGCCGGTCCTTCCACCGCGTGAACCTGCTCGGAGCCCAGGCCGCCTTCATCGACCACCTCGTCCAGGCCGTACGCGAGCACGGCGTCGACGCCGTGCTCGTCGCCGGGGACGTCTACGACCGCGCCGTGCCCCCGCTGCCCGCCGTCGACCTCTTCGACCAGGCCCTGCACCGGCTCGCCGACCTCGGCGTGCCCACCGTGATGATCTCCGGCAACCACGACTCCGCCCGCCGGCTCGGTGTCGGCGCGGGGCTCATCGGCCGGGCCGGGATCCACCTCAGGACCGACCCGGCCGGCTGTGCCGACCCCGTGGTGCTGGCCGACGTGCACGGAGACGTGGCCTTCTACGGGCTGCCCTACCTCGAACCGGCCCTGGTCAAGGAGGAGTTCGCGGCACGGAAGGTCAGCCACGAGGCCGTGCTCGGCGCGGCCATGGACCGGGTCCGCGCCGACCTGGCCGGCCGGCCCGCCGGCACCCGCTCCGTCGTCCTCGCCCACGCCTTCGTCACCGGCGGGCAGGCCAGTGACAGCGAACGCGACATCGCCGTCGGCGGGGTCGAGGCCGTACCCGCCTCCCTCTTCGACGGGGTGGACTACGCGGCCCTCGGCCACCTCCACGGCTGCCAGACCATCAACGAACGGGTCCGCTACTCCGGTTCCCCGCTCGCCTACTCCTTCTCCGAGGCGAACCACCGCAAGAGCATGTGGCTGGTCGAACTCGGCCCCGCCGGGGAGCTCACCGCCGAGCGGGTCGACACCCCCGTCCCCCGTCCCCTCGCCCGGCTGCGCGGGCGCCTGGAGGACCTCCTGGACGACCCCGCGCTCACCGGCCACGAGGACAGCTGGGTGGAGGCCACCCTCACCGACCCCGTCCGCCCCCAGGACCCGATGGCCCGGCTCACCGCCCGCTTCCCCCACACCCTCAGCCTCGCCTTCGACCCCGAGGGCCGCGAGGACGACGGCGCGGCCTCCTACGCCCAGCGGCTGCGGGGCCGCAGCGACCAGGAGATCGCCGAGGACTTCGTCGCGCACGTCCGCGGCGGGGGCAGCGCCGACGAGGCCGAACGGGCCGTACTGCGCGGGGCCTTCGACGCGGTCCGCGTCCAGGCGACGGCTGAGGACGGCCGCCGGGAGGCCCTCCGATGAGGCTGCACCGGCTGGAGGTCACCGCCTTCGGACCCTTCGCCGCCCCCCAGCGGATCGACTTCGACGCCCTCTCCGGCGCCGGGATCTTCCTGCTGCACGGCCCCACCGGCGCCGGCAAGACCTCCGTGCTCGACGCCGTCTGCTACGCCCTCTACGGCTCCGTACCCGGTGCCCGCCAGGCCCCCGGCACCACCCTGCGCAGCGACCACGCCGCCCCCGACACCCCCACCGAGGTCACCCTCGAACTCACCGTCGGCGGCCGTCGTCTGGAGATCACCCGGCGCCCCGAACAGGAACGGCCCAAAAAACGCGGCACCGGTACCACCAAGGACAAGGCCCAGACCTGGCTGCGCGAGCACACGCCCGCGGGCTGGACCGCGCTCAGCCGCTCCCACCAGGAGATAGGCGAGGAGATCGAACAGCTCCTCGGCATGAGCCGGGAGCAGTTCTGCCAGGTCGTCCTCCTCCCGCAGGGCGAGTTCGCCCAGTTCCTGCGGGCCGGCGCCGAAGCCCGCGGCCGGCTCCTGGGCCGGCTCTTCGACACCCGCCGCTTCGCCGCCGTCGAGACCCTGCTCGCCGAGCACCGCCGGAGTGCCGAGGCCAAGGTCCGGGCCGGCGACGAGAAGGTGCTCGCCGCCGCCCAGCGCCTCGCCCAGGCCGCCGGGGAGAGCGCCGACCTGCGGGCCTGGCCGCTGCCCGCCCACCAGCCCGGCGACCCCGGCCTCGCCGGCGCCGTCCGGGCCTGGGCGGCCGTGGCCCGGTGCAGCGCCCGCGAGCGGCTCACCGTCGCCGAGTACGCGCTGGCCGCCGCCGAGAGCCGGCACGCCGCGGCCCGGCGCGCCGCCGAGGAGGCCCGGGAACTCGACCGGCTCCAGCACCGCCACGCCGAGACCGCCCGCCGGGCCGCCCTGCTCGCGCAGGCCGAGCCGGAACGGCAGCGGGTGCGCGAGCTGCTGGACCGGGCCCGCCGGGGCGCCCTCGTCGCCCCCGCCCTGGAACTGCGCGGGGCCGCGGCCGCCGCCCACCTCACCGCCGCGCGCGCCGAGACCCTCGCCCGGGCGGAGCTGCCCCCCGCCCTCGCCGGGGCCGGCGCCGAGCAGCTCGGCGCCGTCGAGCAGCGCCTGCGCGAGGACCTCGGCGCGGCCGGCGCCGCCCAGCGGGCGGAACAGCGCAGCGCCGAGATCGGCCGTGAGCGCGCCACGCTGGAGCGGGAGTCCCGCGACGCCGAGGAGCAGCACCAGGAGTCCGCCGAGTGGCTGGCCCGCTGGGAGTCGACCCGCGCCGCCCTGCTGGAGCGGGTCGACGCCGCCCAGCAGGCCCTCACCCTCGCCGAGCAGCTCGCCGGCCGCCTGGAGCCCGCCCGGATCCAGCTGGCCGCCGCCCGGCGCCGCGACGCCCTCGCCGCCGACGCCGAAGCCGCCGCCCGCGAGCTGGACTCCGTACGCGAGGAGTCGTACGCCGCCAAGGAGGACTGGCTGGAGCTGAAGGAAGCCCGGCTGCGCGGTATCGCCGCCGAGCTGGCCCAGGCCCTCGTCGCCGGAGAGCCCTGCACCGTGTGCGGATCGCAGCAGCACCCCGCTCCGGCCCGCCCCGCACCCGGGCACGTGGACCGGGAGGCCGAGGACGCCGCCCACGCCTGCTTCGAGCAGGCCGAGGAACGCCGGGCCGCCGTCGAACGCCGCCTGGCCGCCGTCCGGGAGGCCGAGGCCGAGGCGGCCGGCGCCGCCGGGGACGCCACCACCGCCGAACTCCTCGCCCTCACCGCCGACCTGACCGACCGCCACGCCGCCGCCCAGGCCGAGGCCGCCGGGCTGCACGCCGCCCGCGAACGCCTCGCCCGCGCCGAACGGGAGCACGAGGCGCGCAGCTCCGAACGGCTCGAAGCCGAACGCCGGGCCGCCGCCCGGGTCTCCCGGCGCGAGGCCCTCGACCGGGAGCAGACCGCCCTGGAGGCCGAACTGGTCCTCGTCCGGGGCGACTCGCCCAGCGTCGCGGCCCGCGCCCGCACCCTGGAGGACCGCATCCGGATGGTCACCACGGCCGCCGCCGCGCTCCGCCGCGCCGAGGCCACCGCCGCCCGGCTGAAGGAAGCCGACGGCCAGCTGGCCGACGCCGCCTTCAAGGCCGGCTTCGCGACCACCGAGGAGGCCGCCGACGCCGTCCTCCCCGAGTACGAGCGCACCGCCCTCCAGCACCGGCTGGACGCCTGGCAGGCCGAGGAGGCCATGCTCGCCGACCGCCGCGCCGAGACCGGCACCGCGGCCGCCGCCGCCCTGCCCCCGGCCGACCCCGCCGCCGCCGAGGCCGCCGCCGAGCGGGCCGCCGCCCGGCTGCGCACGGCCGGCTCGGCCGTGGACGCCGCCCGGGTGCGCTGCGCCGAACTGGACCGGCTCTCCCGGCAGGCCGAACAGGAGCTGCGCGCCCTGGGCCCGCTGCGCGAGGCGTACGAGCGCGTGGCCCGGCTCGCCGCGCTCACCGCCGGCACCTCCGCCGACAACGAGCGCAAGATGCGGCTGGAGTCGTACGTCCTGGCCGCCCGCCTGGAGCAGGTCGCGGCCGCCGCCTCCGTACGCCTGCTGCGCATGTCCGCCGGCCGCTACACCCTCGTCCACTCCGACGCCCGCTCCGGCGGACGCGGACGTTCCGGGCTGGGGCTGCACGTGGTGGACGCCTGGACCGGCAGCGAGCGGGACACCGCCACCCTCTCCGGCGGCGAGACCTTCTTCGCCTCCCTGGCCCTGGCGCTGGGGCTGGCCGACGTGGTCACCGACGAGGCGGGCGGCATGCGGCTGGACACCCTCTTCATCGACGAGGGCTTCGGCAGCCTGGACGACCAGGCCCTGGACGAGGTCCTCGACGTCCTGGACAGCCTGCGCGAGCGCGACCGCAGCGTGGGCATCGTCAGCCACGTCGGCGACCTGCGCACCCGGGTCCAGGCCCAGCTGGAGATCGTCAAGCAGCGCGGCGGCTCGGTGGTGCGCCACCGCACGGCGGGGGTCACGGACTGAGCGGCCGCCGCGCGAGCGGGGACGAGTACACGATGCTGGTGGTCACCGGGCCCAGGCCCGCGATCCGGCCGGTGACCTCCTCCAGGTGCGCCATCGACCGGGTGGCCACCTTGAGGACGAAGCAGTCGTCGCCCGTGACGTGGTGGGCCTCCAGGATCTCCGGCGTCGCGTCCAGGAAATCGTGGAACGGCTTGTAGTTGCCGTGCGGATAGCGCAGCCGCACCAGCGCCATGATGGCCTTGCCCAGCTTCTCGTGGTCGACGACCGCCGTGTAGCCGGTGATGATCCCGGCCTCCTCCATCCGGCGGACCCGTTCGGTGACGGCGCTCGCCGACATCGAGACGGTGCGGGCGAGTTCGGTGAAGCTGGCCCGGCCGTCCTGCTGGAGGGCGGTGAGAATGCGCCAGTCGGTGGGGTCGGGGGAGGTGCCGGTCATGCGGCAGGTCTAACAGGGGATTCCCCGGTGGAACAAGCCGAAGGCCGGGGAATCCCACTTCCCGGGATGATCAACGGTTCGTAGATTCTGAGCCATGACGACGAACCACACGACCGCCCCCGCCCCCGCCAACCCCGTCCTGCGGGTGCCCCCGGCCAGCCCGGCCGCGGCCGCCGCCTACTTCGCGGCGAGCCTCGCCTTCCACGCGGACGTGTCCGACGTCGCCGCCGCCTTCGCGGCGCACCGCGAGCGGGGCGCCGACCTCGGCTTCCAACTGGTCGACTCCCGTTCCACCCCCTCCTGGGACCAAGCCCACGTGCCCGGCGCGATCCACCTGCCCACCGCCCTGATCCCCGAACAGGCCGGGAAGCTGCTCGACAAGAACCTCCCCGTCGTCACCTACTGCTGGGGCCCGGGCTGCAACGGCGGCGCCCGCTCCGCCCTCGCCCTCGCCGAACTCGGGTTCCAGGTCAAGGAGATGCTCGGCGGGATCGAGTACTGGATCCGCGAGGGCTTCGAGGTCGAGACCTGGCAGGGCAGCCAGCGGCGCCCGGAGGCCGACCCGCTGACCGCCCCGACCGACTCCGACGACTGCGGCTGCTGAAGCCCCGCCGGTACGTACGGCGACGGCCGCCCGCCCCCGGTGCGGGGAGCGGGCGGCCGTCGCCGCACGGGGGGAGGCGTCAGAGCCGGGAGAGCTCGTCCACCAGGTCGTCCAGGCCCAGCGAACCCTGCGACAGCGCCGCCATGTGCCACGCCTTCAGGTCGAAGGAATCACCGCGCGCGGCGCGGGCGTTGTCCCGGCCCAGCAGCCAGGCGCGCTCGCCCAGCTTGTAGCCGATCGCCTGCCCCGGCATCGACAGGTAGCGGGTCACCTCGCTCTCGATGAACTCCGCCGGCCGCCCGCTGTGCCGTGCGAAGAACTCCTGCGCCAGCTCCACGGTCCAGCGCTCGCCGGGGTGGAACGGGGAGTCCGCCGGGATCTCCAGCCCCAGGTGCATGCCGATGTCCACGATGACGCGGGCGGCACGCATCATCTGGCAGTCCAGGTAGCCCAGCCGCTGCTCGGCGTCCTTGAGGTAGCCCAGCTCGTCCATCAGACGCTCCGCGTACAGGGCCCAGCCCTCGGCGTTCGCGCTGACCAGGCCGACGCTCGCCTGGTAGCGCGACAGCTGGTCGGCCACGTGCGTCCACTGCGCCAGCTGGAGGTGGTGGCCCGGAACGCCCTCGTGGTACCAGGTGGAGACCAGGTCGTACACGGGGAAGCGGGTCTGGCCCATGGTGGGCAGCCAGGTGCGGCCCGGGCGGGAGAAGTCCTCGGAGGGGTTGGTGTAGTACGGGGCCGCGGCGCCGCCCGGGGGGGCGATCTTCGACTCGACCCGCTTGACCCGCTCGGCGAGCTCGAAGTGGGTGCCGTCGAGGTTCTCGATGGCCTCGTCCATCAGGCCCTGGAGCCATGCCTGGACCTCGTCCACGCCCTCGATGTGCGTGCCGTGCTCGTCCAGGTGGCGCAGGACGTTCCAGGGGTTCTCCTCGTCCGGGAGGATCTTGGCCGATTCGGCCTTCATCTCGGCGAGCAGGCGGTGGTATTCGGCCCAGCCGTAGGCGTACGCCTCGTCCAGGTCGAGGTCGGTGCCGTTGAAGTAGCGCGACCAGCGGGCGTAGCGCTCGCGGCCCACCGGGTCCGGGGCGCCGGCGACGGCCGGGGCGTACACGTCCCGCATCCAGTCGCGGAGTTCCACCACGGCGGCGGTCGCGGCGGCGGCCGCCGCGTCCAGCTCGGCGCGCAGGGAGTCGGGGCCGGCGGAGGCGAACTCCCCGAAGAAGTCCCGCTCGGCGTCGCCGTCCTGGCCGTTCCCGCCGGCCCAGGTGGTGAGCTGGCCGATGAAGGTGGCGGTGGGGCGGGGACCGCCGAGGAGCCCCCGCTCCAGGCCGAGGGCGAGGCTCTCGCGGTAGCCGGCGAAGGCGGCCGGGACGGCGCGCAGCCGCTCGGCGATGGCCGCCCAGTCCTCCTCGGTGTCGGCCGGGGTGAGGGTGAAGACCTCGCGGACCTCGTGGGCGGGGGAGTGGATGTTGCTGACCGCGCGCAGGTCCTCGTCGGCCTCGTGGACGGCGAGTTCGGCGTTCAGGCGCTCGCGCAGCAGGCGGCCGCAGCGGCGCTCGACGTCGGCGGCGGCGCCGGGCAGCCGCTCGGCCTCGTCGAGCCGTGCCAGGGTCCTGCGCGCGAGGCCGGCGGCCTCGGCGCGGCCGGCCGGGGAGAAGTCCGGAAGCTTGCCGGAGCTGGCGGCCACACCGAGGTAGGTGCCCACGATCGGGTTGATGGCGATGAGTTCGTCGACATAGGCATCGGCCACCTGGCGGGGCAGGAGGGCTGCGCTGTCGCTGTCACGAGGGAGGGTGTCTGACATGCGCACATCTTCGCAACGACGGCCCCCCTACGTCATCACCATACGGGCTTGTTCTCCTGACGGAGTCCGGATTCCGGACGCCGGCCGGCCCGCGAGGGCTCCAGCCTGGCCGTGATCACCAGGGTGCCCTCCTCGATCTGGTAGTCGAGGGGCAGGCCGAGGCCGCGCATGGCGGCGACCATGCCGGTGTTGGACGCCTGGGTGACGGCGTACACGCTGTCGCAGCCGGCTTCGGCGGCCATCGTGAGCAGCCGGCGCAGCAGCTCCGAACCGATGCCCCGGCGCTGCCAGTCGTCCTCGATGAGCAGCGCGACCTCCGTCTCGTCCCCGTCCCACAGCAGGTGGCCGAGGGCGACGAGCCGGCCGGAGGCGGTGGTGGCGGCCAGGGTGCGGCCGAAGCGGGGGCTGAGCAGGTGGCCGAGGTAGCGGTCGGCGTCGGCGACGGGCCCGTGGTAGCGCAGGGCGAGGGTGCGGTCGCTGCACCGGTCGTGCATGGCGCGGGCGGCCGCCAGGTCGGAGCCGTCGGCGCGGCGCACGGTGATCTCGTTGCCCTCGGGCAGGGTCAGCACGTGCCGGCTGCGCGGGACGCGGGGGCCGAGGCGGGCGTCGAGCTCGACGAGGGCCCGGGCGCGGGCGAACTCGGTGGGGGTGAAGGGCAGGTGGGGCCGCTCCACGGTGATCGCACCGCCGGAGGGGTCGCGCAGCCGCATGACGGTGGCCTCCAGGACGCCCTCGACGGGGGCGTCGCCGCCGGTGTTGGGGCGGCCGGAGAGGGTGGTGGCGGGGATGGACTGGATGGTGCAGCGGCCGAGCAGCTGGCGCAGGGCGAGGGGGAGTTCGGCGGCGTCCAGGGCGGTGCGGGTGGCCAGGCCCAGGACCCGGGTGGGGGTGTCCACCAGGTCGTGGGCGTCGGCGCGTTCGATCCAGGTGCTGCGTCCGCCGGCCTGGGCGACGGCGCGGGTCAGCTCGGGGGTGGCCAGGTGCTGGGGGGCGCGCAGCAGGAACTCGTCGACGGTGCCGCCCTCGGGGAGGGGGTGGGTCTGGAGGGTGAGGATGTCCACGCCGCTGCGGGCGAGGGCCGTGCACAGCGCCGCGAGGCTGCCGGGCTCGTCGCGTACGGTCGTCCGCATCCGCCAGAGGACCGCGGCGGCCGGTGCGGTGGCCGCCGGAGCCGGCCGCGCCGCCGCCGGGGCCGGATCCGAGGGGGCCGGGGCCTGCGGCGGCGGCGCATGGCTGTGACGGCGGGCCCACCAGGTGTGGAAGCCCGCCGTGACCAGGAGCGCGACGGCCGAGACGACCAGCAGGAGCGGGCCGCGGGGGCCGTGCGCGACGAGGTTGGCGATGCCGTCGGCGACGGCCACGGCGCAGAAGAGCGCGGCGAGTTCGACGAGGTCCCGGCGCCAGTGGTGGCGGTGGGGACGCGGGGCGCGCGGGGCAGGGTTACGGTCAGTCATGCACCCACTGTTGCGTTCGGGTGTTGCGTGATCACGAACGGTCTGTGACCGACTGGTTAAGTGTCACTCTGGCCGGTTTCTCCGGTTTCTTCTGGTTTTCCGGCCGGTTTCCGCTGGGGGACGCCGTGGGCCCCCTGTGGTGACGCACCTGTCCGGCGTGCTGTCACACCTGTCCGACACGGCCCGGCTGGAGCACCCGGGTGAAGAGGACGCCGCCTCCCTGGCGGCGCAGCCGCACCGTGAGCTCCCCGCTGTCGCCGTCGATCTCCACCTCGCCGTAGTACGGCGGGTTCTCCGCCGGGGACATGTTGGCGGCGGGCGCCGACTGGACGTATTCCGTCCGCGCTCCGAAGGTCGCGTCCAGCCTGCCCGCCGGGAAGCCGCCCGCGCCGATGGGGCCGGAGACGAACTCCCAGAACGGCGCGAAGTCGGCGAAGGCCGCGCGCTCGGGGGCGTAGTGGTTGGCGGCGGTGTAGTGGACGTCGGCGGTGAGCCAGAGGGTGCCCGTGATGTGCTGGTGCTTGATGTGGCGCAGGAGGTCGGCGATCTGGAGTTCACGCCCGAGCGGGGCCCCGGGGTCCCCCTGGGCGACCGCCTCGAAGTCGGTGGCCCCGTCCGGGACCACGATGCCCAGCGGCATGTCGGCGGCGATCACCTTCCAGGTCGCCCGGGAGCGCGAGAGCTCCCGCTTGAGCCAGGCCAGTTGCTCGGTCCCGAGGATGCCCACGGGGTCCTCGGTCTGGCGGCCGGGGGAGTTGGCGTCGCGGTAGGTGCGCATGTCGAGCACGAACACGTCCAGCAGCGGGCCGTGCCGCAGCACCCGGTACATCCGGCCCTCGGCCCGCCCGCCGCGCAGGTCGGTCACGGGGAAGTACTCCCCGAACGCCTGGCGGGCGCGGGCGGCGAGGGTGTCGACGTCCTTGACGGCGTAGCGCGGGTCGTCGAGCAGCTGGCCCGGGTACCAGTTGTTGCGCACCTCGTGGTCGTCCCACTGGGCGAGGACCGGGACCTGGGCGTAGAACTCGCGGAGGTTGTGGTCGAGGAGGTTGTAGCGGAAGTTCCCGCGGAACTCGGCGAGGGTCTCGGCGACCTTGGCCTTTTCCTCGGTGGTGACGTTGTGCCAGACGCGGCCGTCGGGCAGTGGCACGGCGGCCTTCAGGGGGCCGTCGGCGTAGATCGTGTCGCCGCTGAAGAGGAAGAAGTCGGGGTCGCGCAGCCGCATCTCGTCGAAGACGCGGTATCCGCCGAGCTCCGGGTTGATGCCCCAGCCCTGGCCCGCGAGGTCCCCCGACCACAGGAAGCGCACGTTCTGGCGGCGGGAGACGGGGGTGGTGCGGAAGCTGCCGCGCACCGGCTCGCTGCACCGCCGGGGGTCGTCGGGGTCGGTGAGCACGACCCGGTAGTGGATCTGCCGGCCGGGGGGCAGGTCGCGCAGGGTGGTGGTGCCGGTGAAGTCGGTGGCCGGGCCGAGGAAGGGACCTCCGTGGCGGCGGACGCCGTAGCGGAACGACTCGCTCGGGGAGGTCTCGACGTACATCCGCGCCGGCCGGTCGGAGCGCGTCCAGACGGTGGCCGAGTGGGCGGTGATCTCCCCGGACTGGACGCCCCAGAGGGCGGCCGGGCGGCCGGAGCGGGTGAAGGCGGGGACCCTCGGGGAGGCGGCCAGCGCGGGCGTGGCGAGAGCCGTGGAGAGGGCCAGGCCCACCGGGACGGCGAGCGATCCGCCGAGCAGGGACCTTCGGGTGTGCGGCATCGAGGCCATGGGTGCGGCTCCAGGGGCGGCAGGGGGGACGGCCGGACCAGTGTGCCGTCGCACACCGGACCGGCCGGGACGCCCACGCGAACCGTGGGTGAACACCCGTCAGCCGATCACGGGCGTGGGCTCGGGCGGGGCCGTGGGGGTCCCGGCGGCGCGAACATCCTGTGAACGTCTTGCTACATATGCCCGATCTGCCCCGCCGGGAGACGAGGATTGGTCTTGACCAAGGTGGTGCGCCGTCCTATCGTCGCAGGGATAGTGCAGGAACCTTTAATAAACAAGGACGCGGAACTGCGGCACGGAGCCGCCGCGGTGACTGCCGCGGAGACCGGCGCCGGACACGGCGATGCGACGGCGGCGATCGCAGGAGGAGTCAGGGTGGGGACCACGCAGCTCGAATCGGTACCGGAGCCGAAGTACTGGCACCTGAAGACCGTGCTCAGCGAGGCGCTGGACCGGGACTTCGCGGTCGGCGAGATCCTGCCGAACGAGCGTGAGCTCGCCGCGCGCTTCGGAGTCGCCCGCGCCACCCTGCGGCAGGCCCTGGAGCAGCTCGAACTCGAAGGCCGCCTGCAGCGCCGCCGCGGGGTCGGCACGACCGTCGCCCCGCCGCGCGTGGGCGTCGCCGTCGGCAGTACGGGGCAGGGCTGGCCCGGTGAGGACGCCGACGGCTGGGAGGCCGTCGACGCGGTCGAGGCCGTTCCGGCCGGCGCGGTCCTCGCGCTGCTGGGCACCGATGCCGGCCTGCCCGTCCACACCGTCCGGCGGACCCGGGTCACGCAGGGCCAGGTCGTCGCCGCCGAACTGCTGTACGTGCCCGCCGCCTCCGTGCCCGGGCTCTCCGCCATCGACGCCCCCGCCGGGCCCGCGCGGGCGCGCGCCGTGCTGCGGGAACTCCAGCGGCTCGCGCTCGACGGGCAGGACCGCTCGGTCGAGCTGGGCTCCGCCCGCGCCGACGACGCCAAGGAGCTGGACCGGCTGCCGGGCGCCCCGGTGCTCGTGGTGACCACCCGCTACTTCACCGCCGAGGGGACGGCCGCGGTCTCCGTGGCCACCTACCGCGCCGACACCTGCCGCCTGACCTTCGGCGACTCGGGCATGGAAATCACGGAAACCCGCGCGGCGTCCTGACGACCGGCCGGGCACTCCCCGCCGCCGGACGTACGGGGGCACCTGAGCGGGGGAGTGCCTGGACCGGCCTCCCCCGGAACCCTTTCCGTCCGGCGGGCTCCTTCCCGCCGGCCCGGCACGTGAGACGGCCGGCGCACGGAGGAATCCCGGCCGACGCTCCGCGCCACGGCAGCGACCCCGAGTCCGGAGCCGCCCCCGTCGCGCGGCCGCCGGGGTCAGCGGGCGGTGACGGTGTTCTCCCAGCCGCAACGGCCGCAGCTGCCCGGCTGGCAGGGCAACCGGTGACGTCGGTCTTCTCCGCGCCGGGGACCGCCCGTGCCGCCCGGCCGACGGGATCAGCTGGTGGTGACGGTCTTCTTTATGCCGGGCCGTCCCTGCCGTCCGGCCGGCGGTGACGGTGACCTCCGCGCGGAACCGCCGCTGTCACCCAGCCGACGGTGACGTCGCCTCCGAACCGGAACCCTCCTGCCGCCGGGCCGGCGGGGCCGGCCAGTGGTAACGCTAGCCTCGGCGCCGGACCTCCTGCCTCCGGACCTCCTGCCGCCGGTCCGACGGGGTCAGCGGGCGGTGACGCGCGCCTCAGAGCCGGAGTTCCTGCCGCCGGGCCGGCGGGGACCAGCCAGCGGTGACGCTCGCCTCCGCGGCGGGATCGTCCCTGCCGCCCGGCCGACGGGGTCAGCGGGCCGTGACGGTTTTCTCCACAGCGAACAGCTCCTGTTCCACGTGGTCCAGCGCGAGCCGCAGCGCCCCCGTGGCCACCGCGGCCTCGCCGAGCAGGGACAGAGCCACGCGGGGCGGTCGCAGGCAGTAACGTTCCAGCTCCCGCCGCAGGGGATCGAGTACCCCGTCCAGGCCGGCCGCCCAGCCGCCGACCACCACCAGCTCCGGATCCATCGCCAGCACCAGCGCCGCCACGTCGTGCACCAGCCGCTGGAGGAACCGGTCCACCGCGGCCACCGCCCGTCCGTCGCCCCGCTTGGCCTTCGCGAAGACCTCGGCGACCGCCGACTCGTCCAGCGGATGCAGCGGTTCGCCCGTGGTCGACAGCAGCCGCTCGGGGGTGGCCTCCCGTCCCAGCAGGTGTAGCGCGCCGATCTCGCCCGCCGCCCCGCCGAAGCCCCGGTGCAGCCGGCCGCCGATCAGGGAGCCCGCGCCCGGACTGAGGCCGGCCATGACGAACACGATGTCGTCCGTGTCCCGCGCCGCGCCCTTCCAGTGCTCCGCGACGGCCGCCGCGTTGGCATCGTTCTCCACCCGCACCGGGCAGCGGAAGGAGCGACGCAACCGCTCCCCGAGGGGCAGCCCGGTCCAGCCGGGCAGGGCCGTCCCGAGGCGGACCGTGCCGTCGGCCTCCACGATGCCGGGGCTGCCGACCCCGACCGCCCGCAGCGAGTCACGCGGGATACCGGCCCGGCGCAGCAGATCGGCCACCGCCGCCCGGACCCGCTCCAGCCGCTCGTCGGCCGACGCGGTCTCGGCCACGTCCTTCGTACCGGCCCCGATCACCCGGCCGTCGAGCCCCGACAGCAGCACCGCGACCCGGTGCGAGCCGATCTCGATCCCCAGCAGATGACCGGCCTCCGCCCGGAAGCGGAACCTCCTTGCCGGACGCCCCTGCCGCCGCGCGCCTTCCTCCGCGTCGGCCTCGACGACCAGGCCGGCGCCCATCAGACCCTCCACCACCCCCTCGACCGTCGGCCGGGAGAGCCCGGTCACCCGGGTGAGGTCGGTGAGGGTCGGCGCCTCGGCCGCGCGCAGCGCGCGCAGCACCACGGCCGAATTGATTCGCCTGAGCAGAGAGGGATCCCCGCCGGTCAGCTGCCCCAACGTGTGTCCTCCCAGCTAGCGGCCCTGTCAGCGGGATCGTACTGCGCCTGCGGAACGGCGGCGAGAAGCGGCCCCCCTCAGGCCGGGGAGACGAATCCCGACTCGTACGCCGTGATCACCGCCTGGGTCCGGTCACGCGCCCCCAGCTTGCCCAGGATCGCGCTGACATGCGACTTGACCGTCTCCGTGCCGACGATCAGCTCCCGGGCGATCTCCACGTTGGTCAGCCCCCGCGCCATCAGCCGCAGGACCGCCTCCTCCCGCTCGGTCAGCGCGGCCCGCTCCAGGACCGCCCGGGCCTGCCGGTTCCCGTACTCGGCGGCGAGGGACCTCACGGCCGCGGGGAACAGCAGCGTCTCCCCCTCCGCCACCAGCCGCACCGCGTGCACGATCTCCGCCGGCCGGGCCCGCTTCAGCAGGAACCCGTCCGCCCCCGCCCGCAGCGCCTGGTAGACGTACTCGTCGTTCTCGAAGGTCGTCACCACGATGATCTTCGGCGGTGAGTCCACCGACCGCAGGACCGCCCGGGTCGCCTCGATCCCGTCGAGCAGCGGCATCCGCACGTCCATCGCCACCACGTCCGGCCGCAGTTGACGGACCAGGGGGATGACCGAGGCCCCGTCCGCGGCCTCACCCACCACCTCGATGTCGGGCTGGGCGTCCAGGACGGCGCGCAGACCCGCACGCACCAGGGGTTCGTCATCGACGAGCAGTACGGTAACCGGCATCCGATCAGCGTATTCGCTCCAGCGGAAGCCGCGCGAGCACTCTCCAACCGCCTTCGTACGGACCGGTTTCGGCCTCGCCGCCGAGCAGTGACGCCCGCTCCCGGATCCCGCGCAGCCCGCTTCCCCCGCCCGCACTGACGCGGGGCAGCTCCGGCAGCGGGTTCGTCACCTCCAGCTCCAGCCGACCCCCGGCCATCGCCACCCGCACCCGGACCGGAACGGGGCCGCAGTGGCGCAGTACGTTCGTGAGCGCCTCCTGCAGGATCCGGTACCCCTCACGGGTGACGGGGCCGGGCAGCTTCTCCAGCGGGCCCCTGAGCTCGGCCTCCACCGGGGCCCCCGAGGCGCGGGCCGACTCCAGCAGCCGGTCCGCCTCCGCCAGCGTCGGCCGCTGCGAGGCCGGCTGCGCGGACTCCCGCAGCACCAGCAGCACCCGCTCCAGGTCCTCCAGCGCGGCCCGCCCCGTCTCCTCGATGGCGCTCAGCGCCCGGTCGGTGAACTCCGGGTCCCCGGCGGCCCGGGCGGCGCCCGCCTGGACCACGGCGACGGTCAGCGCGTGCCCGATGGAGTCGTGCAGCTCCCGCGCGATGCGGTTGCGCTCCAGCAGCTGCTCCGTACGCGCCTCCAGCGCCGACAGCCGCTCGGCGGCCGACGGCCCCAGCAGCCGGCCGGCCAGCAGGGTGACCAGTTCCCCGAGCAGGACCACGACCACCAGGAGCAGGAGCAGGGGCAGGGGTGCCAGGAGGGCCGCGGCCCAGGGGCTGATCGTGGACGGCAGCAGCCACTCCGGTCCACCACGGGGCCCGTACCCGCTGGCGAACCCGATGAGGTCGACGCTGGTGACCGGCAGCCAAACCGTGGCGAACAGGGCGACCGAGGAGAGAACCATCCTGACCTCCAGCCACAGGAGGGTCCTCCAGCGGTCACCCCAGCGCGCGGACGGCTCCGCGCTGATCGTGCCCCCGGCCCCGTCCCGCTCGTACGGGGCGAGCAGGAACCGCGCCTGGAGCCCCTCGGCCATCCGCACCCAGGGCACGAAGCCGAACGGCGCCACGATCAGCAGCGGCATCCACGGCGTGCCGGGCCCTATGAACATCCACACCGCCAGCAGCAGCACGGGTACGCACAGATGCAACCAGCGGGAATAGGTCACCGGTTGGAACGGGGCACGCAGGAGTCGGTACATGACCTCATCGTGGCAGCGCCTGGTGACCGGGCGTCTCCCCCGTACGGGGGAGACGGCACCCTCGCATGGGGGAGGGAGGGGGAGCGGCCGGCGAGGAGTCTTGAGCCATGAACAGCATCGAATTCCGCGAACTGACCAAGGTCTACGGCCCCTCACCGGCCATCGACCACCTCACTTTCGACGTCCTGCCCGGACGGGTCACCGGCTTCCTCGGGCCCAACGGGGCCGGGAAGTCGACGACGATGCGTCTGCTGCTCGGCCTGGACCGCCCGACCTCGGGCACGGCCACGGTCGGCGGACAGCGCTACCGCGAACTCCGCGACCCGCTGCGCCGGGTCGGAGCGCTCCTGGACGCCCAGGCGGCCCATGGGGGACGGACCGCGCGGGACCACCTGCGGATGCTCGCTGCCGCCGCCCGGATTCCGGCGAGCCGGGTACAGGCGGTCATGGAGCAGGCGGGCATCGCCTCGGTGGCCGGGCGGCGGATCAGCTCCTTCTCCCTCGGCATGCGCCAACGCCTGGGCATCGCCTCGGCCCTGCTCGGCGACCCGGAGGTCCTGCTGCTGGACGAGCCCACCAACGGCCTCGATCCGGAGGGCATCGTCTGGATCCGCGAGCTGCTGCGCGACCTGGCCGCGGACGGCCGCACGGTCCTGGTCTCCAGCCACCTGATGTCGGAGACCGCGGCCTTCGCCGACCACCTGGTGGTCCTCGGGCGCGGCCGGCTGCTGGCCGACACCTCGATGGAGGAGTTCATCGACGCCCGCAGCGCCCCGCGGGTGCGGCTGCGCACCTCCGAGCCGGCCCGGCTCCGGGAGGCCCTGGGCCGGGAGGGGTTCGAGCTGGCCGGCGCCGACGGCGGGGGCTGGACCGTCGAGGGCATACAGGCCGAGCGGCTCGGCCGGCTCGCCGCCGGCGCGGGGATACCCGTGCTGGAACTTTCCGACGAGCGGGCCTCGCTGGAGCAGGCGTACCTCGACCTGACCGCCGAGCACGCCCAGTTCACCGCCACCCGCTGACCCCCCACCCCGAAGGAGGCTTCGCCATGAGCACCGCTCTGCCCACCCGCCCCGTCCTGCACTCGGAGTGGATCAAGATACGGTCCCTGCGCGGCAGTTCCACCGCGCTGATCCTTATCCTGGCCGCGACGGTCGGCATCCAGGCGCTGGCCGCCGCCGCGATAGGCCGGGCCGAGAAGGGCGCCCTGGGGGAGGACCCCCTCTTCGCCGCCTACTACGGCATCCTCTTCGGTCAGATCGCCGCCATGGCCTTCGGTGCGACCGCCCTGTCGGCCGAGTTCCACAACGGCGCCCTGCGCACCTCGCTCGCGGCCGTGCCGAGCCGTACCCGGTTCTACCTGTCGAAGATGGCGGTGATCGGCGGACTGGCTCTGGCCGTGGGCCAGGTCACCGGCTTCCTCACCTTCGTCGCCGGCCAGGCCCTCATGGGTCCGTACGCCCTCCACCTCGGCGATCGGGGCAGCTACCGGGCCATCGTGGGCAGCGGCCTCTACCTCACTCTGATCGCCCTGTTCGCGGCTGGGCTGACCGCTCTGCTCCGCAGCGGAGCGCTCGTGCTGAGCCTGCTCATACCCTTCGTCCTGATGGTGTCCTTCGTCGTCGGCGCTGCCTCCGGCGGTGTGGCCGAGTTCCTGCCGGACCGGGCGGGGCAGTTGGTGATGCACAGCCAGGCCGGGGGTCATCTGGGGCCGTGGAGCGGGCTGGGCGTCCTGGCGCTGTGGGCCGGTGTCGCGCTGGCCGGCGGCTGGATGGCGGTGCGGCGCAGGGCGGCCTGACGCAGGGCCAGTTGTCAGTGGTCGCCGGGATACTGACGACATGACCACGGCAGAGCATCTCGACACGATCGACCGGCTCCGGGCCACGGCCTTCCCGACCGCGCCGGAAGACGGGCCGGCCTACGGCGGCGGCCCGGGACACCACCTGGTCACGCTCGGCCGCACCCGGGACTTCTGGGACGACGACGGTTCGGGCCGACAGGAGGCGGCCGACCAGATCGCCGCCGAGTACGGGGCGCTGACCCAGGCGCTGACCGACCGGTGGGGGGAGCCGCAGGTGTTCGCGGTGGGCTCCCTGCTGGACCGGGAGCTCGAAGGGGAAGGGATACCGGAGCCCTGGGACGGGATATGCAACACCACCGACCACGTACACCTGTGGCGGGTCGGGGAGCAGTGGCTGGTGGCGTACGTCGCGCAGTGGGACAAGGAGTTCCCGTACCTGCTGACGGCGGTGGTCACCGTGGTCGACCCGCCCTAGAAGCCCTGGGAACCTTCCGCGGCCTCGCGGAGGCGGGCGAACTCATCGGCCATGGTGGCGGCCGTCCAGTGGGCGTTGAGGCCGCTGGGGTTGGGGAGGACCCAGACGCGGGTGGCGCCGATGGTGCGCTCCTGGGGGCCGACGTTGGCCTTCTTCTCGCCGAAGGCCGTGCGGTACGCGGTTATGCCGACCACGGCCAGCCACTGGGGGCGCAGGCGTTCCACCTTGGCCGTCAGGATCCGGCCGCCCTCGCGGAACTCCTCGGCGCTGAGCTCGTCGGCGCGGGCGGTGGCCCGGGCGACGACGTTGGTGATGCCGAGGCCGTAGGAGAGCAGCTCCTCCTGCTCGGCGGGGGCCAGTCGCCGGGGCGTGAAGCCGGACAGGTGCAGGACCGGCCAGAAGCGGTTGCCGGGGCGGGCGAAGTGGTGGCCCGTCGCGGCGGAGAGGAGGCCCGGGTTGATACCGCAGAACAGCACGCGCAGACCGCCCGCGACCACATCCGGGAGGACGCGGTCACGGGCGGCTTCGAGCTCTTCGGGGGTCAGAGGATCGACCCGGGGGCGTAGCCGGCGGCTTCCGGGTGCTCCTTGGCGATGGCCTCGATGCGCGAGACCACGCCGGCGACCTGGTCGCCCGCGGCGCCCGTGAAGGACAGCTTGTCGGCCATCAGGGCGTCCAGCTGCGCGCGGTCCAGCGGCATCCGCTCGTCGGCCGCGAGCTTGTCGAGGAGCTCGTTGCGCTCGGCGCCCTGCTCGCGCATGGCCAGGGCGGAGGCGACGGCGTGCTCCTTGATGACCTCGTGCGCGGCCTCGCGGCCCACACCGGCGCGCACCGCGCCCATCAGGACCTTGGTGG
This sequence comes from Streptomyces sp. NPDC006687, assembly GCF_040636215.1. Taxonomy (NCBI): domain Bacteria; kingdom Bacillati; phylum Actinomycetota; class Actinomycetes; order Kitasatosporales; family Streptomycetaceae; genus Streptomyces; species Streptomyces sp. NPDC006687. The sequence goes on along the minus strand of NZ_JBEYJJ010000018.1, from coordinate 68,117 downwards.
TCGCGAGGAACGGCAGGTAGCGGTCCAGCTCGCGGGCCACGACGGCCGGGAAGGCGCCGAACTCGTCGAGGACCGTCAGGAAGGTCTCCAGCAGGCCGTCGAAGGCGAAGAAGGCGTCCGGCAGGGCCACCCGGCGGACGACGGAGCAGGAGACGTCACCCTCGTTCCACTGGTCGCCGGCCAGCTCGCCCGTCATCGAGGCGTAGCCGCGCAGGATGACCATGAGGCCGTTCACGCGCTCGCAGGAGCGGGTGTTCATCTTGTGCGGCATCGCCGAGGAGCCGACCTGGCCGGGCTTGAAGCCCTCGGTCACCAGCTCGTGGCCGGCCATCAGGCGGATCGTCTTCGCGATCGACGACGGGGCGGCGGCCAGCTGCACCAGGGCGGTGACCACGTCGTAGTCGAGGGAGCGGGGGTAGACCTGGCCGACCGAGGTGAAGGCGTGCGAGAAGCCGAGGTGGGCGGCGATGCGCTGCTCCAGGTCGGCCAGCTTGGCGGCGTCGCCGCCCAGCAGGTCGAGCATGTCCTGGGCGGTGCCGACCGGGCCCTTGATCCCCCGCAGCGGGTAGCGCTGGAGCAGGTTCTCCAGGCGGTCGTAGGCGACCAGCAGCTCGTCGGCGGCGGTCGCGAAGCGCTTGCCCAGGGTGGTGGCCTGCGCGGCGACGTTGTGGGAGCGGCCGGCCATGACCAGCTCGGCGTGCTCGCCCGCGAGCTTGCCCAGGCGGGCCAGGACGGCGACGGTGCGGTCGCGGGCCAGCTCCAGCGAGAGCCGGATCTGCAGCTGCTCGACGTTCTCGGTGAGGTCGCGGGAGGTCATGCCCTTGTGGACGTGCTCGTGGCCGGCGAGGGCGTTGAACTCCTCGATCCGGGCCTTCACGTCGTGCCGGGTGACCTTCTCGCGCTCGGCGATGGAGGCGAGGTCGACGGTCTCCAGGACGCGCTCGTAGTCGGCGAGGGCGGCGTCCGGGACCTCGATGCCGAGGTCCTTCTGGGCGCGCAGGACGGCGAGCCACAGCCGCCGCTCCAGCGTCACCTTGTACTCGGGGGACCACAGGACGGCGAGCTCCGCGGAGGCGTAGCGGCCGGCCAGGACATTGGGGATGCGGGGCTTGGCTGTCACGTGTAGGGATTCTACTGGGGCCGGAGCTGTGCGTTTGCGCAGGTAGGGGCACCGCAGGCAATTGTGGCTTGCTACAAGAGCGGCGGGGTCCCGTACGGCAGAAGCTCCGGCCGCTTCGGCGGGCGGCCGTCGCCCGAGGAGCGGCCCGTCAGCCGGCGGCCGATCCAGGGCAGCAGGTGCCGCTTCGCGAAGCGCAGGTCCTCGGTACGCCGCACGCCCCACCCCGGGACGGCGGCCGGCGGGAGCGCCCGCGCCCAGTCCTCCTCGGCGGGCAGGCCCAGGGCCTGCCAGACGGCCTCCGCCACCCGCCGGTGGCCCTCGCCCGTCAGGTGCAGCCGGTCGGCGTCCCACAGCCGCGGATCACCCAGCGCCGGGGCCCCGTACAGGTCCACCAGCAGGGCCCCGTGGCGGGCGGAGAGCTCTTCGAGGATGCCGAAGAGCTCCTCCATGCGCGGCCGGAACCGTTCCATCACCGGACCGCTCCGGCCCGGCGAGCGCATCAGGACGAGCCGCTCGCAGGACGGCGCCAGCAGCTCCACCGCGGCCTCCAGGTGACCCCGGACCCGCCCCATGTCCACCTTGGGCCGCAGGGCGTCGTTCAGGCCGCCCACCAGCGTCACCACATCCGCGCTCATCGCCGCGGCGGCCGGGGCCTGCTCCTCGGCGATCTGCCCGATCAGCTTCCCGCGCACCGCGAGGTTCGCGTAGCGGAAGCCCGGCTCCCGCGCCGCCAGCCGGGTGGCGAGGAGGTCGGCCCAGCCCCGGTAGGAGCCGTCGGGCAGCAGGTCGGACATCCCCTCCGTGAAGGAATCACCGACCGCGACGAAACTGGTGTACGACACATTCATCCCCATGGCCCAGCGATGCTACCGGGCGGTACGCCGACCGTGCGGCCCGGGCCGGGGAGAAGGCGCTCGGCTCTAGGCCGAGGCCGGCTTGCCGAAGAGCTCGCGCAGCACGTCCTCCATCGTCACCAGCCCCGTCATGGCCCCGCCCGCCCCGAGGACCGCCGCCAGGTGCGTGCGACCGGCCCGCATGGCGGTCAGGACGTCGTCCAGCGGGGTCTCCGCCCGTACCTGGGCGATCGGGCGCAGCGCCCGCACCGAAAAGGGCTCGTCGCGCTCGACCACGTCCAGGGCGTCCTTGACGTGCAGGTAGCCCAGGATCCGCCGCTGGCCGTCGACCACCGGGAAGCGGGAGTAGCCCGACTGGGCCGACAGCCGCTCCAGTCCGGCGGCGGTGATGCCCTGCCGGGCCGTGACCACCCGGTCCACCGGCAGCACCACATCGGCGACCGGCCGGCGCCCCAGTTCCAGCGCGTCGTGCAGCCGTGCGCTCGCCCGGCCGTCGATCAGCCCGGCATCGCTGGAGTCCTTGACGATTCGGGCCAGCTCGTCGTCCGAGAACGTGGCCGCGACCTCGCTCTTCGCGTCGACCCGCAACAGCCTCAGGAGGGTGTTGGCGAAGGCGTTGACCGAGAAGATGACGGGCCTCAGCGCATGGGTCATCGCCACCAGCGGCGGGCCCAGCAGCAGCGCGGTGCGCACCGGCTCCGCCAGTGCGACGTTCTTGGGCACCATCTCGCCGAACAGCATGTGCAGGTAGGTGGCCAGGGCCAGCGCGACCACGAAGGAGATCGCGTGCGCCACGCCGGACGGCACCCCGACGGCATCGAGCAGCGGGCTCAGCAGGTGGGCGATGGCCGGCTCGGCGACCACGCCCAGCACCAGGGTGCACAGGGTGATGCCCAGCTGGGCCGCCGCCATCAGCGCCGACACGTGCTCCAGGCCCCACACGACCGCGCGGGCCCGCCGGTCGCCCTGCTCGGCATACGGCTCGATCTGGCTGCGCCGGACCGAGATCAGCGCGAACTCCGCGCCGACGAAGAAGGCGTTGACGACCAGCGTCGCCAGGCCGATCAGCAGCTGTACCGCGGTCATCGCTCCCCCTCCGGGTCCTCGGTATCGGGCAGGTCGGCGGGCGCGTGCAGCAGCACGCGCGCGGCGCGGCGGCCGCTCGCGTCCACCACGTCCAGGCGCCAGCCGTCCAGCTCCAGCCCGTCCCCGACGGCCGGGATCCGGCCCAGCTCGGCGGCTATCAGTCCGGCCAGGGTCTCGTACGGGCCCTCCGGCACGCGCAGTCCGATCCGCCGGAGCTGGTCGGTGCGGGCCGCGCCGTCGGCCGCGTACAGGGCGCGGCCGGACTCGTCCGTTCCGGCGGGCGCCAGGTCGGCGGTCTCGTGCGGGTCGTGCTCGTCGCGCACCTCGCCGACGACCTCCTCGACGATGTCCTCCAGGGTGGCCACGCCGGCCGTGCCGCCGTACTCGTCGATCACCACGGCCATCGTCTGCCGGCCGGAGAGCCGGTCCAGCAGCCGGTCCACGGTCAGCGACTCGGGCACCAGGAGGGGCTCGCGCAGCAGCCGGGACACCGGGTGGTGGCGGCGCTCCTCGGCGGGCAGGGCCAGCACGTCCTTGATGTGGACCGTCCCGACGACGGTGTCCAGGCTGCCCCGGTAGACGGGGAAGCGCGACAGGCCGGTGGCCATGGTCGCGTTGGCCACGTCCTCGGCGGTGGTCTGCACGTCGAGGGCGGTGACCTGCACGCGCGGGGTCATCACGTTCTCGGCGGTCAGATCGGCCAGGTTCAGGGTCCGCACGAACAGCTCGGCCGTGTCCTTCTCCAGCGCGCCCGCCTTGGCGGAGTGCCGGGCCAGGGCCACCAGCTCCTCGGGGCTGCGCGCGGAGGCCAGCTCCTCGGCGGGCTCCAGGCCCAGCCGGCGGACCAGGTGGTTGGCGGTGGAGTTGAGGTGGCTGATCAGGGGCCTGAAAGCGCGGCTGAACACCCGCTGCATGGTCGCCACGCGCTTGGCGATGGCCAGCGGGGAGGAGATCGCCCAGTTCTTGGGGACCAGCTCGCCGACGACCATCAGCACCACGGTCGACACGACGGTGGCGAGGACCAGGGCGGTGGAGGCGGCGGCGGAGGGCGGCAGGCCGAGGGCCTCGAACGGGCCCGTGAGCAGCGCGGCGAGCGACGGCTTGGAGAGCATGCCGATGACCAGGCCGGTCACGGTGATGCCGAGCTGGGCGCCGGAGAGCTGGAAGGTCAGGCTGCGGACGGCCGCCAGCGCGCTGTCCGCGCCGCGCTCGCCGCGCTCGACGGCCCCTTCGAGCTCACTGCGCTCGACGGTGGTCAGCGAGAACTCGGCGGCGACGAACACCCCGCAGGCGAGGCAGAGCAGCAGCGCCACGACGAGCAGGACCACTTCGGTCATCGGTCGATCACCTCCGTCCCATGATCGGCCAGAGGGACGGGTGTCGCGCGATGTCGCGTGGGACTGGGAGGCTCGCCCATGGGCGGACGCTCACACCTTTCGGCCGGGGGAGGCTCGGAGGGCCTGGAGGGCTTCCGAGGGGCCCGGGCGGGCCCTGTCCCCTCATCGTAAAGGAAAGGCAAAGGCTCCGGCTGCCCGTCAGTCGTCGGAGCGCCGGGCCGAGCCGATGACGCAGTACGAGGTCGGGAGGGCCGGACCGCGCTCGGGCAGGCGGAAGGAGCGGTGCGAGACGATCCGGAAGCCGGCCGCCTCGATCGCGGCGAGCGGGTCCCGGGCGGTGTGGCAGCCGCCGAACAGGCGCGGCCACACCGTACGGTCGAGCGCCCGCTGCACGCAGGCCATGCCGGGGCCGGGGGCCACCCCGTGCTCCAGGAACCGCAGCTCGGCTCCGGGGCGGAGTACCCGGTGCAGTTCGCTGAGGGAGCGCGGCAGGTTCCGTACCGTGCACAGCACCAGTGAGGCGACCGCGGCGTCGAACGCCTCGCTCTTGACCGGGAGGGCCTCGGCGACCCCCGGTACGAGGTCCACCGGCACCTCGGCGCGCAGCGCGGCGGACGCCGCGAGGCGGCGCAGGGTGCGTTCCGGTTCGACGGCCACGACCTCGGAGACGGAGCGCGGGTAGTGGGCGAAGTTCAGGCCGTTGCCGGCGCCGATCTCGATGACGCGGCCGGACACCCCCCGCAGGAGCTCCTCGCGCAGGGCCGCCATCCCGGCGTGGCTTTCGGCGGCCGCGCTGGCGCGGGCGTAGAACCGGGCGAAGCAGGGGTGGTGGACGGGATCGGGCGCTGGTGCGGGCATGGGCGGCCTCCGGGCGCGGATCGGGGGCTGACGGGCGGACACACGTGTACCCTCCGGGGCCTGTTCCCCACCCCGCCGTGCCGCGAAACCGCCGGAGAACCGCTTCCCCGGCCCGGCGCCCGTCCGTGCGGGCCCCGGGCCGGGCGGGGTCAGGCCGGCCAGGCGGCCAGGAAGGCGTCCGCCGACCACGTGCCGTCCAGCGCCGGGGCCAGCCAGGTGGGAGCGGCCTCGCGGAAGGCGGGCGGGGGCAGGGTGCCCGCGCCCTGGGGGACGGCGCCCAGGAGGGGGAGGCCGGAGACCTGCGGGAGGTCGGCCAGGTTGCAGCGGGAGGCCAGGTCGGGGGAGTCCGGCCAGCTGCCCACCACCACCCCGAGCCCGTGCAGCCCCCGTGCGCTCAGGGCCTCCGCCGTCAGGGCCGTGGAGTTGAGCGTGCCGAGCCCCGCCGGGGCCACCACCAGCACCGGCGCCGCCAGCAGCCGCGCCGCGTCGGCCAGGGTGTGGCCCTCCTCGTCGAAGCGGACCAGCAGCCCGCCCGCGCCCTCCACCAGAACCAGGTCGTGCGTCGCGGCCAGCTCCCGCGCCGCCTCCGCGATCCGCTCGGGGGCCAGCGTCGGCAGCCCGGAGCGCCGGGCGGCCGTGTCGGGGGCGAGCGGCTCGGGGTAGCGGGCCAGCTCCCGCGCCGTCACCGCCGGGCCGGCCAGACGGACGGCCTCGGCGGCGTCGCCCGGCTCGTCCGGCCCCACGCCCGTCTGCGCGGGCTTGAGCACCGCCACCGAGTGCCCGGCGGCCACGGCCGCCGCCGCGACGGCCGAGGTGACCACCGTCTTGCCGATTTCCGTGCCCGTACCGGACACGACGATCACGGACATCTCATCCCTCCCGGGCCGCGGCCACGGCCGCGCGGCAGATACGGGCGACATCGGCGTCACCGGTGACGAACGGCGGCATCATGTAGACCAGGTCGCGGAACGGGCGCAGCCACACGCCCTCCCGGACGGCGGCCCGGGTCGCGGCCCAGACGTCCACGGGGTGGTCGAGCTGGATCACACCGATGGCGCCCAGCACCCGTACGTCCTTCACCCCCGGCAGCCCGGAGGCCGCCGCGAGGCCCTCGCGCAGGCCCGTCTCGATGCGCTTGACCTCGCCCGCCCAGTCCTGGCCGAGCAGCAGCTCCACGGAGGCCAGGGCCACGGCGGCGGCGAGGGGGTTGCCCATGAAGGTGGGCCCGTGCGCCAGCACCGGCACCTCGCCCCGCGAGATCCCCTCGGCGACCTTCCCGGTGCACAAGGTGGCGGCGAGCGTGAGGTACCCGCCCGTCAGGGCCTTGCCGAGGCACATCACGTCCGGGGTGATCCCGGCGTGGCCGGCCGCGAAGAGCTCGCCGGTACGGCCGAACCCGGTCGCGATCTCGTCGAGGACCAGCAGCACCCCGTACTCGTCGCACAGCTCGCGCAGCACCCGCAGGTAGCCCGGGTTGTGGAAGCGCATACCGCCCGCGCCCTGCACCACCGGCTCCACGATCACCGCGGCCAGCTCGTCCGCGTGCGCGGCGACCAGGGAGCGCAGGTGGGCGGTGTACGCGGGGTCCACGGGGGAGTCGAAGTCCCCGGGCGGCGGGTCCGCGAAGACCTGCCGCGGCAGGTGGCCCTGCCACAGCTCGTGCATCCCGCCCTCGGGGTCGCACACGGACATCGGCTGCCAGGTGTCCCCGTGGTAGCCGCCGCGCCAGGTCAGCAGCCGGGTCTTGCCCGTCCGCCCCAGCGAGCGCCAGTACTGCAGGCACATCTTCACGGCGACCTCGACGGACACCGATCCCGAATCGGCGAGGAAGACGTGCTCCAGCCCGGGCGGGGTGATCTCGACCAGCCGGGCGGCCAGCCGGACGGCGGGCTCGTGGGTGAGCCCGCCGAACATCACGTGCGACATCCGGCCCAGCTGGGCGGTGGCCGCCTCGTTGAGCGCCGGGTGGTTGTAGCCGTGGATGGCCGACCACCAGGAGGACATCCCGTCGACCAGCTCCCGCTGCCCCTGCGCCGGCGCGGCCAGGCGCAGCCGGACCCCCGAGGCGGAGGAGACCACGAGGGCCTCCTGCCGCCCGGGCATCGGTCCGTACGGGTGCCAGACGTGCCGGCGGTCCAGGGCCAGCAGGCCGGCCGTGGCGGAGCCGGGGTCGAGCGGGTCGTGCAGGGGGTACGGATCACGCATTGGGGGCGAGATCCGTCCCCGCGCCGCGGCGGCGCACCGCCACCAGGTCCGAGCGCACCTCGCCCGGCTCGGCCTGAGCCGGAGCCGCCGCCTGCGCGGGGGCCTGCGCCACGGCCGGGGCCTCCTCGGCGTGGCCCGCGCAGCCGCCGCAGGCCGAACCGCAGCCGGGCGCCTGCGCGTCCGCCGCCGGGCCGCAGCCGCCGGAGCCCGCGGCCGAGCCGCACACACCGCCCGCGTGGGCGGCGGCCGCGGCCTGGGCGGCGTCCGCGCGGTGGGCGGGCAGGGTCGTGGTCCCGGCGCCCTCCACCTCGAAGCCGGCGTCCGCGATCATGTCGAGGTCGGCCTGGCCGGCCTGGCCCTCGCTGGTGAGGTAGTCGCCGAGGAAGATGGAGTTGGCCACATGCAGCGCGAGCGGCTGCAACGAGCGCAGGTGCACCTCGCGGCCGCCGGCGATGCGGACCTCCACGTCCGGGCAGACGAACCGGACCATCGCCAGGATCCGCAGGCAGCGCTGCGGGGTGAGGTTCCACTCCTTGGCCAGCGGGGTGCCCTCGAAGGGGATCAGGAAGTTGACCGGCACGGAGTCGGAGTCCAGCTCGCGCAGCGAGAAGACGACGTCGACCAGGTCCTCGTCGCTCTCGCCCATACCGGCGATCAGGCCGGAGCAGGCCGACAGACCCGCCGCGTGGGCCTTCTGCACGGTGTCGACGCGGTCGGCGTAGGTGTGCGTCTTGGTGATCTGCCCGTACGTGGCCTCGGAGGTGTTGAGGTTGTGGTTGTAGGCGTCGGCGCCCGCCTCGCGCAGCTTCTCGGCCTGGCCGTCGGAGAGCAGACCCAGACAGGCGCACACCTCCACGCCCTCGTTCTGCTCCTTGATGGCGGCGATGGTCTCGCCGACGCGGGCCACGTCGCGGTCGGTCGGACCGCGGCCGCTCGCCACGAGACAGACCCGCTTGGCGCCGCCGGCGACCCCGGCCGCCGCGGCCTGGGACGCCTCATCGGGCTTCAGCCAGGTGTACTTGAGGATCTCGGCCTTCGACCCCAGGCGCTGGGAGCAGTACGAGCAGTCCTCGGGGCAGAGCCCCGACTTCAGGTTGACCAGGTAGTTCAGCTTGACGCGGCGCCCGAACCACTGGCGGCGCACCTTGCCGGCCGCGGCCACCACGTCGAGCAGTTCGTCGTCGGAGGTCGCCAGAACGGCGAGCGCCTCTTCACGGGTCGGCAGCTCGCGCCGCAGCCCCTTGTCCACCAGGGTGTTCAGCAGGTCCATGCGCCCGATCCTGTCCCACGCGACCACTCCCGGCCAAGGAGAGATCGGACAACATGGCCGGATGGGAGTGTGTGGATCGCCACACCGGCCCCTCGGGCGACGTCCGGATAGGGTCGAGCAGATCTGTCGACTGCCGACAAAACGCGAGACACATCGTGAGACGCGACGCGAGGACCCCGATGACCCAGCCCACCCCGCAGCACGAGGACGTCTTCGCCTGGATCGACGGCGCGGAGCGGCGGCGCGAGGAGGCGGGGCTGGTGCGGACCCTGCGCCCGCGCCCGGCCGACTCGCCCCTCCTGGACCTCGCCAGCAACGACTACCTCGGCCTCTCCCGGCACCCGGAGACCGTACGCGGCGCCTGTGCGGCGGCCGAGCGCTGGGGCGCCGGGGCCACCGGATCGCGCCTGGTCACGGGGACGACGGAGCTGCACACCGAACTGGAGCGGGAACTGGCCGACTTCGCCGGTTTCGAGGCGGCTCTGGTGCTTTCGTCCGGTTATGCCGCGAACCTCGCCGCCGTGACCGCGCTGAGCGGCCGGGACGCCCTGGTCGTCTCCGACTCCGGTAACCACGCCTCGATCGTCGACGGCTGCCGGCTCTCGCGGGCGGAGGTCGAGGTGAGCGCGCACGGTGACGTGGAGCAGGTCCGCAAGGCCCTCGGCGGCCACTTCGGCCGCGCCCTGCTGGTGACCGACTCCGTCTTCTCGGTCGACGGGGACGCCGCCCCGCTCGCCGGGTACGCCGCCGCCTGCCGGGAGGCGGGCGCTGCCCTGGTCGTGGACGACGCGCACGGGCTCGGGGTGCTGGGCGAGGGGGGCCGGGGCGCCCTGTACGCCGCCGGGCTCGCGGGGGCGCCCGGGGTGGTCGCGACGATGACCCTCTCCAAGTCGCTGGGCAGTCAGGGCGGAGCGGTGCTGGGGCCGGCCAGGGTGATCCGGCACCTGGTCAACACCGCCCGCGCCTTCATCTTCGACACCGGGCTCGCCCCGGCCGCCGCGGGGGCGGCGCTGGCGAGCCTGCGTCTGCTGCGGCGCGAGCCCCAGCGCGCGGACCGGGTCCGGGAGGTGGCCGCCGAGCTGTACGGGCGGCTCACCGCCTCCGGCCTGACCGCGGCCAGGCCGGACGCGGCCGTGGTGTCGGTGCGGGCCCCGTCGGCCGCGGCGGCACTGCGCTGGGCCGCCGACTGCCGCGAGGAGGGACTCTCCGTGGGGTGCTTCCGTCCGCCGTCGGTGCCGGACGGCATCTCCCGGCTGCGGCTGACGGCTCGGGCGGATCTCACGGGGGAGGAGATCGGCCGGGCCGTCGAGGCGGTCCTGCGGACCGCTCCGGCCGGGGCCACGGAGGCGGTTCAGCGGTAGGACGTCACCCGGCCACGTCCGTCCGTACGGCGGCGAGGAAGCCGCCCCAGGCCGGCCCGGTGAAGAGCACGGCCGGGCCGTCCGCCCGCTTGGAGTCGCGGACGGCCAGCAGGCCGCCGGACAGGGCGGCCATTTCCACGCAGTTGTTCATTCCGGTGCTGCGGCTGCTCCGCCGCCACCGGACGCTGTGCGGAAGTCCGCCGGGGGATAAGGGGGTTGCGGACACCGAGGTGCCTCCTTACGCGTCGTCAGCGAGTGAGGTGATGAGATCCGACGAGTCACGGGGCGGGAGGGCGTGCGCCTGGATGGTGCGGAACGCGGCGCTGTACGCCTCAAGGTCTTCCTTCCGCTCCAGATAGAGGCTACTCGTCAAATGGTCGAGTACCACCACATCCAGATCGGCGATGTTCGGAAATGAGAAGATGACGAACGGTCCGGTCAGGCCGAGATGACCTCCCACGGTGAACGGCAGTACCTGGAGGTGGACTTGGGGCAGTTGCGCCACCTCCACCAGGTGCCGCAGCTGCTGACGCATCACCCCCGGGCCGCCGATCTGCCGGCGCAGCACCGCCTCGTCCAGCACGGCGCTCAGCTCCAGCGGGGGATCGGCCCGCAGCACCGCCTGCCGGGCCATCCGCACCTCGACCAGCGCGTCCACCTTCGGCTCCGGCAGCCCGCCCAGGGCGGCCCGGGTCACCGCGCGGGCGTAGTCGGCGGTCTGCAACAGGCCCGGCACCACCGAGAGTTCCACCGTCCGCGCCGCGCTGGCCCCCGCCTCCAGGCTGATGAAGTCCCGGTACTCCTGCGGCAGCAGCCCCCGGTAGTCGTGCCACCACTGCCGTCCGCGCGCCTCCCCGCCCCCCGCGGCCGGTCCCGCCGCCGAGGCGCACAGGGCCTCCAACAGGGCGCGTTGCTGGGGGCTGACCACGGCCCCGTAGGCGTCGAGCAGCAGCCGGATGTCCTGCGTCTTCACGCCACTGCGGCCCGTCTCGATACGGCTGACCTTCGACTGGTGCCATCCCACGATGCGGGCCACCTCGCCGCTCGTGAGCCCGGTGCGGTCGCGCAGCGCGCGCAGTTCCTCGCCGAGCTTGCGCCGGCGCACCGCGGGACCGTGCTGCATACCCGCTCTCCTTCCACCGGCACAGACCCGCACCAGTCTGCCGTCCGAATCCGCTTTTCCGTAGCAGAGTTCACCGCATTGGGGGACAGATATATGCATATCTTGGGGGAACGCCGCAATCGGCGGCAGGATGGGTGACACGCTGGCGCTCAGCGCAGATCCGGGGCGGCTCCGCCCCGGTGGGAAAGGGACGTCGCCATGGCAGATCAGCTGGAAGCATCCGTCACTCTGCCGAGCGACCCGGTCTCCGTGGCCGCCGCCCGCCGCTACGTCCTGCAGGTGCTGGAGGACTGGGGACTGCCCGGGGACGCGGACACCGCCGACACGGTACGGCTGGTCGTCTCCGAGCTCGCGACCAACTCGGTCCAGCACACCTTCGGGCAGTCGCCCACCTTCACCGTCGACCTCCGCCTGGAGCGCGAGGAGTGGCTCCGCGTCGGTGTGACCGACAGCCACCCGCGCTGGCCCCGGCGGCTGCCCGCGGCCGTCCAGCAGGACAACGGCCGGGGCATGGTCATCATCCGCTGGCTGGCGGCGGAGGCGGGTGGCCGGCTGTCGGTCAGCCCCACCGAGGACGGCGGGAAGACGGTGTGGATCTGCCTGCCCTGGCCGGCCGGACGGCCCGCCGGGACCCTCCGGGGCCGCTGAAACCCCTCAGGCCCCGGCGGCCGTAGCGCGAACGGGCCCCGCACGTCCCCGATGGGATGAACCGGGTGTCTCGTGGAAACGTGGGTTAACCCGGCCGAAAAGTGTCGCCTCTAGGGTGTGTCCGCCGCCTTGCGCCAATGGCGACCCATGGGCCGGTAAAGCGCGGGTGATCGGGACGGAAAGCCTCGCTCTGCGTTGGGCAAGACATGCTTGGCATGGATATGCGCAGGTCAACAAAGTGTTGACGACCGGTACGGTTCGCCACGGCGCGATGAGATCTTGTCCCGGAAGCTTGGTGATACAGGTGCAGTTGACACCACACGAACAAGAGAGACTGATGATCCACGTCGCCGCCGACGTGGCCGAGAAGCGCAGGGCGCGCGGGGTCCTCCTCAACCACCCCGAGGCCATCGCCCTCATCACCTCCCACCTCCTCGAAGGCGCCCGGGACGGCCGGACCGTCGCCGAACTCATGGAGTCCGGACGCAAGGTGCTCACCCGTGCCGAGGTCATGGAGGGCATCCCCGAGATGATCCACGACGTCCAGGTCGAGGCGACCTTCCCCGACGGAACCAAGCTCGTCACCGTCCACGACCCGATCATCTGAAGAGGGCCCCCCACATGATCCCCGGCGAAATCGCCTTCGGGGACGGTCCGGTGCGCCTCAACGAAGGCCGTCCCGTCACCCGTCTCACCGTGCTCAACGCAGCCGACCGGCCCGTCCAGGTCGGCTCCCACTACCACTTCGCCGAAGCCAACCCCGGCCTCGACTTCGACCGGCAGGCCGCCCGCGGCCTGCGCCTGAACATCGCCGCCGGCACGGCCGTCCGCTTCGAGCCGGGCATCCCGGTCGCCGTGGAACTCGTACCGCTCGGCGGGCTGCGCACCGTGCCCGGACTGCGCGGGGAGACCGGAGGACCCCTCGATGGCTGAGATCTCGCGCCAGGCGTACGCCGACCTCTTCGGGCCCACCCGGGGCGACCGCATCCGGCTCGCCGACACCGACCTCTTCGTGGAGATCGAGCAGGACCTCAGCGGCGGCCCCGGCCGCTCCGGGGACGAGGCCGTCTTCGGCGGCGGCAAGGTGATCCGGGAGTCCATGGGGCAGGCCCGCACCACCCGCGCCGAGGGCGCCCCCGACACGGTGATCACCGGCGTGGTGATCCTCGACCACTGGGGCATCGTCAAGGCCGACGTCGGCATCCGCGACGGCCGCGTCTGCGGCATCGGCAAGGCCGGCAACCCCGACACCATGGACGGCGTGGACCCCGCCCTGGTGATCGGCCCCGAGACCGAGATCATCGCGGGCAACGGGAAGATCGTCACCGCCGGGGCCATCGACACCCACATCCACTTCATCTCCCCGACCGTCGTGGACGAGGCCCTCGCCTCCGGCATCACCACCCTCGTCGGCGGCGGCACCGGCCCCGCCGAGGGCTCCAAGGCCACCACCGTCACCCCCGGACCCTGGCACCTGGCCCGGATGTTCGCGGCGCTGGAGGCGTACCCCGTCAACATCGGGCTGCTCGGCAAGGGCAACACCATGTCCCGCGAGGGCATGTACTCCCAGCTGCGCGGCGGCGCCCTCGGGTTCAAGATCCACGAGGACTGGGGGGCCACCCCCGCCGTCATCGACGCCTGCCTGAGCGTCGCCGACGAGACCGGCACGCAGGTCGCCATCCACACCGACACCCTCAACGAGGCCGGGTTCGTGGGCGACACCCTCGCGGCCATCGCCGGGCGGACCATCCACTCGTACCACACCGAGGGCGCCGGGGGCGGCCACGCCCCCGACATCATCACCGTGGTCTCCGAGCCGAACATCCTGCCCAGCTCCACCAACCCCACCCGGCCGCACACCGTCAACACCGTCGAGGAGCACCTCGACATGCTGATGGTCTGCCACCACCTCAACCCCGCCGTCCCCGAGGACCTCGCCTTCGCCGAGTCCCGGATCCGGCCCTCCACCATCGCCGCCGAGGACGTGCTCCACGACCTCGGCGCCATCTCCATCATCTCCTCCGACTCCCAGGCCATGGGCCGGGTCGGCGAGGTCGTGCTGCGCACCTGGCAGACCGCCCACGTGATGAAGAAGCGGCGCGGCTTCCTGCCCGGGGACGGCCCCGCGGACAACCACCGTGCCCGCCGCTACGTCGCCAAGTACACGATCAACCCGGCCGTGGCCCAGGGCCTGGCCCGCGAGATCGGCTCGGTCGAGGTGGGCAAGCTCGCCGACCTGGTGCTGTGGAACCCGGCCTTCTTCGGGGTCAAGCCCGAGGTGGTCGTCAAGGGCGGCCAGATCGCCTACGCGCAGATGGGCGACGCCAACGCCTCCATCCCCACCCCCCAGCCGGTCCTGCCCCGGCCCATGTACGGCGCCATCGGACGCGCACCCGGCCTGAACTCGCTGAACTTCACCTCCCAGGCAGCCCTCGACGACCACCTGCCCGAACGGCTCGGCCTCACCAAGGCGTTCACGGCCATCGAGAGCACCCGCCAGGTGGGCAAGACGGACATGCGCAACAACGACGCCATGCCGAGGGTCGAGGTGGACGCCGACACCTTCACCGTCAGCATCGACGGCGAGGTCGTGGCACCGGCCCCCGCCGCGGAGCTGCCCATGGCCCAGCGCTACTTCCTCTTCTGATGAGCCTCGCCGCGCTGCTCGTCCTCGCCGACGGCCGCTTCCCCGCCGGAGGGCACGCCCACTCCGGCGGGGCGGAGGCCGCCTGCAAGGCGGGCCGGATCCACGACGCCGCCTCCCTGGCCGAGTTCTGCCGGGGCCGGCTGCACACCGCCGGGCTCACCGCCGCCGCCCTCGCCGCGGCGGCCGCCCTCGGCCTCGACCCGGCGGACCTCGACGCCGCCGCCGACGCCCGCACCCCCTCGCCCGCCCTGCGCGCGGCGGCCCGCCGGCTGGGCCGGCAGCTGCTGCGGGCCGGCCGCGCCACCTGGCCCTGCGCCGAACTGGAGGCGCTGGCCGCCGCCTTCCCGCGCGGGGCGCACCAGCCCGTGGTGCTCGGCCTCACCGCCCGGGCCGCCGGGCTCGGCGCCCTGGACGCCGCGCACGTGGCGGCCTACGAGAGCGTCAGCGGGCCGGCCACCGCCACCGTACGGCTGCTGGGCCTCGACCCCTTCGAGGCGAGCGCCGTCCTGGCCGGCCTCACCCCCGAACTCGACGCGGTGTCGGCCCGGGCCGCAGAGGCCGCCCTCCTCGCGCGCGAGCAGGGCACCGACGCGCTGCCCGCGGCCTCCTCGCCGCTGCTGGACATCGCGGCACAGGCCCATGCCGACTGGGCGGTACGCCTCTTCGCCTCCTGAGCGCGGGCGCCCCCACCACCAGACCACCCCCAAGGAGACACCTGCCGTGCACCTCGACCACGACGTCACCTATCCCCACCGGCACACCCACGGCGCCGCCCCCCTGCGCGCAGACGGCAGCCGCCGCGCCCTGCGCATCGGACTCGGCGGACCCGTCGGCTCCGGCAAGACCGCCACCGTCGCCGCGCTCTGCCGCGCCCTGCGCGCCGACCTGTCCATGGCCGTCGTCACCAACGACATCTACACCCGGGAGGACGCGGAGTTCCTGCTCCGCGAGGCGGTCCTGCCCCCCGAGCGGATCAGCGCGGTCGAGACCGGCGCCTGCCCGCACACCGCCATCCGCGACGACATCTCCGCCAACCTGGAGGCCGTCGAGGAGTTGGAGGAGGCCGTCGGCCCCCTGGACCTGATCCTCGTCGAGTCCGGCGGCGACAACCTGACCGCCACCTTCTCCCGGGGGCTGGTGGACGCCCAGATCTTCGTCATCGACGTGGCCGGCGGTGACGACATCCCGCGCAAGGGCGGCCCCGGCGTCACCACCGCCGACCTGCTCGTGGTCAACAAGACCGACCTGGCCCCCTACGTCGGCTCCGACCTCGACCGGATGGCCCGCGACGCGGCCGAGCAGCGCGGTGACCTGCCCGTCGCCTTCCAGTCCCTGCGCGGCGCCGAGGGCGTGGCCCCGGTGGCCGGCTGGGTGCGCGAGCGCCTCGCCGTCTGGGCCGGACGGTGACCACCGCACCCCCCGCGCCCCCGTTCCCGGCCGCCGGGTTGCGGGCCACCGCCCGGATCACCGCGGCCGCCGACGGGCGCGGTGGCACCGCCCTGCCCGTGCTGGCCGGGGACGGCCCGCTCGCCCTGCGCCGGGTCCGCGGCGAGGGCGCCGAGGCGGGCGTGATGCTGGTCGGCGCGATGAGCGCCCCCCTGGGCGGCGACCGCCTCGCGGTGGAGGCCGACGCGGGACCGGGCGCCCGGCTCGGCCTGCGCTCGGCGGCGGCCACCCTGGCCCTGCCCGGCCGGGGCGGGGAGAGCGCGCGGTACGACGTACGGCTGACGCTGGCCCGGGAGTCGGCGGTGCGCTGGCTGCCCGAGCCGCTCGTCTCGGTGCGCGGCAGCGACCTGCGGGTCTCCACCCGCGCCGAACTGGCCCCCTCCGCCCGGCTGATGCTGCGCGAGGAGCAGGTGCTCGGCCGCACCGGTGAGGCACCCGGTCTGCTGCGCAGCCGCCTCACGGTCACCCGGGGCGGCCGCCCGCTGCTGGACCAGGAACTGTCCTGCGGCCCCGGCGCACCGGGCGGCTGGGACGGCCCCGCCGGGCTCGCCGGACACCGGACACTGGGCCAGCTCCTGGTGGTGGACCCGCGGTTCGAGCAGGACCCGCCGCCGGCCGCGGTCCTCGGGGAGTTCGCGGCGGTCACCCCGCTCGCGGGCCCGGCCGTCCTGGTGACGGCCCTGGCCCCCGACGCGCTGCGGCTGCGCGAACTGCTGGAGGAGGCCGCCCGGGCGTACGGCTGGTGAGGCACGGGTGTTCGGGGCGAAAGGGACACCGCTCAGCGGTACACCCGTCGCCGGTTATCGGGTTGGCAAAGAACTCGACCCCGCCCTGTTGCCAGGTACCCGTCAGACGAAAGGATCCCCCTGACCCAACCCGGCCGCCTCGCGCGGCATCTGACCAGGGGGATCAACCACGTGATACGCAACGCGACGCTGGGCAGCGCCGCCACTCTCATCACCGGCGCGCTGGCGGCGGGCCTGCTGCTCGCGCCGTCCGCCTCGGCGGCTCCGGCCGGCAAGGACAACGGCGCCGCGGAGGCGGTCGGTGCCCAGATCGCCGCGGCACGCGCCGCGCGCACGGGCATCGACTGGAAGGACTGCCCGGCCGACTGGGGCTTCGAGAAGCCGATCCAGTGCGGCTGGGTGAAGGTCCCGCTCGACTACACCAAGCCCTTCGGCAAGACGATCGACATCGCGGTCGACCGTGCCGTCAGCACCGGCACCAAGGAGGAGCGCCAGGGCTCCCTCGTCTACAACCCGGGCGGCCCGGGCGGTTCCGGCATGCGCTTCCCGCGCCGGGTCACCACCAAGAGCCCGCTGTGGGTCAACACCTCCAAGGCGTACGACTTCGTGGGCTTCGACCCCCGCGGCGTCGGCCACTCCGCGCCGATCTCCTGCATCGACCCGCAGGAGTTCGTCAAGGCCCCCAAGGCCGACCCGGTCCCCTCCAGCGAGGCCGACAAGCTCGCGCAGCGCAAGCTCGCCGCCGAGTACGCGGACGGCTGCAAGGAGCGCAGCGGCGAGATGCTGCCGCACATGACCACCACCAACACCGCGCGCGACCTGGACGTCGTCCGGGCCGCCCTCGGCGAGAAGAAGCTGAACTACCTCGGCGTCTCCTACGGCACCTACCTGGGCGGGGTCTACGCGACCCTGTTCCCGGGCCACGTCCGCCGCATGATCGTCGACAGCGTGGTCAACCCCGACACCGACAACATCTGGTACCAGGCCAACCTGGAGCAGGACGTCGCCTTCCAGACGCGCTGGAACGACTGGCAGGACTGGGTCGCCAAGTACGACTCGGTCTTCCACCTCGGCGACACCCGCGCCAAGGTCGAGGCCAAGTACCAGCAGCTGCGCGCCCAGGCCAAGGCCCACCCGCTCGGCGGGGTCGTCGGTCCGGCCGAGCTCATCGGCTTCTTCCAGGGAGCCCCGTACTACGACTCCTCGTGGGTCCCGGTCGCGCAGGCGTTCAGCGCCTGGGCCGCCGGTGACGAGAAGCCGCTCATCGAGGCCATCGCCCCCGACATGTCGGACACCAAGGGCAACGCCGCTTCCGAGAACGGCAACGCCGTCTACACCGCGGTGGAGTGCGCCGACGCCAAGTGGCCGACCAGCTGGGCGAAGTGGGACCGGGACAACACCGCGCTGAACAAGAAGTACCCGTTCCTGACCTGGTCGAACGCCTGGATGAACCTGCCCTGCGCGACCTGGAAGTCCAAGCAGAGCACCCCGATCGAGGTCGGCGCGAAGCACATCGCCCCGGTCCTGATCGTCCAGTCCGAGCGTGACGCCGCCACCCCCTACCAGGGCGGTGTCGAGCTGCACCGCCGGCTGGCGGGCTCGCGCCTGATCACCGAGCAGAACGCCGGTTCGCACGGCGTCACCAGCCTGGTGAACCCCTGCATCAACACGCGGGTGGAGTCCTACCTGCTGACCGGCAAGGTCGACGCCCAGGACGTGAAGTGCGGCCCGCACGCCACTCCGGTGCCGCCGGCCCCGGCCGCCGCGAAGTCGCTGACGGCCCAGGCCCCGGCCGCGGACCTGCCCAAGCTCGAGGAGCTCCCGGCCGTCCGCTAGGACCGCCGTAGGACGTCGGTGAGCGGGAGGGGGCTCAGCGCTTCGTGCGCCGGGCCTTCTTCCGCTCCTGCTCTTCCTCCGCCTTGACCTCGGCCGCGTACCGGTCGACGTACTCCTGTCCGGAGAGGCCGAGGATCGCGTACATGATCTCGTCCGTGACGGCGCGCAGCACCGCCCGCTCGCCCTCCATCCCCGCGTACCGGGAGAACTCCAGCGGGGCGCCGAAGCGGATCGTGACCCGCCGGATCTTCGGGAGGGTCTGTCCGGGCGGCTGGATCTCGAAGGTGCCGACCATCGCGCACGGGACGACGGGAACCCCGGCCCCGAGCGCCATCGCCGCCACCCCGACCTTGCCCTTGTAGAGCCGCCCGTCGTGCGAGCGCGTCCCCTCCGGGTAGATGCCGAGCAGCTCGCCCCTGGCCAGCACTCCGAGCCCTTCGCGCAGGGCCGCCTGGCCGGCGTCCTTCCCGGAGCGGTCGACCGGGATCTGCCCGGCGCTGCGGAAGAAGGCGGCGGTCAGCCGGCCCTTGATCCCGGGCCCGGTGAAGTACTCGGCCTTCGCCAGGAAGGTGATCCGGCGCCTGAGGATCGCGGGCATGAGGAAGTGGTCCGAGAAGGACAGGTGGTTGCCCGCGATGATCGCGGCGCCCTCCTCGGGTATGTTCTCCAGTCCCTCGATCCGCGGCCGGAACAGCAGCCGCAGCAGCGGACCGAGCAGCACGTGCTTGAGCAGGTGGTAGAACACCCGGCGCTTCCCTTCACCCGACGGTCGGACCACGGACGGATCAGCCATGCGGTGGCGAGGAGCGGGCCGCGCGGGCCCGGCGCCGCTCTCAGGAGCTGCCGGAGACGGCCATGCCCAGGGTCAGCAGCCCCAGCACCACCCAGCCGAACCACAGCCAGCCGTTGCTGCCGAGGGCCACGGAGTACGTCGAGACGGCCACCAGGGCGGTGAAGGTCGTGACGGCCATCGCCTTAACGGATCCGGTCATGCCTCATGGTGGCGCGCCGACCGGCCTCCGCGCTACTGGCCGCGCCCTCGGAGCGAGGCGAGATACGCGTTGTACGCCTCCAGCTCCTTGTCACCGTCGCGGTCCGCGGCCCGGTCCGAGCGCTTCGCCGCGCGCTGCTCCGAGTGGTACCACTGGTAGACCAGGGCGATCAGCACCAGGACCGAGGGGATCTCGCTGAAGGCCCAGGCGATGCCACCGCCCCAGTGCTGGTCGTCCAGGGGGTCGATGCCCAGGGAGGCCGACGGGTTCGCGTACGTCTTGATCATCGGCTCGCTCGCCATCATCAGGGCGATGCCGAAGAAGGCGTGGAAGGGCATGCCCGCGAAGAGCTCCAGCATCCGCATCACGTAGCCGGGGCGGTGCGGCCCCGGGTCCACGCCCATGATCGGCCAGAAGAAGACCAGGCCGACGGCGAGGAAGTGGACCATCATCGCGATGTGCCCGGTCCTGCTCTGCATGAGGAAGTCGAAGACCCGGGTGAAGTACAGGGCGTAGAGGCTGGCGATGAACACCGGGATGGTGAACGCCGGGTGCGTGACGATCCGCATGTACCGGCTGTGCAGCAGCATCAGGAGCAGCTCGCGCGGACCCTTGCTGCCGCGGGGCGCGGGCGGCAGCGCGCGCAGGGCGAGGGTCACCGGGGCCCCGAGGAGCACCAGGATGGGCGTGACCATGCTGATCACCATGTGCTGGATCATGTGCACGCTGAACATGACCATGCCGTAGTCGTTCAGCTTGGTGCACATCACGAGCACCACCGTCAGCACGCCGATGACGAAGGCGACCGTCCGGCCCGGCGACCAGGCGTCCCCGCGCCGGCGCAGCCGCAGCACGCCCCAGCCGTAGAGGGCGAGCGCCAGGAGGGAGCCGAAGAGGAAGAACGCGTCGAAGGAGAACTCCAGACCGCGCCCGAGGGTGAACGGCGGCAGGTCCATGTTCATGTCCATATCCATGTTCATGTCCATGCCGTGACCGCTGTGGTCCATCTGTTCACTCCCTTGACTGTGGCGCCCCACCACAGTAGTGCCGCCCCCGGACGCGATCGTGTCCGGGGGCGGCCGAAGGGGTCAGAACGGGTCGAACATCACAGGACCGTCTCGGCCTCGTCGTACCGGGCGTCCGGGACGGTCTTGAGGGTCGAGGTGGCCTCGGAGAGCGGGACCATCACGATGTCGGTGCCGCGCAGGGCCGTCAGCATGCCGAACTCGCCCCGGTGCGCCGCCTCCACCGCGTGCCAGCCGAAGCGGGTGGCCAGGACCCGGTCGTAGGCGGTGGGGGTGCCGCCGCGCTGGACGTGGCCGAGGATGACCGGGCGGGCCTCCTTGCCCAGGCGCCGCTCCAGCTCCGCGGCGAGGATGTTGCCGATGCCGGCGAAGCGCTCGTGCCCGTACTGGTCCTTGCCGCCCTGCTGGTAGTCCATCGAGCCGGGGCGCGGCTTGGCGCCTTCGGCGACGACGACGATCGCGAACCGCTTGCCGGCCGAGAAGCGCTCGCCGACGATCGCCGTCAGCTCCTCGATGTCGAACGGGCGCTCCGGCACGACGATGGCGTGCGCGCCGGCCGCCATGCCCGAGTGCAGGGCGATCCAGCCGGTGTGGCGGCCCATGACCTCGACGACCATCACGCGCTGGTGCGACTCGGCGGTGGTCTTCAGCCGGTCCAGGGCCTCGGTGGCCACGCCGACGGCGGTGTCGAAGCCGAAGGTCACGTCGGTGGAGGAGATGTCGTTGTCGATGGTCTTCGGTACGCCGACGATGGGCAGACCGCCCTGCGCGAGCAGGTTGGCGGCCTTCAGCGTGCCCTCGCCGCCGATCGGGATGATGGCGTCCAGGCCGAGGTCCGCCATGTGGCCGCGGGCCCGCTCCACACCGTCGCGCAGGTGCGCGGGCTGGACACGGGAGGAGCCGAGGATGGTCCCGCCGCGGGCCAGGATGCCGGCCACGGAGTCCAGGTCGAGCTTGCGGTAGTCGCACTCCAGCAGGCCGCGCCAGCCGTCGTGGAAGCCGATGACCTCGTCCCCGTGGTCGACCACGGCGCGGTGCACGACGGAGCGGATGACGGCATTGAGGCCGGGGCAGTCGCCACCGGAAGTGAGCACACCAATGCGCATGGCAGAGAGAACCTTTGCAACGTGGGCCGACGACCGGACCACGTCGTCCGGTTGGAACTACTGGTCAGCCTACAAGCGGATCCCCGGTGGACTGAACCATCCTCCACAGGAAGGACACACCAAACGGAAGATCGTACGAAAGCACGTCGGCCCGGACCCCCGAGGGGATCCGGGCCGGACGGGCGTGCCGTGCGGAGGGTGCGTGGACGGCCCCTGGAGGGCCTTACGCGGGCTGCGTGGCCGCCGCGATGCGCTCGGCGCGCAGCGCCTCGTACCAGCGGTCGTCTATGGCCGGCAGCGCGTTCACATCGAGGGCCAGCTTCAGCAGCAGGTCCGCGATCAGCGGGTTGCGGGCCATCACGGGGCCGTGCATGTACGTACCGAAGACGGTGTCGTTGTACGCGCCCTCGGTGCCGTCGCCGGTGCCGTTGCCCCGGCCCAGCCGGGTCCGGGCGAACGGCTTGGCCGTCGGGCCCAGGTGCGTGACGCCCTGGTGGTTCTCGAAGCCCGTCAGCGGCGGCAGGTTCAGCCGCGGGTCGATGTCGGCGAGCACGTCGCCGACGCACCGCTCGCCCTCGCCGCGCACGGTGACCACGTCCAGCAGGCCCAGGCCCTGCTGGCGCTCGCCCATGTCGTTGACGAACTCGTTGCCGAGGATCTGGTACCCGGCGCAGACGGAGAAGACGATCGCCCCGTTCGAGACGGCCCGCTCCAGGCCGCCGTCGCGCAGCAGCCGCTCCGCGGCCAGCCGCTGCGGCCGGTCCTCGCCGCCGCCGATCAGGTAGATGTCGCCCGAGGTGGGGATGGGCTGGTCGCTGCGCACGTCCACGCGCTGCACGTCCAGGCCGCGCTGGCGGGCGCGGCGCTCCACCACGAGGGCGTTGCCCTGGTCTCCGTACGTGCTGAGCAGGTCGGGGTAGACCCACACCAGACGCAGGCTGTTGTCGCTCATGCTCTTGTCCTCTGCGGTTCTGACGGGGCGCTAGTTGCCGACGCGGCGGCGCACGTCCTGGAAGGCGGTGTAGTTGGCGATCAGCTCGATCTGCCCGGGCGGCGCCAGCTGCACGGCCTCGTCGAGGGTCTCGCAGACGCGGAAGTCCAGGCCGGCCACCTCCAGGCGGACGGCCAGGTCCAGCTTGCGGTCGCCGATCACGAAGATCGGGTGGCCCGCGAGGCGCGGGTAGTCCACGTCCCACAGCCAGGAGGTGTCGGTGCCGTCCGCGCCGCGGGCGTTCACCGAGAGGACCACCGGAGCCGGCGGGCCGTCGATCAGCGAGAAGGTCTCCAGCCAGCCGGCCGGGTTCTTCGCGAGTAGCAGGCGCAGCTCACGGCCCTGGAAGGTGACCACGTCGTAGCGGCCGGCGACGGCCTGGACCTGGTACATGCGCTCCAGCGCGACCTGCGGGGGCACACCGAACACGGCGGCCACGGCGGCCGAGGTGGCGGCGTTCGCCTTGTTCGCACGGCCGGGCAGCTGGAGGTGGATCGGCCAGGCGCTCCCGTGCGGGTCCAGCACGTGGTCGCCGGAGAGCACCCAGGTCGGGGTCGGGCGGCGGAAGCCGCACTCGCCGCAGAACCAGTCGTCGCCCGGGCGCTGCATGACACCGCCGCAGGAGGGGCACGACCAGGCGTCGTCCTTCCATTCCTGGCCGGCCGCGACCCAGACGACGGTCTGCGACGAGGACGCCGCCCACACGATCAGGGGGTCGTCGCAGTTCGCGACGATGACGGCCTTGGAGCCCTGGAGCCCCTCGCGCCACTTCTCGGCGAGCATGCGGGTCTCGGCCGCGCGGTCCAGCTGGTCGCGGGAGAGGTTCAGCAGGGCGATCACCTTGGGGGTGACGTCCCGGGCGACCCCGGCCAGGTACTTCTCGTCCACCTCGATGACGCCGTACTTGGCGTCCGAGCCGCCGGCCAGGGCGGAGGTGATGCCCGCGGGCATGTTCGCGCCCAGCGCGTTCGAGACGACCGGACCGCTGGCCCGCAGGGCCTCCGCGATCAGGCGGGTCGTCGTGGTCTTGCCGTTCGTCGCGGAGACGAGGACGACATCGAGATGCTGCGCCAGCGCGCCGAGGAGATCGGGGTCCAGCCTGAGCGCGACCTTGCCGCCGATCACCGATCCGCTTCCGCGTCCCGCGGCCCGCGACACCGCCGCCGCGGCCTTGCCCGCCGTCACGGCCAGCTTGGCCCGCGGCGAAAGCGGCTCCGTGTTGCCTGCCATCGTCCTTTGTCCTCCTAGCGTCGGTCGCCCCAGCCTATCCAGTACCGGCCGGAGCCTTGACCGCGGCGCCCCCGGTCAGCCGCGGATCTCCTCATATAGTCGCCCGTCGTACCCTTACGGCCATGCGACAGCGCCCCCTCCCCGGCACCACCGGACTCGTCCGCACCATGAGCCTGCTGGGCGATCCGGTGCTCCACTCCGCTTGCGCGGAGGTCACCGCCTTCGGCCCCGAACTCGACCGGCTCATCGAGGACATGTTCGCCACGATGTACGCCGCCCAGGGGGTCGGTCTCGCCGCGAACCAGATCGGCGTCGGGCAGCGGGTCTTCGTCTACGACTGCCCCGACGACGAGGACGTCCGCCACGTGGGCCACGTCGTCAACCCCCGTCTGGTGGAGGCCGGCGGGGAGGAGTACCTGGGGCCCGAGGGCTGTCTGTCCCTGCCCGGTCTGGAGGCGGGCACCGCCCGCTTCGACCGCGCGGTCGTCGAGGGGGTCACCTCCGACGGGGCCCCGGTGCGGATCGAGGGCACCGGGTTCTTCGCCCGCTGCCTCCAGCACGAGTGCGACCACCTCGACGGCACCGTCTACGCGGACCGGGTGACCGGGCTGCGCGCCCGCCTGCTGCGCCGGGCCATCCGCAAGACCTCATGGGGCCAGGAGGCCGGGCGGAAGTAGGCCGGCCCCGAGCCCGGTCCCGCGGGCCGGCTCAGAACCCGGGACCGTCCTCGCGGTTGCCGGCGGTGGCCAGGCGGCCCCAGAGCAGGTCGGTCAGGCCCGCCACCAGATCGGCCCGGGAGCACGGGCGTTCGCCGAGCCACCAGTCACCGGCGGCGTGCATCATGCCGACGATGCCGTGCCCCCAGATCCGGGCGAGCTGTTCGCCGCCCGGCCCGAGGTCGACGCGTTCGCCGACGACCTTCGCCAGCTCCTCGCCGAGCCGGCGCAGCAGCGGGGCGGAGTGCAGGCCGACGTCGAAGCCGCGCTCGGAGCTCTGCGAGTCCTCGGCGGGGTGCATCAGGAACCGGTACACCTGGGGGCGGGCCTCGATGGCGGCGAGGTAGGTGTCCAGGGTGGACTCCACCCGGCTGCGGCGCTCGGCGGGGGCGTCCAGCGCGGCCCGCAGCGAGTCGAGCAGGGCGTCGGTGTGCCGGACGGCCAGGGCCTGGTAGAGCCCGGCCTTGTCGCCGAAGTGCCGGTAGAGGATGGGCTTGGTGATGCCCGCCTCGGCCGCGATGGCGTTCATGGACGCCTTCGGGCCGTCCCTGAGGACGACGCGCTCCGCCGCCTCCAGCAGCTCGCGCCGGCGGCGTTCGCCCGCTCCCGGCTCTCCGGCCGCGGCCTCCTGGGTGGTCTGCATGACTGTGTTTCTCTCCCCGCCCTTGCGATGTCCGTGACGCCCACGCAACGTAACACCCCGCACACCCTGACGGCCGAACCGGCGGCGCTTGACAGCCCTTACCGGCCGGTAACAGACTGTGGCCACCGATAATGTTACCGGCAGTAACCCATGGGGGTGCGGCTGCCGGACCGGGCCTCAGGGCCGTGCGCGACAGCTGGAGGGGACATGGCGGAGTTCACCATGGAGCTCAACGAGGACCAGACGCAGGTCCGCGACTGGATCCACGGCTTCGCCGCCGACGTGATCCGGCCCGCGGCCGCCGAGTGGGACGAGCGCGAGGAGACCCCCTGGCCCGTCATCCAGGAGGCCGCCAAGGTCGGCATCTACTCGCTCGACTTCTACGCCCAGCAGTTCTTCGACCCGACGGGTCTGGGCATCCCGATGGCCATGGAGGAGCTCTTCTGGGGCGACGCCGGTATCGCGCTGTCCATCGTGGGCACCGGACTCGCGGCCATCGGCGTCCTCGCCAACGGCACCGAGGAGCAGATCGGGACCTGGATCCCGCAGATGTACGGCACTCCCGAGGACGTCAAGGTCGCCGCCTTCTGCTCCTCCGAGCCGGACGCCGGCTCCGACGTGGGCGCCATGCGCACCCGGGCCGTCTACGACCAGGCCAAGGACGAGTGGGTGCTGAACGGCACCAAGACCTGGGCCACCAACGGCGGCATCGCCAACGTCCACATCGTCGTCGCCGTGGTCGACCCCGAGCTGGGCACCAAGGGCCACGCCTCCTTCATCGTCCCGCCGGGCACCCCGGGCCTCTCGCAGGGCCAGAAGTTCAAGAAGCACGGCATCCGCGCCTCCCACACGGCCGAGGTGGTACTGGAGGACGTACGGATCCCCGGCTCCTGCCTGCTCGGCGGCAAGGAGAAGCTCGACGAGCGGCTCGCGCGCGCCCGCGAGAAGGCCAGGGCCGGCGGCGGGGTGGGGGCACCTCCCGGCGGTAGCCGAGGGAGTGTGAAGAACGCGGCCATGGCCACCTTCGAGGCGTCCCGGCCGGCCGTCGGCGCGATGGCGGTCGGCACCGCCCGGGCCGCCTACGAGGTCGCCCTCGACTACGCGAAGACCCGCACCCAGTTCGGCCGCCCGATCATCGACAACCAGGGCGTGGCCTTCCAGCTCGCGGACATGCGCACCCAGATCGACGCCGCGCGGCTGCTGGTGTGGCGGGCCTCGTGGATGGCCGTGGCGGGCAAGCCCTTCACCTCGGCGGAGGGCTCCATGTCGAAGCTCTACGCGAGCGAGGTGGCCAAGAAGGTCACCGCCCAGGCGGTCCAGATCCTCGGCGGCAACGGCTTCACCCGGGAGTACCCGGTGGAACGGATGCACCGGGACGCGGCCATCTACACGATCTTCGAAGGCACCAGCGAGATCCAGCGCCTGGTGATCGCCCGGACGCTCTCCGGGATGCCGATCCGCTAGCCGCGGTTCCGGGGGGCGGGGCCGCCCCGCCGCGGACGCGCCCGGGGGTCCGAAGGGGCGTCCCCCAGCGGCTGGGGCCGGTGTGATCCCCGCCACTCACCGGGGCGTCTGGGGCGGCCGAGTTGTGGTGATCAGCCCGGTTTGCGGCGGCGTCCGCCCCGGGATTGCGGGGCGGGCGGCTCCGGCCGCCTCCGAGAAGATCCGTATCCGGGGTATGAGCGCATGGTGAGCGGGCATACACACCCTGAACTCGACCTCGAATACGGGTTCCGTCCGGGGGCGGCGATCGGACATACTCGCCGCCACCGTGGATCGCGGAATCGACCGGGTGACCACCGGCCCTCCCGCCCCACACTGCGAGGAGGTGCGCCATGTGCTCCCACCAGCCCCCCTGCCCGCCCGCCGACAGCGCCCAGCGCGACGCTGCCCGCACCGTGGCCTTCCATCCCGAACAGGGCTGGAGCCTGCTCTGCAACGGCGTGGTGGTCTTCGACGACACCGGGGAACTGCTCCCCGAAGGCCGGACGGTCGAACCCCGTCGCCCGGCCCTGGTCTGAGCCAGGAGGCAGCATGCGCCAGCAGCTGATCCGCAAGCCCGTCCCCAAGCCCGCCCCCCGAGACCTGGATCTGCGCACCCCGTCGGGCAGAACCCTCCCGTACTGACGGGAGCCTCCGCCCCTGGCCGCCCACCGGCCGTACGTCATCCGGTGGGCGCCGCCGCACCGCACCGGAACGCCGTCTCGTACGCGGCGTCGCCGATCGCCGCCCGGGCCTGCCGCTCGCCGAGGTCCCGCAGGGCCGTCAGCGAGGGCGAGCCCATCTGCGGCCGCCCCACCGTGCGCCACCAGGCGTGCCCGTTGCCGAGCAGCCGCGCGGCCAGCTCGCCGTCGCCCAGGGCCGCCACCGCCGCCGCGAGCAGGTCCAGGCCGATCGCGATGCCGAAACGGTCGCCCAGCAGCCGCTTGCCCGAGAGCATCGCCCGTACGTGCCGGGCGGCCTCCCCGTACTGGCCGAGCCCGAGCGCCGCGAAGGCCAGGACGTAGTCCGCGTACGCCCGCAGCCAGCGCTCGCCCCGCTCCACGCACGCCTCGCGCAGCCCCCGCGCCTCCTCGGCGGCCTCCTCGAAGCGCCCGAGGTCGCACAGGGCGTACGCGCTCACCAGCTGGCACAGCAGTGCTCCCGCACCGCTGCCCGCGCCGCCGTGGGCCGTCCGTGCCGGGGGCCCCGCCAGCGCGAGGGCCCGGACCGGGTCGCCGGGCATCAGGAGCGACACCGAGCGCAGGTAGGCGGCGCGCAGCCGCTCCTCAGGGTCGTCGAGGGCCTCCGCGGCCCGTACGCACGCGATGCCCGTCAGCCGGGCCGCCCCCATGTCGCCCTGGAGCAGCATCGTCAGGCCCAGTGCCCACAGCGCCCGGGCGTGCGCGGCCCCGGTCGGCTCGGCCTGGGCCAGGGCCCGTTCCAGGAAGCCCCGGCCCTCCCGGAGGTGGCCGCAGGAGAACCAGAAGAACCACAGGGCCCCGGCCATCTCCAGGGCCGCCTCGGGATCCGCCCCGAGCAGGTGCTCCAGGGCGGTGCGCAGCTGCGCGTGCTCGGTGCTCATCCTGCGGTACCAGTCCACCTGCTGCGGGCCCATCCACCCCTGCTCGGCGGTCCGGGAAAGGGCGGCGTACCAGTGGGCGTGCCGGTCCGCGACGGCCCGTACCTCGTCCAGTTCCGCGAGCCAGTCCTGGCCGAACTCGCGAACGGTGTCCAGCATCCGGTAGCGGGGGCCCGACCCCCGCTCCCAGGAGCGGCGGACGACGGACTTCGCGACCAGGCCCTCCAGCAGCCGCTCCACCCGCGACGCGGGCAGCGGTCCGCCGGCGCACACCGTACGGGCCGCGGCCGCGTCGAAGTCCCCGGTGAACACCGACAGCCGGGCCCACAGCAGCCGTTCCAGCGGCTCGCACAGCTCGTGGCTCCAGCCGATCGCCGTCCGCAGGGTCCGGTGCCGGGGCGGAAGGGCGGCGCGGGTGCTGTCGGAGAGCACCTCGAAGCGGGCGCTCAGCAGGTGTGCCATCCGCTCCAGCGTCCACAACCGCAGCCGTGCTCCGGCCAGTTCCAGCGCGAGCGGGATGCCGTCCAGGCGCCGGCAGACCTCGGCCGCGAGGGCGGCCCGGGCGGGATCGGCGAGGTCGGCGGCGGTCTGCGGGGCGGCGGACAGGGCGCGGGCCCGGAAGAGGGCGAAGGCGTCGCTGTCGGGGCCCTCGCAGGGCAGCGGGCGGACCTCGACGACGGTCTCGCCGGGGGAGCCCAGCCGTTCGCGGGAGGTCACCAGCACCGTCAGGCCCGGTGCGGACTGCAGGAGTTCGCCCACCAGGTGGCGGACGGGGGTGACCAGGTGTTCGCAGGTGTCGAGGACGATGAGCAGGCTCTTGTCGGCCATCCACGCGCACAGTTCCTCGTCGAGGGAGTGCGCGTCCGGGGAGGCGAGGCCGAGGGTCAGGCCGAGGGTGTGGGCGAGGGTGGTGGTCAGGAGTCCGGGGTCGCGCAGCGGCGAGAGCTCCACCCACCAGACGCCGTCGGGCCGGGTCCGGCCGGGGCGGCCGGCGGCCCGCAGGGCGAGGCGGGACTTGCCGACTCCGCCCACGCCGGTCAGCGTGATCAGTCTGCGTTGGTCCAGCAGCCCCGTGAGGCGGGCGAGTTCGGCCTCGCGGCCGACGAAGCTCGCCGTCTCCGCTGGAAGGTTTCCCGGCACGGCGTCAGATTCTGACGCACGGTCGCCGCCGGTGGCACCTGCCTGACTGTGGTTGACCGAGTACTCACCGAACACGGTTGTATTGTGCGCGATCTCCTTGCCCGTCCGTGCCGTTCGGGCCGGATCGGTGGCGGTGGACCGGAGCCGCGCCCTCAGCCGGGCAGGGTGATCCGCTGCTCCTGGGAGAAGGCGCCCCAGGTGCCGTCGGGCAGGCGGGCGCGCAGTTTCAGGGCCCAGGCCGTGCCGGCCGGCTCGGTCGTGGTGAGCCGGTAGGTGACCCGCCCCCGCGGTACGGCTCCGGCGCCGAACTGGATGACGGTGACGGGCCGGTCGTTGACGTAGAGCTGGTATTCGGAGGTCTCCCGGCCGGTGCCGGGGGCGGTCCAGGCCAGCTCGACCGTGCCGGGGGAGACCGAGGCGGTGAACGCGGAGGGCGCGGTGTCCGGGCCCTGCGACGGGTCGCCGGGGGTGGTCACGGCCGCCGCGGGACCGTCGGGGGAGCTGTTGTCGGAGCCGTCGCGGGCCCGGACGGTGAAGGAGTAGGCGGTGCCGGGCTGGAGTCCGGTCAGGGTGGTGGCGCTCTCCGCGCCGCCGGCGGTGTGGATCCGGACCCCGCCCTGGTAGACGTCGTACGCCGTCACGCCCGTGTCGTCCGTCGCCGCGGTCCAGGTCAGGCGGACCTGCCGGGCGCCTTCGGCGTGGCCCGCCGTGGTGGGCGGGGCGGTGGGCGCCTGGTGGTCCTCGGCCCGCGCGGCGGGGGTGTCGACCCGTACGGGGGCGCTCGGGGCGGAGCGGTTCCCGGCGGCGTCGCGGGCCCGGACGGTGAAGGCGTAGGCGCTCCGCGGGGTGAGGCCGGTGATGTCCACCATGGTCTTCTCGGCGGCCAGTTCCCGGACCAGCCGGCCGCCCTGGAAGACCTGGTAGCCGGTGACCCCGTCGGCGGGGGCGGCCGCCTCCCACATCACATGGACCGAAGTGGCGCTGCCCGCCTGGGCGGTGAGCCCGCCGGGGGAGTGCGGGGGCGTGGTGTCCGCGTCCGCGCCGCAGGCCGTCAGGGCGGCGGCGGCCAGGGCGAGGGCGAGCGCCGCGAGGAACGCCCCGGCGCGGCGCGGGGCCGTGGTGGGTCGCACGGGGTGCCTTCCTCGTACGTGGTCTCGTGCTCTCGTAAAGGTCTAGACATATATGGCACGGGCGGAGCGGCGGGACAAGACCCCGGTGGCCGGGAATCGGCGTCCGTATGACCGGGTTCGTCTTCTTCTGATCTCGTCTGGCATTATTGCGAGCTCTTTGCAATAACGGATGATCTTAAACAGGGATGTGCACAGCATGACCGCCCGGAACGTACGGGGAGCCGCCGGCGCGGCGCTCGCCACCGCACTCATCACGGGCGTCACGGCCTGCTCGCACCCCCCGGCCCCCGCCGCGGCCGACTCCGCCGTCGTCGGCATCGCCACCGAACCGGAGACCCTCAGCCCGCTCCTCGGCTACGGCAAGGACGGCAACTCCAAGATCTTCGACGGGCTCCTCACGCACGACGCGGACATGAAGCTCAAGCCCGCCCTCGCCGAGGCCCTCCCCGAGGTCTCCGCCGACGGCCGCACCTACACCTACACCCTGCGCCGGGGCGTGAAGTTCAGCGACGGGGAGCCCTTCTCCGCCCGCGACGTCGAGTTCACCTACCGCACCATCCTCGACCCGAGGACCAACAACGCCTCCCGCACGGAGCTCGACGCCCTCCAGAGCGTCACCGCCCAGGGCGCCGACCGGGTCGTGTTCACCCTCAAGTACCCCTACGCCCCCTTCGCCGAGCGCACCGTCCTGCCCATCGCGCCCGAGCACGTCGCGGGCCGCCAGGACGTCAACAGCGGGGAGTTCACCACCCGTCCCGTGGGCACCGGGCCCTATGTGCTCACCGGCTGGTCCAAGGGAGAGAAGCTCAGCTTCAAGGCCAACCCCGGCTACTGGGGCGGCGAGCCCGCCGTGAAGCACTTCACCATGGCGGTCATCAAGGACGACGACGTCCGCGCCACCCGGCTGCGCTCCGGCGAGCTCGACGCCGCGATCCTGCCGCCCGACCTCGCCCGCGGCTTCGCCCGGGACGGCGCCCGCAGGACCTACGCCGCCAGGACCTTCGACTACCGCGACGTCACCCTCCCCACCCAGCACCCCGTCACCGGTGACGGGGCGGTCCGCCGGGCCCTGGACCTCGCCGTCGACCGCAAGGCCATGGTCGAAGCCCTCCTCGACGGCGCCGGCAAGCCCGCCTACGGCCCCGTCCCCACCGACAGCCCCTGGTTCGCCCCCGGCACCGAACGCCCCCACGACCTCGACGGCGCCCGGCGGATCCTCGACGGGGCGGGCTGGAAGACCGGGCCGGACGGCATCCGCGTCAAGGACGGGGTCCGCGCCGCCTTCCCGCTCTGGTACCTCTCCGGCGACAAGATCCGCCAGGACCACGCGCTGGCCTTCGCCTCCGACGCCAAGAAGGCCGGTATCGAGGTGAAGACCGAGGCCGGCACCTGGGAGGTCATCGAACCCCGGATGAGGACCGACGCCGTCCTCGCCGGCGGCGGCTCCCCGGCCGACCCCGACTTCGACCAGTACCAGCTCCTCACCTCCTCCCTCGCCGGCGACGGCTTCAACAACATGGCCCGCTACGCCAACCCCGCCGTCGACCGCGCCGTGGCCGAAGGCCGCACCAGCGGCGACCCGGCCGTCCGCAAGGCCGCGTACGACACCGTCCAGCGCGAGCTGGCCAAGGACCCCGGCTACGTCTTCCTCACCCACATCGACCACCTCTACGTGGTCTCCGACCGGTGGGACGGCCTGTCCACCCAGGTGGAGCCGCACGACCACGGCCTGGGCTCCGGCCCCTGGTGGAACGTGGAGAGCTGGAAGCCGAAGCAGAAGTGACCGCCCGCGCCCCGCACCCGCCCTGGGGGCCGATGGCCCGGATGGCCGGGCGGCGGCTCCTGTCCGCCGTCCCGGTCCTGCTCGCCGTCACCCTCGGCGTCTTCACCGTCGCCGCGCTCTCCCCCTTCGACCCCGTCCGGGCCTACGCCGGCGCCGCCGGACTCACCGCCTCCGGAGCCGAACTGGCCCAGCTGCGCGCCAACCTGGGGGTGGACCGGCCGCTGCTCGACCGCTGGTGGGACTGGCTCACCTCCGCCCTCACCGGCGACCTCGGCGACTCCGCCGTCCTGCGCGAGCCCGTCGCCGACGCCATCGGCGAGCGCCTGGGCTGGTCGGCGCTGCTCGCCGGCTGCGCCTTCGCCCTGGCCCTCCTCCTCGGTACGGGCCTCGGCGTGCTCGCCGCGCACCGCCGGGGCGGAGCCCTCGACCGCGCCCTCAGCGCCCTCGCCTACACCCTGGAGGCGGCCCCCGCCTACTGGCTGGGGCTGCTGGCCGTCTGGGTGTTCTCCGTCCGGCTGGGCGTCCTGCCCTCCGGCGGGCTCACCGACGCGGCCGCCGACGCCGTCACCCCCGGCCAGGTCGCCTCGCACCTGGTGCTGCCCGCGCTGGTGCTCGGCCTCTCCCAACTGCCCTGGTTCTTCCTGTACGTACGCCAGGGAGTCGCCGGCGCCCTCGACGAGGACCCCGTCCGCGGGGCCCGCGCCCGTGGCCTGTCACGGCGACGGGTCCTGCTCGGGCACGCCCTGCGCTGCGGGATGCTCCCCGTGCTGACCCTCATCGGCTCCCGGGTGCCCGAGCTGATCACCGGCGCCCTGCTGGTGGAGACCGTCTTCAGCTGGCCCGGCATCGCCGCCGCCACCGTGCAGGCGGCCACCTCGGTGGACTTCCCCCTGCTGGCCGCGCTCACCGTCCTGGCCACGGCCGCGGTCCTGGCCGGCAACCTGCTGTCCGACCTGCTGTACGGACTCGCCGACCCGAGAGTGGGCTTCGATGGCTGAACCCGCCGACGCGCCGGCCTGGCGGTCGCACGGCCGCCGCCCCGTCCGTACGTCGTACGGGCGCGCCCCGGCCGCCCTCGCGGCGGCCCTGACCGTGGCCGTGCTGGTGGTGCCCGCGCTGGTCCCGCTCGACCAGCAGGCGGTGGACCTCTCCGCGAAACTGCTGCCGCCCTCCTGGGCGCACCCCTTCGGCACCGACGACGTGGGACGGGACCTGCTGCTGCGCTGCCTCCACGGGCTGCGGGTCTCCCTGCTCGTCGGCCTGGTCGCGGCGCTCGTCGCCACCGTCGTCGGCACGGCCGTCGGGGCGGCCGCCGGGGCCCTGGGCGGCTGGAGCGACCGGCTGCTGATGCGGGCCGTCGACACCCTGTCGTCCGTCCCGCACCTGCTGCTGGGCGTGTTCTTCGTCGCCCTGTTCCGGCCCGGGATCTGGCCGGTGGTGGCGTCGGTGGCGGTGACCCACTGGCTGTCCACCGCCCGGATCGTCCGCGCCGAGGTCCTCTCGCTGCGCGCCCGCCCGTACGTGGACGCGGCCGTCTCCGGGGGTGCCTCGCGGTGGCGGGTCACCGTCCGGCACCTGCTGCCCGGCGTCCTGCCGCAGGCCGGGCTGGCGGCGGTGCTGATGGTTCCGCACGCGATGTGGCACGAGTCGGCCCTGTCCTTCCTGGGCCTGGGCCTGCCCGCCCACCAGGCCAGTCTCGGCATCCTCGTCCAGGGTGGCCGAGGCTCCCTGCTGGCCGGCGACTGGTGGCCCACGCTCTTCCCCGGCCTGCTGCTGATCCTGCCGACCCTGGCCCTCGCCGGCCTCGCGGCCGCCTGGCAGAGCCGCCTCGACCCCCGCCGACGCTCGGAGCTGACCCTGTGACCCGCCACCACCGCACCCCGCCCCCGCCCGGATGCGCACCAGGGGCCGGGCAGCCGGGACGGACGCGGGAGTCCGGTGCGGTGAGCGCCGGCGGTGACGTGCTGCGCGTGCGCGGGCTCCGCGTGCGGTTCCGGACGGCTGGCGGCGGGTACGTCGAGGCCGTCTCCGACGCCGGGTTCCGGCTGGCGGCGGGGGAGTGCCTGGTCCTCGTCGGGGAGAGCGGCTGCGGGAAGTCCGTCCTGGCCTCCGCCCTGCTCGGGCTGCTCCCCGGCAACGCCGAGACCGCCGGGTCCGCCCTCCTCGCCGACGGCCTCGACCTGCTCGCCGCCGACGAGGCCACCCTCGCGCGCCGCGTACGGGGCCGCCGCGTCGGCCTGGTCCCGCAGAGTCCCGCCGCCCACCTGACCCCCGTCCGCACCGTCCGCTCCCACCTGGAGGAGACCGTCCGGGAACTCACCGGCTCCCGCACCCCGCGCGAGGGTGCCGAGGCCGCGGCCGCCCGGGCCGCCTTCCCCGCGAGCCACCTGGACCACCACCCCCACCAGCTCTCCGGCGGGCTCGCCCAGCGCGCGGCCACCGCCCTCGCGCTCATCGGGGACGCCCCCCTGCTCCTCGCCGACGAGCCCACCACCGGCCTCGACCGGGGGCTGGTCGAGCGCACCGCCGACGAGCTGCGCGCCCACACCCGGGACGCCGGCCGGGCCCTGCTGATGATCACCCACGATCTGGCCGCGGCCCAGCGCGTCGCCGACACCGTGGCCGTGATGTACGCGGGCCGCATCGTGGAACTCGCCCCCGCCGACGCCTTCTTCGGCGCCCCGGGACCCCGCCACCCGTACGCCCGCGGTCTGCTCGACGCCCTGCCCGAGCGGGCCTTCACCCCGATCCCGGGCGCCCCGCCCGCACTCGGCGACCTGCCGCCCGGCTGCGCCTTCGCCCCCCGCTGCGCCCTCGCCGACCCCACCTGCCGGACCGTCCGGCCCCCGCTCACCGAAGGGGTGGCCTGCCACCGTGCTTGAGCTCCACGGCATCACCGCCGGCTACGGCCGCCGCGACCCCGTCGTCCGCGACGCGCACCTCGCCCTGCGCCCCGGCGAGGCCCTCGGCCTGCTCGGGCCCAGCGGCTGCGGCAAGTCCACCCTGGCCCGGGTCGCCGCCCTGCTGCACCGGCCCGACCGGGGGACGGTGGCCGTCGACGGCCGCGCGGTGACGGGCTTCCGCTACCGGGCCCCGCGCGCCCTGCGCATCGCGACCGGGGTCGTCTTCCAGCAGCCCCGGCTCTCGGCGGACCCCCGCCTCAGCCTGCGCGACCTCGTCGCGGAACCACTCCGGGCCACGGGCCGGCGTAAAGAGGCGGACGCGGCGGTGGAGGCCCTGGCCGACCGGGTCGGCCTCGGGGCGGACCTCCTCGGTCGGCGCCCCCACGAGGTCAGCGACGGCCAGCTGCAACGCGCCTGCCTGGCCCGGGCCCTGGTGCTGCGGCCGCGCCGGCTGGTCTGCGACGAGATGACCGCGATGCTCGACGCCTCCACCGCCGCCGCCCTCGTCGGCGTGGTCGAGGAGTACCGCAGGGAGACCGGCGCCGCACTCCTCGCCGTCGGGCACGATCCGGTGCTGCTGGGCCGCTGGTGCGACCGCACCGTCAACTGGAGCGATATCGAACGCGGTTGAGCGGTTGCTGCGTGCTGCGTGGTTGCGTTGTTGCGCGTTCATGAACCATCCCCTCCTTCCATGGACTCCTCGGGCGGTGCGATCTAGCGTCGGGCGGCGGCGCGATATCAGACACGAGGTCAACAACACCGCAAGAGAAGGAGGACGCCCGGATGTTCCGAAGAACGCTGAACTGCGCCGTGGTCCCCGCCCTCGCCGCCCTGACGGTCCTCGCGGGGACCGCCTCCCCGGCCCGTGCCGAGGAGATCCCCCAGGCCCCGGGCCACCGCCTGGTCAGCCCTTACGAGGGCGCCCCCGCGACCGCCGCCCCGCTGCCCGGCACCGCCCCGCCACAGCACCCCTTCCTCGCGCCCAACGGCCGCAGCGGTATGCACGCCGACGCGGGCGGCAGCGCCACCACCCCGTGGTCCGGCCCGCTGGGCCGCGACCCGGAGGTCGCCAGCGAGAAGATCGCCGCACTCGGCGGCGAGTGCGCCACCGCCACCTTCGACGCGGGCGGCCGCCTGGTCACCGTCTGCGGCACCTTCTCCGGCTTCAAGGTCAAGCTCCTGGAGCCCCGTACGCTCGCCACGCTCGCGGAGTACCAGCTCCCGCAGCGCTCCTCGACGGTCGAGGCGATCACCTCGCTCGACTTCTCGAAGATCTTCAAGGACACCTCGGGCGGCGCCTACTTCTACCTCGACAACGAGGACCGCGCCGTGTTGGCCGACTCCCGCCAGCACGTCCTGCGCCTGGCCCACTCCCAGAAGCCCGACGGCAGCTGGACGTTCACCGTGGCGGACGACTGGGACCTCACCGGCCAGGTCCCGCACGACTGCGCCGGCTGGACCAACCTGTGGCCCAGCGGCACCTGCGACCCCGTCACCTCCGTCATGCCCGACTGGAACGGGCTCATCTGGTGGGTCACCCGCCAGGGCCGCGTGGGCACCGTGGAGCCGGGGACCGGGCGGATCCGCTCGGTGCGGCTGGAGGGCGAGGAGATCCAGAACTCCTTCTCGGTCGCCGAGGACGGGGTCTCCATCGTCAGCGACCACGCCCTGTACAGCTTCCGCGCCACCGCCGACGGCACCCCGCGGGTGCAGTGGCGCGAGACGTACGACCGCGGCACCGGGACGAAACCCGGCTCCGTGAACCAGGGTTCGGGCACCACCCCGGACCTCTTCGGCGACGGCTACGTCGCCATCACCGACAACGCCGACGACCGGATGAACGTCCTGGTCTACCGGCGGGGCACCGACGTCCCCGACGGCCGGCGGCTGGTCTGCGCGGTGCCCGTCTTCCGCTCCGGCGCCTCCACCACGGACAACTCCCTGATCACCTGGGGCAACAGCATCGTCGTCGAGAACAACTACGGCTACGAGAACGTGACCTCGCTGCTGCTGGGCAAGTCGGTGACCGGCGGCGTCAGCCGTATCGACGTCCGCCCCGACGGCAGCGGCTGCGACACCGTCTGGGAGAGCGCGATCCGCTCCCCGTCCGTCGTCCCCAAGCTCTCCACCGGCAACGGGCTGCTCTACTTCTACGAGAAGGAGCCCAACGTCTGGGGCATCGACGCCTGGTACCTCACGGCGGTGGACTTCCGCACCGGTGAGCGCCGCTGGCGGCGGCTGACGGGCACCGGCCCGCTGTACGACAACAACTGGGCGCCGATCACCCTCGGCCCCGACGGCACGGCGTACGTCGGCGTGTTCAACGGCATCGTGGCGGTCCGCGACACCCGCTGACCCGGGGACGGGCGGGGGCGGGGGCTACACGGCGGACTCCAGCTGCCGCTCCGCCTCCCGCTCCGGCCCTTGCTCCGGCAGGCGCTCCGGCGCGGTCCGCAGGAGGTCCAGGCCGGCCTCCAGATCGTCCAGGGCGAGGCGGGCCGCCGCGATCCGGTCCCGGACCTCGTCCGCGGCGTCCCTGTCCCGTGCCGCCCGCTCCCGGGCCCGCGCCTCGGCCTCCTCCATCTCGCGCGCCTCGTCCAGCGAGTTGAGCACCACCCCGATCAGCACGTTGACCAGCACGAACGAGGCGAGCAGCGCGTAGGAGGCGTAGTAGAGGATGCTCAGCCGCGAGATCTCCAGCCCGGCGCGGACGGCGTCCGTCAGCCCGTCCAGGGTGGTGAGCAGGAACAGGGTGAGCGCGGCCCGGCCGATCGAGCCGTAGTGCTGCGGATCGGACCCGGCGAAGCAGACCCAGCCGACCATCGCGTAGACGTACACCACCAGCGCACCGACGAACAGGAAGCTCGCCGTCCCCGGCAGGCTGCGCCCGACCGCGAGCAGCAGGATGCGCAGGTGCGGCAGAAAACGGGCGGTGCGCAGCACCCGGGCCAGCCGCAGCAGCCGCAGCACGGTGGTGTTCGACCGCAGGAACGGCAGGAAGGCCGAGGCCACGATCAGCAGGTCGAAGATGTTCCAGGGGTCCCGGAAGAATGCTTTCGGCCGGTCCGCGTAGGAGCCGATGCGCAGCACCATCTCAAGGGTGAACAGGACCAGGCAGCCGTCCTCCGCCAGCTGGAGGATCCGGCCCTCGGAGGCCGCCAGGCCGCTGTACGTCTCCGCCCCCATGAGCCCCGCGTTGATCAGGATCACGATGAAGACGCCCATGCCGAACGAAGGGGCCTCGGTGATCCCCCGGCAGTGGGCGGCAAGCCTGGCGCGGCCGGACCCGGCCGGCGTGGTGTCCGTCATCTCGCTCCTCGTCCTCGTACCCGTACGCGCGCCCGGCGCGCGGATCGGCGTGTGGCGGACCGGCGCGCTGCGCGGGCGCACGCCCCGGTCCGTCCTTCTAACGCCCGACGGCCGGACGGGTTTCACCGGCTTGCGCAGACGCACGACGGCCGGGCCCGGTCCCTTCGGGGACCCGGCCCGGCCGTCGGCTCGCGGGGGAGGAGTGCGGCGCGCTGTCAGCGGGCGTCGCGCCCGCTGTTCTTCTGGGCCTGCTCCGCCTGCTTCTCCTTGATGCGGACGGCCTCCTTGCGGACCTCCGCCTGGGTGGCGCGCTCCTTCTGCAGCCACTCCGGGTTGTCCTGCTTCAGGGCCTCGATCTGGTCCGTGGTGAGCGGCTCGGTGATCCCGCCGCGCGCGAGGCCGGCGATGGAGACGCCCAGCTTGGCGGCTACGACGGGGCGCGGGTGGGGACCGTTGCGGCGCAGTTCCACCAGCCAGGCGGGCGGCTCGGCCTGGAGCGCGTTGAGCTCGGCTCGCGAGACCACGCCCTCCTGGAACTCTGCGGGGGTGGCCTCGAGGTACACACCCAGCTTCTTCGCCGCGGTCGCGGGCTTCATCGTCTGGGTGCTCTGGTGCGACGTCATGCTCCCAGGGTATCGAGCATGTGCGCGGTCTCCGACCACGACCGGTAGCCTTGCGGGGTGACAGGCTCGGATGCAACCCCTTCGTTCCGGCTCGCCTATGTCCCGGGAGTGACGCCCACCAAGTGGGTGCGGATCTGGAACGAGCGGCTGCCCGACATCCCGCTGACCCTGGTCGGCGTGAGCGCCGGCGAGGCGTTCGCCGCGCTGCGCGCCGGTGACGCCGACGCCGGATTCGTACGGCTGCCCGTGGACGGCACGGACCTCAGCGCGATCCCGCTCTACACCGAGACCACCGTGGTGGTGGTCCCCAAGGATCACGTCGTCTCCGCCGTGGACGAGGTGACGGCCGAGGACCTGGCCGACGAGATCGTGCTGCACCCCCTGGACGACGTCCTGGGCTGGGAGGTCCTGCCCGGCAAGCCCGCCTTCGAGCGGCCCGCCACCACGGCGGACGCCATCGAGCTGGTGGCGGCCGGGATCGGGGTGCTCGTCGTCCCGCAGTCCCTCGCCCGGCTGCACCACCGCAAGGACCTCACCTACCGGCCGGTCACCGACGCGCCCGCCTCGCGGATCGCGCTGTCCTGGCCGGAGGCGAGGACCACCGACCTGGTCGAGGACTTCATCGGGATCGTCCGCGGCCGGACGGTCAACAGCTCGCGCGGCCGCCAGGGCGCACCGGCGCAGCCCCAGCAGGACCGCAAGGCCGCCGCGGCGAAGAAGACGGGCGGCAAGCCGCGGACGGCCGGCAAACCGGCGGGGAAGACGGCAGGGAGGACGGCCGGGAAGAGCGGGGGCGGCAAGGCCCAGGCCCGGGGCGCCGCGGCGCCCAAGCGGGGCAAGCCCCGCCGCCGTCCGTAGACCCCGGCCGGTCCTCGCGTTGCGGCGGCGGAGCGGGGAGGGCAGGGTCGGTGGGGCGGCTCCCTCGCAGGAAGGTCGGAACATGCCCATCGCCTCCGTCAACCCCACGACAGGCCAGACCCTGCGCACCTTCGACGCACTCGACGCCGACGGCCTCGAACGCTGTCTGGACGAGGCCGCGCGCACGGCCGTGACCTACCGGCGGACCCCCTTCGCCGAACGCGCCGCCCTGCTGAACCGCGCGGCCGGCCTCCTGGAGGCCGAGTGCGAGGACATCGCGCGCACCATGACCCTGGAGATGGGCAAGCCCCTGGTCGCCGCCCGCGCCGAGGCGGCCAAGTGCGTCAAGGCGATGCGCTGGTACGCCGCCCACGCCGAGGGCCTCCTCGCCGACGAGCGGCCCGCCGACTCCGACGTCCGCGACGCCGGGGCCTCGGCCGTCCGGGTGCGCTACCGCCCGCTGGGGGTGGTGCTCGCCGTCATGCCGTGGAACTTCCCGCTCTGGCAGGTCGTACGGTTCGCCGCGCCCGCCCTCATGGCCGGCAACGTGGGCCTGCTGAAGCACTCCTCGAACGTCCCCCAGACGGCCCTGTAC
Organism: Streptomyces sp. NPDC006687; assembly: GCF_040636215.1. Classification (NCBI taxonomy): domain Bacteria; kingdom Bacillati; phylum Actinomycetota; class Actinomycetes; order Kitasatosporales; family Streptomycetaceae; genus Streptomyces; species Streptomyces sp. NPDC006687. The sequence goes on along the minus strand of NZ_JBEYJJ010000018.1, from coordinate 27,475 downwards.
CTGGGCGACCTCTTCCGGCGTGCGGGCTTCCCGAAGGGCTGTTTCCAGACCCTGCTGATCGGCTCGGGCCCCGTCGAGGGCCTGCTGCGCGACCCCCGGGTCGCCGCGGCCACCCTGACCGGCAGCGAACCGGCCGGGCGGGCGGTGGCCTCGGTCGCCGGGGACGAGGTCAAGAAGACCGTCCTTGAGCTCGGCGGCAGCGACCCCTACATCGTGATGCCCTCCGCCGACCTCGCCCGGGCCGCGAAGACCGCGGTGACCGCGCGGGTGCAGAACAACGGCCAGTCCTGCATCGCCGCCAAGCGGTTCATCGTCCACTCGGACGTGTACGAGGAGTTCGCCCGCCTCTTCACGGAGGGGATGGCGGCCCTGACCGTCGGCGACCCGATGCGGGAGGCGACCGACGTCGGCCCGCTGGCCACCGAGAGCGGCCGCGCCGACGTGGAGGAACTGGTCGAGGACGCCGTCCGGCACGGGGCCACCGTCCTGTGCGGGGGCCGGCGCCCGCCCGGGCAGCCGGACGGATGGTTCTACGAGCCGACCGTCCTGGCCGACGTCACCCCGCAGATGCGGATCGACCAGGAGGAGACCTTCGGGCCCGTCGCCACCCTGTACCGGGTGGGCAGCCTGGACGAGGCCGTGGAGCGGGCCAACCACACCCCCTTCGGCCTGAGTTCGAACGTCTGGAGCCGGGACGAGGGCGACCTGGAGCGGTTCGTCCACGAGCTGGAGGCCGGGGGGATCTTCATCAACGGGATGACCGCCTCCCACCCCGCCCTGCCCTTCGGCGGCGTCAAGCGGTCGGGTTACGGGAGGGAGCTGTCCGGGCACGGCATCCGCGAGTTCTGCAACATCACCACCGTCTGGCGGGCGGCGGACCCCGCCTGACCCGGGCGTCGCCGGCGGTGGGTCAGGGGCCGAGCAGGTCCGTCACCTGGTCGGTGAGCAGGCCCAGGAAGGGCGTGCCGGAGCCGCTGCCGCCGGTCTGTTTCGTGTCGCCGAGGGCGAGGGCGTTGAGGGTCAGCCCGTCGGTCATGGCCGCCAGGTAGCGGGCCAGCACGGGCACCGGCACCCGCGGCAGGAGCCCGAGCTCGGCGCTCAGCCGGCCGATGAGCTCCTCGTACGTCTCCTGGTACCTCGTGTACTGGCGGTGCGCGAGGTGCTCCAGCCCGGGCCGGCGCAGGGCGTACTGGGTGAGTTCGTAGGTGAGCAGGTGCTCCCCGGGCTGGGCGGACACATGGTCCCAGTACGCCTGGAAGCCGGCCCGGACGGTCTCGCGCAGGGTGGGCCGTCGGCGGATCGCCGCCCTGACGAGGGCGACGCTGTGGCCGGTGATCGCCTCGATGACGGCTTCGAGCAGTTCCGCCTTGGAGTCGAAGCAGTAGTGGACCACGCTGAGCGACACCCCCGCCTCGGCGGCGATGGAGCGGGTCGTGGTGCGGGCGACGCCGTCGCGGGTCATCGCCCGGATCGCGGCCTCGGTCAGCTGCGTCCGCCGCTCCGCCGACGGCATCCGGGCCATGGAACCCCTCTCGTGACGAGGCCGGAGCGGGGGCCGGCCAGGGCCGGCCCCCACCGCCTCAGCTGCTGAAGACGCCGACCTCGTGCAGGGAGTACCCCCACTGGGTGGCGCGCCGGACCCCCTGGATGCGGAGGTAGCGGGCGCTCACCCCGTCGAAGCGGGCGGTGTCGAGGCCGCCGTCGCTGTCGGCCGTGGACCAGACCGTCTGCCAGGCGGAGCCGTCCGTGGAGGTCTCGATCCGGTACTCCTTGCCGTACGCCTGCTCCCAGTCGAGGGTGACGCGGCCGACGCGGTGCGCGGATCCGAGGTCGATCCGCAGCCACTGGCCGTCGTTCCACTCGCTGGCCCAGCGGGTGCCCGGGTCGCCGTCCACGGCCCGGGCGGGGGAGTAGTCGACGAACGGGTTCCACCACTCCGACGTGGACGCCGAGGCGGAGGAGCCAGCGGCCAGGTTGACGCTGCCCTGGTGCTTCTCGGAGGCGCCCCAGGTGGTGAGGTAGGACTCGGCGCCCTTGAACAGGTCGTCCACCACGTCCTGGCCGCCGACGAGCCGGATGTCCTCGATCCAGTCGGGGACCAGCCCGTAGTGGGCGGCTCCGTCGGTGTTGAGGTCCCAGGTGCGCTGCCCGGCGGTCTGCCGGTCGATGACCGAGCCGCCGTCGGTGCTGCGGAAGGGGTACTTCACCGGGTTCGGGGTGTTCGCGCCGCGGGGGCCGGGCCAGCCGCCGACGCCGTTCATGTCCGTGCCGTAGCCGTAGCCCACGTGGTACTTGTCGCGGAGCGCGTCCGTCCGCTTGGCCTCCGCGCTGAAGCCCTCCGAGCCGTTCATGTACTGGGCGGCGAATCCGCCCAGCTTGTAGAGGCGCTCGGTCCAGCCGAGGTCCATCCAGCTGTGCGAGGAGATCACACCCGGGTACGACTCGGACTCCAGGATGTCGAAGGCCCGGCCCGCGGCCTTCACGCTCATGTGGTCGACCTCGAGCATCATCTTGCGTTTCATCATGCCGCGCACCGCGTACTCGCCGAGCGCGGTGAGCCCGCGGGTGTTGCAGCGGGCGTCGGCGGAGTAGGAGGGGACCGCCACGCCCGCCGGGAGCTCCTTCTGTGCCTGGGGGGCGGGGGCCAGGCCGATCGGGTTGTCCTTCTGCGGGCCGGTGCAGGCTTCCGTCTTCCAGAAGGTGCCGGTCGACAGGAACTGGCCCACGTTGATCGCCGTGCCCAGCGCACCCTCGTCGAACCGCACCCCGCACAGGGCGTTGTCGAACTTGTGGCACAGGAACATGCTGCGCACACCGAGCTTGTACAGCTCGTCCAGGCCGCGGTCGACGTCCTCCTTGGAGCACTGCGCGACATCCAGGATCTGCTTGCAGCCGAAGGGCTCGGAGGTCTCCACGCCCATGACGACGGCCAGTTTGCCCTGCTTGATCACCTCGCGGGCCTGGCCGGAGTCGGTGACGATCCGGAACCAGCCCTTTCCGGGGCCGCCGTACATCGTGTCGATGTACGCCTGCATGTCGTACGTCTTCTGCGCCTCCAGGCGGATGGCGGTCATCTCGTCGCAGCCGCGGTCCTTGAAGAAGTAGACCGAGCAGATCACCCCGTTGGTCACGAGGTCGTTGACGAGGACGCGCTGGCCGCCGCGCCAGGCGCGCTCGACCCAGGCGTAGTAGTTCTGCTGGTGGGTCAGGGAGTCGTGGGCGGGCCAGTCCTTGAAGGTGGGCCAGCCGTTGGGGTCGTGCCGGCCGTCGCCGCCCTTGGTGACGAAGTCGAAGACGGCGAGCGAGCCGTCGGGGTAGTGCTCGGGGCAGTCCTTGAGGGCGTCGGCGACGCCGAGTTCGGAGAAGGGCTTGCCGCAGATCAGCCGGCCGCCGAAGCCCTCGTTCGCCATCAGGTGGTCGTGGGCGTCGACGAAGCCGCGGACCTTGCCCTGGGCGTCGGTGCCCTTGAAGGGCTCACCGGTGACGTTGATGGCGGAGTCCGGCTGCGGCCGGGCCGTGGGGTTCCACCAGCCGGGATCGTCCGCGGAGCCGGCGGCTGAGCTGGGGGCGGGGGCGAGCGCCATGGCGATCACGGCGAAGAGGAGGGACAGCAGCGCCAAGGGACGCCGCCCACGCCATCGGCGGGACGGACGGGGGCGAGGGGTCAAGGTGATCACTCATGCCTTCGGTCGGCGGAGAGCGCGGTCGGGAACGAGGCATGAATTGTCATGCCCCGCACAACGGTGGCATGAGGATGGCTACTGGCGCGTAAGGAGTCAAGGGTCCGGGACGCTTGACCTGATGGACCGTCGGATCAGCCCGTACCCGGCACGGGGGTCGCGGCCGGCCGGCGCGCGGCCTGCATCTGCGCCTTTTCCATGAGTTCCGCGAAGGGCTTCTGCGTCATGGAGCCGCGCACCTTGGTGAGCCCGTACCTCCGGGAGTTCTCCAGCTCCTGCGTGGGGTTGTTGGGGACGAACGGCTTCCTCTCGCCGGGCGGTCCCAGGGCCACGTAGAGGAACGGGTTGGACGTGTTGGTCGTGTGCCAGAGGGTGATGCGCTGCCGGCCGCGGGTCAGATTGAGGATCTCGTTGCTGTTCGCGACGATGTCCTGGTACCTGTAATACGGCGGATTCGGCCCCGGGGGGTCCTGGTCCTTCTTCTCCTTGTGGAGTGTCGACGAATACTTCCGGTGGTACACGTAGTTCCCGGTGATCGCCATCCTGTCCTTCCGGGCCACCCACGTCTCGGTTTCGATCTTGAGGGTCTCGTACGGCGCCTCGACCGGTCTGTCGATCACGGCGACCTCGTCTTCCGCCCAGTCCTCACCCGGATTCAACGGCCTTCCCGACGGCTGGATGAATTCGTCGGAGCCGATCACCCTCTGCTTTCGGGCATCCGCCGGCTTCGCGCTGACGGGCTGGCCGCGGACCCAGTAGATGCTGCCCAGGACGTACACGGGAATCTGGCCGGAGTTCTTGACCTGGAGATGGAACGGAACGAACAGCTTCGCCTGCTTCTCGTCGAGGGTCGGTGTGCCGAAGACTTCTGTGATCTCTATCAGCGGAGCCGTCGTGGCGGGGACGTACACGTGGGTGTACGCGAGGTTGGCGAACGCCAGGAGGGTGGAGATGACCACCCCGATCGCGATCCTCCGGGGATTGGGCAGGCCCTTCCACGCCCGGCCGTGGATGAGGACCGACAAGGTCCACAGGGACCAGGGGACGAGCGCGCACCACAGCAGCAGCCAGGGCGTGTACCGCTCGCCCCTGATCTGTATGAAGAGCAGGACGGCACTCGCGCTGAGGGAAGCGGCGGCTCCGATCAGGATGACCGTCCCCGAGTACCGGATCTCCCGTTTGCGCCAGTAGTCGAGGGTGGCCGCCGCGGCCAGCACTTCGGTCACGGCCATGAGGAGGAAGATGAACCCGGTGATGCGCCCGGGATAGGTCAGGGCCGTGAAGGTGTCCGACACGCCGATCCTGATGAACACGTATGCGGTCGCCAGGAGGCCGAGCGCCATGAGGAGGCCGTGGACCCGTCTGCGCCAGGCGGGGTCCGGCCATACGTCACAGTCTCCGCAGTGCCAGTGGATATCGTGCTCGAAGGGGATGCCGGAACGGCGCAACAGCTTCTGAAGTCCCCTGGGACTGCGCACTTTTCCGACGGGCTTGTCGTCGATGGTGACCTTCCGCCACCCGAGCGCGTCCGGCCCGCCCACGGCTACCACGGGCGTGTTCGCCATGCCACCAGTCTGCTTCGGTATCCGGCTGAGCGCCCCCGGAGGCGGCGGCGGGTGCGCTCCGGCCGGGGCGGGGTGACACTGATGTTGACCCCTGCCCCGTTCTTCCGGGAGGTCCCCATGCGCAGACGGGTTCTCGGGCTCATCGCCGTCGCGGTCTTCGCGGTTTTCGGCGCCGGAGTCCATGCCGCACAGGCCGACGTGAGCACGAAAACGTGCAAGGCCACCAAGGGAATGGTCGAGTACGACCCCTCGACCGGATTGTGGACCTGTGTCGGAGGCGTCCACGACGGAGAGGCAGTCGTCTGACACGGCCCCGTGAGGGGTGTCCGAATCCGTCCGGCGGCCGGGGAGCCCCCGCCTAGAGTCGCCGCATGGACGAATCGAAGGACACCAGGAGTTCCGGAGGGCGTTCTCGGCGCGGCGTGCTCAAGGCGGCCGTCGTGGGGGCCGGGGCCGTCGCCGTCGCCGGGGTGGCGGGGAGCGCGCACGCGGAGGGGCGGCGGTGCATGGCGCCCGTGTTCGTGCTCGTGCACGGGGCCGGCAGCAACTCCTACGGCTGGGCCCGCGTCCTCGCCGAACTGGCCCTGCGCGGGCACAAGGCCGTCGCCGTCGACCTGCCCGGGCACGGGCCCGGCGCCTACTACCCGGTCTCCTACCAGGCCCCGCAGGACCTGGAGGCGCTGCGCACCGAGCCCTCGCCGCTCGGAAAGGTCACACTGGACGACTTCGCCGCGCACGTCGAGGGCGTCGTCCGGCGCGCCTCCCGCCTCGGCTCCGTGGTCCTGGTCGGCCAGAGCATGGGCGGGGCGACCCTCAACGCGGTCGCCAACCGGGTTCCCGAGCTGATCTCCCACCTGGTGTACGCCTCGGCCTTCTGCCCGACGGGCCACGCCTCCGTCACGGAGCTCATGTCCACCCCCGAGGCGGCCACCAGCGCCCTGTTCCGGATGGACAGCGTCAGGACCGCGCCCGGACTCGGCGTCAACCGGGTCAACTGGCGCTCCGCGGACCCGGCGTTCTTCAAGGCGGCCAAGGAGGCCCTCGCCGCCGACTGGCCCGACGACGCCGTGCGGGCGCTGATCGCCACCCTGGAGCCCGACGAGTCGGCGGCGGTCGGCGCCGCCGACTGCCGGGGGCTGCCGGAGAAGTGGGGGCGGGTGCCGCGCACCTTCCTGCGCTTCACCCAGGACCGCGCCATCCCGCCCGCGCTCCAGGACCTCATGATCCGCGAGGCGGACGCGGCCACCCCGCGCAACCGCTTCCGCGTCCGCTCGCTGGCCGTACCGCACGTCGGCCCCCGGGACGCGGCGGTGTGGGCGGACGAGCTGGAGCTGGCCGCCGGCCAGTGCCGTTGATCCGGGCGCCGGGGCGGTGACGCGGCGGGGCCCGGTCCGGCACCGGGCCGGACCGGGCCCCTGGCGGGTCGCGCCGGGACGGTCAGCTCACCTGGAGGGTGACGTCGTCGACCACGAAGGAGGTCTGGAGGGACTGGTCCTCCGCCCCCTGGAACCGCAGCGTCACCGTCTGCCCGGCGAACTGCGAGACGTCATAGCTCTTGAGGGTGTAGCCGGATCCCGCATCCGTGTTGGACAGGGTCTCCAGGGTCTGGCCGCCCACCGAGACGGTGAACGTGTCGTAGGCGGTGTTCTCCGTCTCGTCGGTGTCGATGTGCAGGTAGAAGGCCAGGCGGGCGGAGGAGCAGCCGGCCGGGAGGGTCAGCGACTGGGCGGCGCTGTCGGTGTGCGCGGAGCCCCAGCCGTTCAGCCACGCCATGTACGCGCCGCCGTGCGGGGCCTCGCCGGCCTGGTTGGTGATGACTCCGGAAGTGGTGCTCCAGGGGGTGGTGCCGTTCTCGAAGCCGCCGTTGGCCACGACCTGGGCCGGTGTGCAGCTGCCGCCGCCCCCGCTGATGGTCAGCGTGTAGGTGGTGCTGTGGGTGGTGGTGCCGGTGCCGGTGACGGTCAGGGTGGCCGTGCCGGGGGCGGTGCCCGCGGCGACCTGGACGGTGAGGGTGGCGGACTGGCCGGACTGCACCGAGGCCGGGCTGAGTGTGGCGGTGACCCCGGCGGGCGCGCCGGAGACCGTCAGGGTCAGGTTCTGGGGGCTGCCGCTGACGGTGGCGGTGTTCACGGTCGAGGTGAGGCTGCCGCCCGGTGCGGTGGTGCCGGCCGCGGGGGAGGTGCCGATCGAGAAGTCCGAGGCGGGGGTGGTGCCGCCCACGGCCTGCTTCCAGAGGGTGTAGGCGACCCCGTCGGCGCTGCGGTCCAGCGCCGTGGCGCTGATGTTGCCCGGCGTGTCGCAGGAGCTGTGGTAGCAGGAGTCGTACGCCGCGTTCGCGGTGCCGCCCCACTTGGCGGCCTGCGCGGAGGTCTTGCGGGCGCTGGCGCCGGCCGCGTAGCCGGAGGTGGGGATGCCGGCCTGCTGGAAGGAGTAGTCGTCACTGCGGCCCTGGCCCTCGGTGTTCTCCTCGGGGGCGAGGTTCAGCGAGGTCCAGTACGCCTTGAGGGGGGCGGCGGTGGCGGAGTCGAGGTTGTTGATGAAGTAACCGCCGTTGGGCGAGCCGACCATGTCGAAGTTGTAGTAGCCCTTGATGGCGGCGCGCTGGGCGCTGCTCAGCCGGCTTACGTAGAACTTCGAGCCGTTGAGGCCCTGTTCCTCGTCGGTCCACCAGGCGAAGCGCACGTGCTGGGTCATGGTGGGGTTCTTCTGGGCCAGGACCAGCGCGTTCTCCAGCAGGGTGGCCGAGCCGGAGCCGTTGTCGTTGATACCGGGGCCGGCGGAGACGCTGTCGAGGTGGGCGCCGAACATCACGGTCCGGTCGTCGGGGCCGCCGGGCCAGTCGGCGATCAGGTTGTTCGAGGGGTAGGTGCAGGAGGTGCAGCTCTGCTCGGTGACGGTGTATCCGGCGGCCTGGAGCTTGCCCTTGATGTACGCGAGGGACTGGGTGTGGCCGCCGCTGCCGGCCCGGCGGTTGCCGCCGTTCTGCGTGGCGATGGTGCCCAGCTGGTTCAGGTGGGCCTGGACGTTGGCCGCGCTGATGTCCGGCGGGGTCCCGGGGCCGGGCTGGCCGCCGCCGACGGTCAGGGCGTAGTCGGCGGTGTGCGCGAGGGAGGCGCCCTGGCCCTTGACGGTGACGGTGGCCGGGCCGGGGGCCGTGGCGGAGCTCGCGGACAGGGTCAGGGTGGAGGACTGGCCGGACTGGACGGTGGCCGGGCTGAAGGAGGCGGTCACCCCGGCGGGCAGGCCGCTCGCGGTGAGGGTGATCTGCTGGGCCTGGCCGGTGGTGGTGCTGGTGGCCACGGTGGTGGTCACCGAGGCGCCCTGCTGGACGGTGCCCGAGGCGGGGTCGAGGGTGAGGGAGAAGTCGCCCTGTCCGCTGGGGGTGCAGGCGGGGTCGCCGGACTGGGCGGGCACGCTGACGGCGTCCCAGGCGGCCTTGGTCCGGTTGAACAGGCCGCAGCTCGCGTCGAGGGCCTTGGCGGAGCTCAGCGTCGCCGTCCGGTACTTCTTGTAGGACATGCCGCTGGTCTTGAGCAGCATCCCGCCGTAGAAGACCTTGCCGGCGTTCTGGATGCCCACGCCGGTGACGGTGGACTGGTTGCAGGTGCCGCTGCTCGGTTTGCCGCCGCCGGGGCTGCTGCCCTCGGCCAGCAGGTAGAACCAGTGGTTCAGGGGGCCCGCGGCCGCGTGCACCTCGGTGTTGGGTATCGAGGAGCTGTAGCAGGCCGGGTCGTTGTTGACCGCGGACGGGTCGTACATGTTGCGGATCGGGCCCCGGCCCTGGAGGTTGATCATCTCGCCGACGGTGTAGTCGGGGGTGTCGTAGGGGGCGGGCTCGTTGGCGTACGCCTCAGTCAGGGCGCCGAAGATGTCACCGGTGCCCTCGCCCAACCCGGACTCCTGGCCGCTGGTGCCGCCGGGGGTGGTGGAGTCGATGGCGTGCCCGTACTCGTGGCCCACCACGTCGATGCCGGCGATCCACTCGTTGGCGCTGTTGTGACCGATGGTGACGGAGCTGCCGTCCCAGTAGGCGTTGAGGTCGCCCAGGCCGACCTTGCCGGGGAAGCTGCGGCCGTTGCCGTCGACGCCGCTGCGGCCGAGCCACTGGCGCAGCATGTCCCACTGCTTCTGCGCCGCGAACATCAGGTCGGTGCAACCGGTCTCCTTGGAGGTGGGGTTGCCGGTGCCCCACGAGTCCGAGGACTTCGAGAAGACGGTGCCGCTGCCGTAGTCCGCGCAGCTCAGACCCGGGCGGTTCGGGTCGCGCAGGGAGTAGGTGCCCCCGGAGGCGGTGGTGTCCACGGTCAGCGGGTTCGGGCCGTTCCACTTGCTGGTGCCGCTGCCCGCGACGACCTCGTCCCAGCGGTCGACGACCTTGCCGCTGCGGGCGTCGACGAAGACGTGCATCCGGCTGGGCGCCGACTTCGCCGATCCGCTCAGGACCGTCTCCCAGGCGAGGACCGGCTTGTCGTCCTTGAGCCGGACGACCAGGCGGCTGCTGTCGACCCGGTCCACCTTCGTCAGCTCGGCCCGGGAGGAGGTCTCCGCCGCCTTGGCGCTGACGGTCGGGGTGGTCGCCACGTCGATCACCGTCGAGGAGGCCGACTGGAGGGCGCGGACCTTGCCCTCCCCGTCCGCGAGGACCACCGCGTCACCGCCGACGACCGGCAGGCCGCGGTAGCTGCGCTCGTACGCGACGGAGAACAGGTCCTGCACCCAGGGGGTGACCAGGCGGCGGTCGTACTGCTGCTGGGGCTGGTTGACCAGGCCGTCCAGGCCGCTGCGGACGGCCGCGTCCGCGGCGGCCACGGCCCGGTCGGCCCGGGAGGGCCGGGGCGGTACGGGATCCGGCTGCTGCGCGGCCGAGGCGGCGGCGGCCAGCGCGCCGGCGAGGCTCGCGGTCAGCGTGAAGGCCGCCACGGACGCCATCCATCTGGTGGGCTGCACGAGTCCACTCCGATCGTGTGTGTGTGGGGGGTGGCCGGCTGTGGGCCGAGGCCGAGTATGGGCGTGGACATGACGGGATCGGGACATCCCTGCGGGCATAAGGCGCGGGTTATGGTGCGCCCGGACCGCCGTTCGTAAGCTGCCGGGATGCAGCTGGAGTTGAGGCACCTGCAAGCCGTCTGCCGGATAGCGGAGGCAGGCAGTCTGGGCGCGGCGGCGCGACGGCTCGGGGTCTCCCAGCCGGCGCTCTCCGCCCAGCTGCGCAGGATCGAGCAGGTCACCGGCGGAGAGCTCTTCGTCCGCGGCCGCGGCGGGGTGGAGCCCACCCCGCTGGGTCACTTCGTCCTCGCCAAGGCCCGCCGGGTGCTCGGCGAGATGGACGCCCTGGGGGCCGAGGCGCGCGCCCTGTCGGCGGACTCCCCGCTACGGCTCGGCTGCATCCTGCTCGTCCTGGTGGACGGCCTGCTCGCCCGCACCGACCTGGCCCTGTCCGGGCGGGAGGTGGACGTGGACCTGGAGGACTCGGTGACCACCCTCGTCCGGATGCTCGCCGCCGGCCGCTACGACGCCATCGTCTACGGCGAGGTCAACGACTACGAGGTCCCGCTGCCCGCCGGGGTCCAGGCCCGCACCGTCGTGCCCCGCGAGCCGTTCTGCATCCGGATGTCCGCACGCCACCCCCTGGCCGGCCGCAGCCGGCTGGACCTGGCCGACCTGGCCGGCGAGCAGTGGATGACCCTCGTCGAGGACGACGACGGCGGCCCCGAGGCCCTGATCGCGGCCTGCGCCCAGGCGGGCTTCACCCCCTCGCTGCGCCACCGGATCACCGACCGCAAGATGCACCACGACCTGATCGCGGCGGGCCGGGCCATCTCGCTGAGCCAGCCCACCGCCCCCGCCGCACCCGGCACGGTCATGCGGCCCCTGGCCGGGTCCCCGGTCAGCGGCCGGATCCGGCTGGCCTGGAACCGGGGGTCGGTCCCCGCCCACCAGGCAGAGCTGCTGCACCGCGCGGCCGTGGAGGCGTATCTGGCGAACGTGGACAATCACGCCTTCCACCGGACATGGTGGGACGCCCACCCGGAGGTCCACCCGCGCCTCGGCTGACCCCTGCCGAAGAGGCGGATTCCGGTCGGGTTAGCATATGAGCGCCGCCTAGCTCGAAAGATAACTCTGTGACTGTCAACGAGGACTCGTTCAGCAACTGGAAGACCCGCGAGGAGATCGCGGAGTCGATGATCCCGATCATCGGGAAGCTGCACCGCGAGCGGGATGTAACGATCCTGCTGCACAGCCGCTCCCTGGTGAACAAGTCGGTGGTCAGCATCCTCAAGACCCACCGGTTCGCCCGGCAGATCGACGGCGAGGAGCTCTCGGTCACCGAGACCCTGCCGTTCCTGCAGGCGCTCGCCGCCCTCGATCTCGGTCCGTCGCAGATCGACATCGGCATGCTCGCCGCCAACTACAGCAGCGACGACCGCGGACTGTCCGTGGCCGAATTCACCGCCGAGGCCGTCGCCGGCGCCACCGGCGAGAACAAGCTGGAGCTCTCCTCCGGCCGTGACATCGTCCTCTACGGCTTCGGCCGCATCGGCCGCCTCGTCGCCCGCCTCCTCATCGAGAAGGCCGGCTCCGGCAACGGCCTGCGCCTGCGCGCCATCGTCGTCCGTGGCGGCGGCGAGGCGGACCTGGTCAAGCGTGCCTCGCTGCTGCGCCGCGACTCCATCCACGGCCAGTTCCAGGGCACGATCACCGTCGACGAGGCGAACAGCACGATCATCGCCAACGGCAACGCGATCCGCGTGATCTACGCGAACGACCCCTCTGAGGTCGACTACACGGCGTACGGCATCAAGGACGCCATCCTCATCGACAACACCGGCAAGTGGCGCGACCGCGAGGGCCTCTCCAAGCACCTGCGCCCCGGTATCGACAAAATCGTCCTGACCGCCCCGGGCAAGGGCGACGTCCCGAACATCGTGCACGGCGTCAACCACGACACGATCAAGCCGGACGAGCGGATCCTGTCCTGCGCCTCCTGCACCACCAACGCGATCGTCCCGCCGCTGAAGGCCATGGACGACGAGTACGGCGTGCTGCGCGGCCACGTGGAGACGGTCCACTCGTTCACCAACGACCAGAACCTCCTGGACAACTACCACAAGGCCGACCGCCGCGGCCGCTCCGCGCCGCTGAACATGGTCATCACCGAGACCGGCGCCGCCTCCGCCGTCGCCAAGGCGCTGCCCGACCTCAAGGCGCCGATCACCGGCAGCTCGATCCGCGTCCCCGTCCCGGACGTCTCGATCGCCATCCTCAGCCTGCGCCTGGGCCGTGAGACCACCCGCGAGGAGGTCCTGGAGTACCTCCGCGGTGTCTCCCTGCACTCGCCGCTCAAGCGCCAGATCGACTTCACCACCGCCCCCGACGCCGTCTCCATGGACTTCGTCGGCTCGCGCCACTCCTCGATCGTGGACGCCGGCGCGACCAAGGTCGACGGCGACAACGCGATCCTGTACCTCTGGTACGACAACGAGTTCGGCTACTCCTGCCAGGTCATCCGTGTGGTCCAGCACGTGTCCGGCGTCGAGTACCCGACCTACCCGGTCCCGGTCGCCTGACCGTCCCCGGCAGCCTCACCAGCGGTGCCCCGTCGACTGCGGTCGGCGGGGCACCGCCGTGTTGACCCGGCCGTGGTGCCGAGGCCCGGGGGACGGGTGATGCTGGGGGGATGGGTGGTGTGCCCGCGCGGTGGCTGCCGGCGGCCTACCGGGCCCCGGCGGTCCGGGCGGTCCGGGTGGCGCTGGTCGCCGTCACCGGGTTCTACCTCTTCCTGTACGGCTTCGGCTCGCCCGTCGCCGCCACGTACGCCCTGTTCTCGGCGGTGGCCCTCGCCGGGCTCTCCCGGATCCCCGGCACGGGACCGCAGCGGGCGGCCACCGTGCTGCGGCTGGTCCCGGTGTGCTGGCTGCTGGTCGCGGTGGGCACCTGGCTGTCGGTGCGCACCTGGAGCGCCGTCGCCGGGATGCTCGTCGTCGGCTTCGCGCTGGCCTTCGCCGCCGTGGGCGGCCCGCGGCCGGCCGGCGCCGGGCCCGGGCTCCAGCTGCTGTACATCCTCCCCTCCTTCCCGCCCTACGACCCCGGCTCCCTCGGCGTCCGGCTCATCGGCACCACCACCGGGCTCGCGCTGCTCGTCCTCGCCGAGCGGTACCTCTTCCCCGAGCCCGCCCCGCCGCCCTACCGGGAGCTCGCCGCCCGCGCCGCCGACACCGCCGCGCAGTGCGCCCGCGAGCTGGCCACGCCGCCGTACGCCCTCACACGGGCCCGCGCCGAGCGGGCCCTGCGCGACGGGACGGCCCTGCGGTCGCTGCACGTGCCCGAGGCCGACCGGCCGGCGGGCCCCGGGGTGCGCGAGCGGGCGCTGACCCACACGGGCCTGGCCGCACGGGCCCTGCTGGGCCGGCTGGCGGCCCTCCCCGGGGGCCCGCCGGGCGGCGCCCCCGAGGTGCTGGCCGGGGTACGGCGCCTCGCGGAACGCACCGCCGCCGACCTGCGGCTGAGGGCGGACCCGGGCCCGGGGGACGCGTACGGGGAGCTCGCCGCGGCCCGCGCCCGGCTGGCCGCCGCACCCTGCGGGTCGGCCGCCCCGGCCGTGCTGCGCCGGGACGCGGCCGTGCTGGAGGTGGCGGACGCCGCGCTGACCCTGGCCACCGCTGCCTCCCTCGCCGTACACGGCCGGGCGGCGGCGGACCGGGTGCGGCCGGGGCGGTTCTGGTACGCCCGGACTCCCGTGCCGCTGCTGTGGTGGCACCGGATCCTCGGGCACGCCGGGCGGCGGTCGGTCTTCTTCCAGAACGCGGTGCGGATCGGCCTCGCCCTGGCGGCGGCCCGGCTGGTCGCCGGAGTGGACACGCTGCCGCACGGGTTCTGGGCGATGCTGGCGACGCTCTCCCTGACGCGGACCACCGTCGGCGAGACCTGGAGCACCATCCGGCTCGCCCTGGCCGGCACCTTCGCCGGGGCCCTGTTCACCGCGGGCGTGCTCACCGCCGTCGGCCCGCACACGGCGGTGTACGCCGTGCTGCTGCCCGCCTGGATGCTCTTCGCCTTCACCGTGGGGCCGGTGCGGGGGGTGGGCTGGGCGCAGGGGCTGTTCACCGTGCTGGTGGCGATGGTGTTCGCGCAGCTGGCGCCCGCGACCTGGCGGCTGGCGGGCGTGCGGATGCTCGACGTGCTGGTCGGGAGCCTGATCGGCGGTGCGATCGGGCTGCTGGCCTGGCCCCGGGGCGCGCACGACGAGCTGGGGCGGGCTGCGGCGGGGCTGCTGCGCCGGGCCGCCGAGATCGTGGTCGCCACCAGTGCCTCGGTCGCGGCGGGCGGTGCCGGGCCGGCCGTGGCGGGCGCCGCCGGGCCCAGCGCGGCGGACGCGGGCGGCTACCGGTCGCTGCGGCGCGCGCTGATCCTGGCCGAGTCGGCGTACGCGCAGTTCCAGAGCGAACCGGTGCGCTTCGGGGCCGCCGCCCCGCGCCCGGCCGGCCCCGACTGGCAGGCGGCGCTGATGGCCGGGCACCACACCCTGTGGGGCGCGGACCGGCTCACCTGTGCCCCGGACCCGCCGCCACCGGGGTGCGCCGCCGAGGCCCCGGCCGCTCCGCTCGGCCCGGAGCCGGCCGAGGCGCTGACCCGGTTCGGGGACCGGGTGGCCGGGCGGATGCTGCTGGTGTCGGCGCACCTGGACCCGGGCGGGGACACCCCGCCGGTGCCGTTCCCCCTGCGGGACCCCGCGGACGGGGGGCGCGCGGCGGAGCCGCCCGGTGCGCCGCGCCGCTCCTACGCGGCGGTCTCCTGGCTGGACTCCCTGATGGCCGACCTGGAACGGATCACGGCCCCGGAGCGCGAGGCCGGCTCAGGGACGGCCTCGTAACCGCTGGGCGGCACAGCCGGGGCGGATCGAGCCTCGCTTGAGCCTCCGGCGGCATCCTTACATACCCCCCATGGGTATGCTACTTTGCATCGCGAAGGTACCCCCTGGGGGTATACGACAGAGGAAGGGCCAGGGCAATGTCAACCGTCAATCCCCGGCGCTGGTGGGCACTTGGCGTGCTTGCCGCCGCTCAGTTCATGGTGATCATGGACACTTCGATCATCGGGGTGGCGCTCCCCGAGATGCAGAAGGACCTGGGCTTCTCCCAGGGCGAGCTCCAGTGGGTCTTCAACGCCTACGTGATCGTCTTCGGCGGACTGCTGCTGCTCGGCGGACGGCTCTCCGACCTGTTCGGGGCGCGCAAGATCTTCGCCACCGGCTGGGTCGTCATGATCGTCGGCTCCGTGCTCGCCGCAGCCGCGCAGAGCGCCTCGGTCGAGATCGCCGGCCGGGCCGTGCAGGGGGTGGGCGGCGCGCTGATCGCGCCCTCGGCCATGACCCTCCTGATGATGCTCTTCGGGCACGACCCGAAGGAGCTCGGCAAGGCGATGGCCCTCTACGGCGCCGCCGCCCCGGCCGGCGGCACCGCCGGCGTCTTCCTCGGCGGCGTGTTCACCGAGTGGGTGAGCTGGCCCTGGTGCTTCGCCATCTACGTCCCCATCGGCGTGGCCACCCTCGCCCTGACGAAGCTGCTGCCCGCGGTCCAGTCCCGCCGCGGTTCCGTGGACGTCCTCGGCGCCGTCGCCGTCACCGCCGGGCTCGCGCTCGCCGTGTTCGCCGTCGTCCGGGCCCCCGAGACCGGCTGGGGCTCCACCGCCACCGTGCTGGAGCTGATCGGCGCCGCCGTGCTCCTCGTCCTCTTCTTCGTGGTCCAGAAGACCGTCCGCGAGCCGCTCATGCCGCTCAGCGTGTGGCGCATCCCGCGGCTGGGCGCGGGCAACCTCGCCATGACCCTGCTCGGCGCCGCCTGGATCCCGATGTGGTACTTCCTCAACCTCTACCTCCAGCAGGTCCTCGGCTACGGCGCCTTCGCCTCCGGTGCGGCCCTGCTCCCGATGACCATCCTGCTGATGATCTTCATGACGGCCATCACCGCCCGCCTCATGGGCCGGTTCGGGGCGAAGCCGCTGATCGTCGGCGGTCTGCTGGCCCTCGCGCTCGGCCTGCTCTGGCTCTCCGCCGTCGAGCCGACCGGCACCTTCCTGGTCGACGTCCTGCCCGCCTCGCTCGTCGCCGCGCTCGGCATGGCGCTCGCCTACATCCCGGCGATGATCGCCTCGATGTCCGGCGCCCCGCAGGAGCAGGCCGGCCTGGCCTCCGGCATCGTCAACACCACCTACAACGTGGGCTCGGCCCTGGGTCTCGCCGCGCTGACCGCCCTCGCCACCACCCAGGGTGCCGGCGAGCTGGGCAACCTGCCTGCCCTCACCGACGGGTTCAGCTCCGCGTTCATCGCCGCCGCCGTCATCGCGGCCGCCGGCGCGCTCATCACGCTCCTCGCCATGAAGAGCGACAAGGCGGCCGCCGCCGCTCCGGCCGCCGACGCCCCGGCGTCACGCAACGAGACGGCCGGGGTCTGACGCACGGGAACACCCCGCGCCCGCCCCAGGGGTCGCCCGACGTCCTCCCCCGGACGTCGGGCGGCCCCTTTTCCGTACCGCTCCGTACCCGTTCGGTACCCGTTCCGCACCCGCTCCGTGCCCGACGAAAGGCAGACCCCTCATGAAGGACATCCGCACCCGGGCCGTGCACGTGGCCCACGAGCTCGAAGCCCCCGCGGCGAGCCGGCCGCTGTCCGTCCCGCTCGTGCAGTCCTCCGCCTTCGCCTTCGACTCCGCCGACGCACTGGCCGAGGCCATGGCCGGGCCCGACGGCGCCTACGTCTACAGCCGCCGCGGCAACCCCACCGTGCGCGCCCTGGAACGCACCCTCGCCGGCCTGGAGGGCGGGGCCTCGGCCATCGCCTTCGCCTCGGGCATGGGGGCCATCAGCGGGGTCCTGCTCGCCCTGCTGCGCCCCGGCGACCAGGTCATCGCGCAGCGCTGCCTGTACGGGGGGACGTACGCGGCGCTGAAGGACCTCTCGGAGCGCTACGGGGTCCGGGTGGACCACATCGGCGGCGACGACGTGGGGGAGTTCGAGGCGCTCGCCGGCCCGCGCACCCGGCTGCTCGTCCTGGAGACCATCGCCAACCCCACCGGCCAGGTCCCCGACCTGCCCGGCCTGCTGGCCGCGGCCCGCCGCCTGGGCGTGATCGGCGCCGTGGACAACTCCCTGGCCTCGCCCGTGCTGTGCCGGCCCATCGAACACGGCGCCGACATCGTGCTGCACTCCACCACCAAGTACCTCGCCGGTCACTCCGACGTCCTCGGCGGGGCCGCCGTCTTCGCGGACGACGCACTGCGCCGGGAGGTCTGGCCACGCACGGTCGAACTCGGCGCCAGCGCCGACCCGTTCGCCGTCTGGCTGACCCTGCGCGGGATCGCCACCCTGCCCCTGCGGATGCGCGAGCACTGCGCCAACGCGGCCCTGCTCGCCGAGCGGCTCGCGACCCACCCGGCCGTGGCGGCCGTCCACTGGCCGTGGCTGAGAACGCACCCCTCGTACGCCCTGGCGCGCAAGGTGCTCTCCGGTGGCGGCGGGCTGCTCTCCTTCGAGCTGCACGGCGGCCGGGAGGCGGGCCGCGCCTTCGTCGAAGGGGTCCGCCTCGCGCGGCTCGCACTGTCGCTGGGCGGGGTGGAGACGCTGGTCACCCACCCCGCCAGCACCTCCCACCGGGAGCTGGACGAACGGGCGCTGGCGCACGCGGGCATAGGCCCGGGCCTGGTGCGCATGTCGGTCGGCATCGAGGACCCGGAGGACCTCTGGCAGGACGCTGAACAGGCACTGCGGTCTTCTTTTGGGTTGACAAAATAAGCGCACGATTCGTAGATTGGTTCACGCCAGAGAAAACCACTCCTCCACGTCAAGGGGGGCGCGTGATGCGCTATTTCGAGGACTTCCGGACCGGTGACGTCCACGAGCTGGGGACCATCACCGTCACGACGGAGGAAGTGCTGGAGTTCGGCAGGCGCTTCGACCCGCAGCCCTTCCACACCGACCCGGAGCTCGCCGCGCAGAGCCCCTTCGGCGGCCTCATCGCCAGCGGCTGGCACAGCGCCTCGATGTTCATGCGCCGCTACGTCGACGGGCTGCTCGCCTACAGCGCCTGTACCGGCTCGCCGGGCGTCGACGAGATCCGCTACCTGCGGCCCGTCCGCCCCGGCGACGTGCTCACCGCGCGCGTCGAGATCCTCGGCTCGCGCCCCTCGCCGTTCAACCCGGCCACCGGCGTCGTCCAGCCCAAGTGCACGCTCTCCGATGCCGACGGCAACGTCGTCTTCAGCATGGTCCTGCACAGCATCTTCCGGCGCCGGCCCGTCGAGTGCGCCACGCCGCACCCCTGCGCCGCGGAGGACCCGGTCGTCCGCGTGAACTCCCTGGCCTGACCCGGCCGGGCCCGGGCCGCCCCGCCCCGGCCCCGCCCCCTCCCCGTCCGCCGAAGTGAAGGGAGTCCTCCCGTGGAGGCCGTATCCCGCACCGCCCAGTGGACCGCCGCAGCGCGGGCCCTGGAAACCGACCGTGACGACCGGCTGTTCGCCGATCCGTACGCCCGGACCGTCGCCGACACCATCGGCTTCGAACTCCTGGAGCGCTACGCCGGAGCCGGCACCGTGCCGTTCCTCGCGATCCGCACCACCTACCTGGACCGGCAGATCACCGCCGCCGTCCAGGAGCACGGCATCCGCCAGGTCGTGTTCCTCGCCGCCGGCATGGACACCCGCTTCTACCGGCTGCCCTGGCCCGACGGCGTCACCGTCTACGAACTCGACCGCCCCGCCCTGCTGGAGGCCAAGGCCGGGATGCTGGCCGGCGAGCCGCAGCCGGCCGGACGCAGCCGCGTCGCCGTCCCCGTCGACCTCACCCAGGACTGGACCGGCCCCCTCGAGGAGGCCGGCTGGCGCTCCGACGAGCCCGTGCTCTGGGTCGTCGAGGGCCTGCTGTTCTTCCTCCCCGAGGCCGCCGTCCGCGACCTGATCTCCACCCTGGCCGGACACTCCGCGCCCGGCTCGGTCCTCCTCGGCGACGTCATCAGCAAGTCGGCGCTGGAGAACCCGCTCTCCCGCCCCTTCCTCAAGTCCCTCGAAGAGGACGGCAACCCCTGGCTGTTCGGCACCGAGACCCCCGAGCAGCTCCTCGCCGAATGCGGCTGGGACGTCCGCGAGGTCCGCCAGCCCGGAGAGGACGGCGCCGACTTCGGCCGCTGGCCCTACCCCGTGCCCGCGCGCAGCGTCCCGCGGATCCCGCGGTCCTTCCTGTTCACCTGTGACCTCCCGACCCCCGAGGTGAGAGCCGCATGAGCGCCACCCACGACTTCCACCAGCGCGTCATCGGCGACGCCGGCGCCGCCGTACGCGGCCTCACCGTCGCCCTCGGCGAACGGCTCGGCCTCTACCGGGCCCTGGCCGAGGCCGGCCCGCTCACCCCGGCCGGCCTCGCCGCCCGCACCGGGATCAACGCCCGCTACGCCGAGGAGTGGCTGCACGCCCAGCTGAGCGCCGGCTACGTCGAACGCCAGGCGGACGCCGGCACGTACACCCTGCCCGCCGACCACGTCCCGGTGCTGGCCGACCCGAACGCGATCACCTTCGCCGCCGGCTTCTTCACCGCCCTCAAGGCCCTCTACGGCACCGAGGACCTCCTCGTCGACGCCTACCGCACCGGCGACGGCGTCGGCTGGGCCGAGCACGACCCGGCCCTCGACACCGGCATGGGCAGCTTCTTCCAGCCGACGTACGAGCACCGCCTGATCCCCGACTGGCTGCCGTCCCTCACCGGGGTCACCGGCAAGCTGGCCGCCGGCGGCACCGTCGCCGACGTCGGCTGCGGCGTCGGCCACACCACCCTCCTCATCGCGAAGGCGTTCCCGCAGGCGACCGTCCACGGCTTCGACTACTCCGAAGAGGCCATCTCGATCGCCCGCCAGCTCGCCGAGGAGGCCGGCCTCTCCGACCGTGTCGTCTTCGACGTCGCCTCCGCCGACGACTACCCCGGCACCGGCTACGACCTGGTCACCTTCTTCAACGCCCTGCACGACATGGGCGACCCCGTCTCCGCCGCCCAGCACGTGCACAAGTCCCTGGACGCCGACGGCACCTGGATGCTCGTCGAGTCCAACGTGTCGCCCGACGACATCGACACCCAGACCCCCGCCGCCCGCATGTTCATGGCGCTCTCCGCCGTGATGTGCCTGCCCGTGGCCGTCGCCCAGCGCGGCCCCCACGCGCTCGGCAACCACTCCGGCGAGAACGCCTTCCGCGCCATCGCCGAGGAGGCCGGCTTCACCCGCTGGCGCCGCGCGACCGAGACCCCGGTCAACGCCGTCTACGAAGTCCGCCCGTAGGGCCCGGCCCACCGCGGGGCCCGCACGCCCCGGCCGTCACCACCACCGACGAGGAGTCACCATGGGCGTCAGCGCCCCCCTGCCGGTCAACGACCGGTTCCTGGAAGTCCTGGAACGGCTGAGCTCCCGCTCCATCGAGGAGTACTACAACCCGTACCAGCAGTTCGACTGGCCCGAGAAGCTCGACGAGGGCCGCATGTGGATGACCCCCGAGCTGCTCACCGTCTACGGGACCCCCTTCTACGACGAGCTCGGCGAGGAGACCCTCCAGCGCCTCTCGAAGTGGGAGAGCATCAACTTCTACAGCCTCAACGTGCACGGCATCCGCGAGCTGCTCATCGAGGTCGTCGGCCGGATCCACATGCCCGGCTTCGAGGTGCCCTCGGACTTCTTCCACCACTTCATCGGTGAGGAGAACGAGCACATGTGGTTCTTCGCCGAGTTCTGCCGCCGCTACGGCGACAAGATCTACGGTTCCACCGCCCTGCGCGCCGACTCCGCCTGGGAGCCGGAGGTGGAGAACTTCCTGGTCTTCTCCCGGATCCTGTTCTTCGAGGAGCTGGTCGACCACTACAACACGCGGATGGCGCGCGACGAGTCGCTGTGCCACACCATCCGCGAGGTCAACCGCATCCACCACCAGGACGAGTCCCGCCACATCGCCTTCGGCCGCGAGCTGGTCTCCCTCCTGTTCACCCGGATGAAGGAGGCCGTCCCCGCCGCCCGCGTCGCCGAGGTCGAGGCGTACCTCAAGCGCTACGTGGTCTACAGCATCAACTCCCTCTACAACCCCCACGTGTACCGGGACGCCGGCATCGCCGACCCGATCGGCCTGCGCAACGCGCTCGTCGCCGACGAGCGGCGCCGTCCCCACGAGCGCAAGGCCATCCGCAAGCCGCTCGGCTTCTTCCTGAAGACCGGGATCTTCACGGACGACGTCCTGCCCGTCGTCTGAGAGGGCCCACCGCCGTCCGAGAGGTGACACCCCCATGAGCGTCACGACCGTCAAGACCACCACCCCAGACACCCGCGGCCTGCCGTCGCTCGGCCCCGAGGGCACCGCACTGCTCCGGCTCCTCGACGACACCTTCGAGAGCTGGGGGGTGCACGCGGGAGCCCGTTCCATGACGATGCCCCCGCTGCTGCCGGCCGCCGACCTGGCCCGGCTCGACTACTACGACAACTTCCCCCACCAGGCCGTCGTCGCCGCCCCGCTGAACCTGGACGTCCGGGAGACCAGCGAGTTCTGTACCGACACCGGCTGCTTCCCCTGCGACGCACTGGAACCGGCCGCCCTCGGCCTGCCCTCCGCGTCCTGCTACGCCGTCTACATCGACCACCAGGGCCGCCCGGCCGCCGACGACGAACTCGTCACCGTGGTCGGCTGGTGCTTCCGCAAGGAACAGCACTACGAGGGTCTGCGCCGCCAGCTCGGCTTCCGTATGCGGGAGATCGTCGCCATCGGCACCCGGGAGCACGCCGAGGAGCACCTGGCCCGCTTCACCCGGCGGATCAACGCCTTCGCCGAGGCCCTGGACCTGCCGCTGCGCCGGGAGGCCGCCTGCGACCCCTTCTTCGACAAGGGCAGCTCCAAGGCGGTGCTCCAGCGCCTTACCCCGGTCAAGCACGAGTTCCTCTTCGAGGACCTCGCCATCGCCTCGGTCAACACCCACCGCAACTTCTTCGGCGACCGCTGCGAGATCCCCCTCGCCTCCGGCGCGGGCCCGGCCTTCACCAGCTGCGTCGCCTTCGGCCTGGAGCGCTGGCTGTCCGCGCTCACCCGCCGCCACGGCAGCTGGGGCGCGGCGACCGCCGCCGTCCTGAGCGCGACCGCGGCGGGGCCGGCGATCTGACGTGCACACCCGACCCGTCGCCCCGCCGGCGGGCGGCCTGGGCTGGGCGAACCTCGGCATGGACATCGTCTCCGTCGGCCGGGTCCGCCGGCTGCTCGTCGCCTACGGCGAGGACTTCTTCCAGCGCATGCTCACCCCCGGCGAACTCGCCGACTGCCACACCTCCGCCCGGCTCGACGTCCTGAGCCTGTGCGGGCGGATCGCGGCCAAGGAGGCGGCGTTCAAAACCCTCCGCGTCGGGGCGGTGGTCCTGCCCTGGCGGGACATCGTCGTACGGCGCTCCGAGGGCGGCTGGCCGCTCGTGGAACTCCGCGGGGCGGCGGCCGCCATGGCCGCCGACTCCGGCGTCACCGGCGTCACCGTGACCATCAGCCACGACGTGGACTACGCGGTGGCGGTCGCCGCCCCGCTCCTGGAGCCCGCCCCGCCGGGGCCCTCCGCACCGCCCGCACGACCGGACCCGGCCACCGGGTCCGCCCCCACCCCGCACCACGCACCCAGCACTCCAAGGAGAGACACCATGTCCGACGGCCTGCAGCTCGTGAAGAACTGGCTCCTCGCCCGCCACGAGGAACTGGACGACATCGCTTCCGACCTGGACCTCATCGAGAACCGGCTGATCGACTCCCTGTCCTTCGTCGAGTTCGTCTTCCTGCTCGAACAGCACAGCGGCCGCGCCATCCAGATGGAGACCCTGGAGGTGGACGAGATCCGCACCCTCGACGCCATCGCCACCCACTTCTTCTCCGCCGAGGTGAAGGCATGAGCAAGCGGCTCTTCACCTCCGAGTCGGTCACCGAGGGCCACCCCGACAAGATCGCCGACCGGATCAGCGACACCGTCCTGGACGCCCTGCTGCGCGAGGACCCGGCCTCGCGCGTGGCGGTGGAGACCCTCATCACCACCGGCCAGGTTCACATCGCCGGCGAGGTCACGACCACCGCGTACGCGCCGATCGCCGAACTCGTCCGGGGCGCCATCCTCGACATCGGCTACGACTCCTCGAAGAAGGGCTTCGACGGCGCCTCCTGTGGCGTGTCGGTGTCCATCGGAGCCCAGTCGCCCGACATCGCGCAGGGTGTCGACACCGCCTACGAGGCCCGCGTCGAGGGTGCTGACGCAGGTGAGAAGGGTGACGAGCTCGACCGTCAGGGCGCCGGCGACCAGGGCCTGATGTTCGGCTACGCCTGCGACGAGACCCCCGAGCTGATGCCGCTGCCGATCCACCTCGCGCACCGGCTCTCCCGCCGCCTGACCCAGGTCCGCAAGGAGGGCACGGTCCCGTACCTGCGCCCCGACGGCAAGACGCAAGTCACCATCGAGTACGACGGCGACAAGGCCGTCCGCCTCGACACCGTGGTGGTCTCCAGCCAGCACGCCGCGGACATCGACCTGGAGTCGCTGCTCACCCCGGACATCCGCGACCACGTGGTCGAGCACGTCCTGAAGCAGCTGGCCGAGGACGGCATCAAGCTGGACACCGAGGGCTACCGGCTCCTGGTGAACCCGACGGGCCGCTTCGAGATCGGCGGTCCGATGGGTGACGCGGGCCTGACCGGCCGCAAGATCATCATCGACACCTACGGCGGTATGGCTCGCCACGGCGGCGGTGCCTTCTCGGGCAAGGACCCGTCGAAGGTGGACCGCTCGGCCGCCTACGCGATGCGCTGGGTCGCCAAGAACGTGGTCGCCGCCGGCCTCGCCTCGCGCTGCGAGGTCCAGGTCGCGTACGCGATCGGCAAGGCCGAGCCCGTCGGCCTATTCGTGGAGACCTTCGGCACCGGCAGCCTGCCCGACACGCGGATCCAGGAGGCGGTCTCCGCCGTCTTCGATCTCCGCCCGGCCGCCATCGTCCGCGACCTGGACCTGCTGCGCCCGATCTACGCGCAGACCGCCGCGTACGGGCACTTCGGCCGCGAGCTCCCCGACTTCACCTGGGAGCGCACCGACCGCGTGCACGCGCTGCGCAAGGCAGCCGGAGTCTGACATGCGGATCGCTGTCACGGGTTCCATCGCGACCGATCACCTGATGACCTTCCCCGGCCGGTTCGCCGAGCAGCTGCTGGCGGACCGGCTGGACCGGGTCTCCCTGTCGTTCCTCGCCGACCACCTGGAGGTGCGGCGGGGCGGCGTGGCGGCGAACATCGCCTTCGGCCTGGGCGTACTGGGACTGCGCCCCCTGCTGGTGGGCGCGGTGGGCGGGGACTTCGAGCCGTACCGGGTCTGGCTCAAGGACCACGGAGTCGACACCGACTCCGTACGCGTCAGCGACACCCTCCACACGGCCCGCTTCGTCTGCACCACCGACCAGGAGCAGAACCAGATAGCGACCTTCTACGCGGGCGCGATGGCCGAAGCCCGCGAGATCGACCTGCGCGAGGTCGTCGCCCGCACCGGCCGGCCCGACCTGGTGCTGGTCTCGCCGGACGACCCGCAGGCCATGCTCCGCCACACCCGCGCCTGCCGCGCCCTGGGCGTACCCTTCGCCTCCGACCCCTCCCAGCAGCTCGCCCGGCTCACCGGGGAGGAGGCGCTGGAACTGCTCGACGGCGCCACCCGGCTGTTCACCAACGAGTACGAGTCCGCCCTGCTCTGCGAGCGGACCGGCCTCACCGAGGAACAGATCCTCCGGCGGGTCGGCTCCTGGGTCACCACCCGCGGCGAGGACGGCGTCCGCATTCGCACCGCGGACGGCGCACCGCTGGACGTGCCCGCGGTTCCCGTCGCGGACGTCGTCGACCCCACCGGCGTGGGCGACGCCTTCCGGGCCGGCTTCCTCGCCGCAACGGCCTGGGGCCTGCCCGAGGAGTACGCGGCCCAGCTGGGCTGTGCGGTCGCGGCGACCGTACTCGACCACACCGGCACCCAGGAGTACCGGCTGACCCGGGACGCCCTGCTGGCCCGGCTGCGCTCCGCCTACGGGGCGCGGAGCGAGGCGGCACTGTCCATACACCTGACGGGACTGGAATGAGATGAGACGGCCACTGAGGGAGGAGTTCGCCCAGCGCGTCGTGGTCGCGGACGGAGCGATGGGAACCATGCTCCAGGCCGCCGACCCCACCATGGACGACTTCCT
The DNA here is from genome assembly GCF_040636215.1 of Streptomyces sp. NPDC006687. Classification (NCBI taxonomy): domain Bacteria; kingdom Bacillati; phylum Actinomycetota; class Actinomycetes; order Kitasatosporales; family Streptomycetaceae; genus Streptomyces; species Streptomyces sp. NPDC006687. The sequence continues at coordinate 1,987 of NZ_JBEYJJ010000018.1, read as the reverse complement.
GGGGCTGGAGGGCTGCAACGAGGTCCTCAACGCCACCCGCCCCGACATCGTCCGCTCGGTGCACGACGCCTACTTCTCGGTGGGCGTGGACTGCGTCGAGACCAACACCTTCGGCACCAACCTGGCCGCCCTCGCCGAGTACGGGATCGAGAGCCGGATCTACGAACTCGCCGAGGCCGGCGCCCGTATCGCCCGCGCCTCCGCGGACGCCTTCACGGCGGACGACGGCCGTCCCCGCTGGGTCCTCGGCTCCATGGGCCCGGGCACCAAGCTCCCCACCCTCGGCCACATCACCTACGACCGGCTGCGCGACGCCTACCAGGAGAACGCCGAGGGCCTGATCCGAGGCGGCGCCGACGCCCTCCTCGTCGAGACCACCCAGGACCTCCTCCAGACCAAGGCCGCCGTCATCGGCGCCCGCCGCGCACTGGACTGGTGCGGGATGGACGACCTCCCCCTGATCGTCCAGGTCACGGTGGAAGCGACCGGCACGATGCTGCTGGGCTCGGAGATCGGTGCGGCGCTGACGGCGCTGGAGCCCCTCGGTATCGACATGATCGGTCTGAACTGTGCGACGGGTCCGGCGGAGATGAGCGAGCACCTGCGCTATCTGGCGCGGAACGCGCGGATCCCGCTGTCCTGCATGCCGAACGCGGGCCTGCCGGTGCTGACCAAGGACGGCGCGCACTATCCGCTGTCGGCCGCCGAGCTGGCGGACGCGCAGGAGACGTTCGTCCGGGAGTACGGGCTCTCCCTGGTCGGTGGCTGCTGTGGTACCACGCCGGAGCATCTGCGGCAGGTGGTGGAACGGGTCCGTGGCACGGCGATCGCCCCGCGCACCCCCCAGCCCGAGCCGGGCGCGGCGTCGTTGTATCAGACGGTGCCGTTCCGGCAGGACACCTCGTACATGGCGATCGGTGAGCGGACGAACGCGAACGGGTCGAAGAAGTTCCGTGAGGCGATGCTGGAGGCCCGCTGGGACGACTGTGTGGAGATGGCGCGGGATCAGATCCGTGAGGGCGCGCACATGCTGGACCTGTGCGTGGACTACGTCGGCCGTGACGGCGTGGCCGACATGCAGGAGCTGGCGGGGCGTTTCGCGACCGCTTCGACGCTGCCGATCGTGCTGGACTCGACCGAGGTGCCGGTCATCCAGGCGGGTTTGGAGAAGCTGGGCGGGCGTGCGGTCATCAACTCCGTCAACTACGAGGACGGCGACGGTCCGGAGTCCCGCTTCGCGAAGGTGACCCGTCTCGCGCAGGAGCACGGCGCGGCGCTGATCGCGTTGACGATCGACGAGGAGGGCCAGGCCCGCACCGTCGAGCACAAGGTGGCCATCGCCGAGCGCCTGATCGGGGATTTGACGGTCAACTGGGGGATCCGTGAGTCGGACATCCTCATCGACACCCTCACGTTCACGATCTGTACCGGGCAGGAGGAGTCGCGTAAGGACGGTATCGCCACGATCGAGGCGATCCGTGAGCTCAAGCGGCGCCACCCGGATGTGCAGACCACCCTGGGTCTGTCGAACATCTCCTTCGGTCTGAACCCGGCCGCCCGTGTCCTGTTGAACTCGGTGTTCCTGGACGAGTGTGTGAAGGCGGGTCTGGACTCGGCGATCGTCCACGCCTCGAAGATCCTGCCGATCGCCCGGTTCGACGAGGAGCAGGTCCAGACGGCTCTGGACCTGATCTACGACCGGCGTGAGGGTGACTACGACCCGCTGCAGAAGCTGATGGCGCTGTTCGAGGGCGTCAACACCAAGTCGCTGAAGGCGGGCCGCGCCGAGGAACTCCTCGCGCTGCCGCTGGACGAGCGGCTTCAGCGTCGGATCATCGACGGTGAGAAGAACGGCCTGGAGGCCGATCTGGATGAGGCTCTCCAGACGCGTGCGGCCCTGGACATCGTCAACGACACCCTTCTGGAGGGGATGAAGGTCGTCGGTGAGCTGTTCGGCTCCGGTCAGATGCAGCTGCCGTTCGTCCTG
>NZ_JBEYJJ010000017.1:0-124783 GCF_040636215.1 Streptomyces sp. NPDC006687 | reverse complement strand
TTTTTGGCACGCTGTTGAGTTCTCAAGGAACGGACGCTTCCTTCGTACTCACCCGCAGTAACACTTACTGGGGCTTTCCTCCGGGCTTTCGTTCTGTTCCGAGTCTATCAGATCCTTTCGGGCCCGATTTCCTCGGTGCTTTCGAGGTCCTTCGCTTTCGCGTTTTCCCTTTCCAGCGATTCCGACTCTATCAGTGCTTTTCCTTCTCTCCGACCACCCTCCGTCGCACCGAAAAGGGCGCGTCGAAATGGAGTGGAGATCGTGATCGTCACTGTAAGAGGGGGATTCCCGGCCGTCGACTGTTCGCGAGATGTTCACGCGCCACGTCTCGGCGGGAGTCACGACAGTACAGCTCAGTGGGAGCACGTGCAAATCACATCACGCGTATGGTCTAGTCCACCGGTCTAGTCCACTAGTCTCCGTACCGGAGGGTCCAGTCCGGAGCGGGATCGGCTTCGGGCGAACCCGTACAAGCTGTGCAATATCCTTCAGACGAGTACGCCGTTCGCAACAGGCAGTAACGGCGGCACCACGAAGCCCCACCCCTGGGAGGCCCCCATGACCAGCGTGACGTCCCCTCTTGCCGGACGCGCCATCGGACTCGCGGCAGTGCCCGACCCGGTGTTCTCCGGCGCGATGGTGGGTCCTGGTACCGCCATCGATCCCGTGCGCGAGCCCTCGGCGGCGGTCGCGCCCGTCGACGGGGTGGTCGTCTCCCTGCACCCGCACGCGTACGTCGTGGTCGACAGTGAGGGGCACGGGGTGCTGACGCACCTCGGGATCGACACCGTCCAGCTCAACGGCGAGGGCTTCGAGCTGCTCGTGAACAAGGGCGACACGGTGGTCCGCGGCCAGGAGGTCATCCGCTGGGACCCGGCCGCCGTCGAGGCCGCCGGCAAGTCGCCCGTCTGTCCCGTCGTGGCGCTGGAGGCGACGGCCGACTCGCTCTCCGGCCTGGTCGAATCCGGGGACGTCAAGACGGACGACGCCCTCTTCAGCTGGCAGTAAGGCGTCCGCCTGCTCCCACAGGCGAGTCGGACATCCATCGCGGCGGCTTCGTCCGCCACTCAATCGGAGACGGGTGAAATGGAGACAACGCTGCGAGGCGTCGGCGTGAGCCACGGTGTGGCGATCGGCGAGGTGCGGCACATGGGTACGGCCGTGCTGGAGCCGCCGGCGAAGCAGATCGCCGCGGACGAGGCGGAGCGCGAACAGGGGCGCGCCCGTCAGGCGGTGGAAGCGGTGTCGGCCGACCTGATGGCGCGCGGCCACCTGGCCGGGGGCGAGGCCCAGCACGTGCTGGAGGCCCAGGCGATGATCGCCACGGACCCCGAGCTGATGTCGGACGTGGAGCGGCGCATCGTCGTCGGGAGCACGGCCGAGCGTGCGGTCTACGACGCGTTCGCGTCCTACCGCGACCTGCTCGCGGGGGCCGGCGAGTACATGGCCGGGCGGGTGGCCGACCTGGACGACGTGCGCAACCGCATCGTGGCCCGGCTGCTGGGCGTCCCGATGCCGGGGGTGCCGGACAGTGACGAGCCGTACGTGCTGATCGCGCGGGATCTGGCGCCCGCGGACACCGCGCTGCTCGACCCGGCGCTGGTGCTGGGTTTCGTGACCGAGGAGGGCGGGCCGACCAGCCACAGCGCGATCCTCGCGCGGGCGCTGGGTGTGCCGGCCATCGTGGCGCTGCCGGGTGCCGGGGAGATCGCCGAGGGCACGGTGATCGCCGTGGACGGGAGCACCGGCGACCTGTTCGTGGAGCCGAGCGCCGAGAAGCGGGCCGAGCTGGAGGCCGCGGCCGCCGAGCGGAAGGCGGCGCTGGCCGCCTCTTCCGGTCCGGGGGCCACGTCCGACGGGCACAAGGTGCCGCTGCTGGCGAACGTGGGCGGGCCGGCGGATGTGCCGGCGGCGGTGGAGGCCGGGGCGGAGGGCGTGGGCCTGTTCCGTACGGAGTTCCTGTTCCTGGACGACAGCAAGAAGGCTCCGTCCGAGGAGAAGCAGATCGAGTCGTACCGCAAGGTGCTCGAGGCGTTCCCCGAGGGACGGGTAGTGGTGCGGGTGCTCGACGCGGGCGCCGACAAGCCGCTGGACTTCCTGACTCCGGCGGACGAGCCGAACCCGGCGCTGGGCGTGCGGGGGCTGCGGACGCTGCTGGATCACCCGGAGGTGCTGCGTACACAGCTCACCGCGCTGGCGAAGGCCGCCGAGGGGCTGCCGGTGTACCTGGAGGTCATGGCCCCGATGGTGGCTGACCGGATCGACGCGAAGGCGTTCGCGGACGCCTGCCGTGAGGCCGGTCTGGTGGCGAAGTTCGGAGCGATGGTGGAGATTCCCTCCGCCGCGCTGCGGGCGCGCTCGATCCTGCAGGAGGTCGAGTTCCTCTCGCTGGGCACGAACGACCTCGCGCAGTACGCCTTCGCCGCCGACCGTCAGGTGGGTGCGGTCTCGCGGCTCCAGGACCCCTGGCAGCCGGCGCTGCTCGACCTGATCGCCATGTCGGCCGAGGCCGCCAGGGCGGAGGGCAAGAGCTGCGGTGTCTGCGGTGAGGCCGCGTCGGATCCGCTGCTGGCCTGTGTGCTGACGGGTCTGGGGGTCACCTCCCTGTCGATGGGTTCGGCTTCGATCCCGTACGTGCGGGCGACGCTGGCCAAGTACACCCTGGCGCAGTGCGAGCGCGCGGCGGCGGCCGCGCGGGCCGCGGACAGCGCCGAGGAGGCGCGGGTGGCCGCGCAGGCGGTGCTGTCGGGCGAGTAGCCGGACGGCGTGTGTCGTCGTACCGATCGAGGGGCCTTCGCCGATGGCGGGGGCCCCTCGGTCGTTTCCCCGGGGGCGGACGGGTCCCCTAGCTGTGGGGCCCGGGGCCCTCGACCGCGTAGCCGGCGCAGTATTCGACGCCCGGTTCCGGGGCCACGGGGTCGCCGGTGTCGGCGTCCGTGCAGTAGGCGTCGAAGACGGCGGCGGCGGGCAGGGCCAGCAGGCGGCCGCGGTCCAGGCGCCAGCCGTGGACCCGGTCGTGGCGGCCCTCGGTGGTGCTGCGCAGGACGAGGCCGCCGGGGCCGCCCAGGGCGAGTCCGGCGGCCAGGACGGTCACGAAGTCGAGCTGGTCGCGGCCCTCCGTGCGGGGCGGGCCGCCGGGTTCGGCGGGTGCCTCGGCATGGAGCACGGCGGTGAGCTGCTCCTCCTCGGTGGGCACGCTGCACACGAGGTGGTGGTGGCCGGGGCCGGCTCCGTCGACGAGGCGGCGCAGGAGGGCGCAGGCCCGTTCGAAGGAGGCGCGGCCGATGTCCTCGCCGCAGTCCGCGCATTCCCCGGCGGCGGCCAGGACCGCCCCGGCGTACTCCCAGGTGGCCTGGCGTACGGCGGCGTCGGCGAGGAGGGGTACCAGTTCCTCGACGGGCTGGCCGGCGTAGGGCAGGGCGGGGCCGCAGGCCAGTTCGGCGGTGAAGCGCGTACGGGTCTGGGCGCTGTCGGGGTCCAGGCCGTGGTCGGCGCAGTAGTCGGCGTACTCGTCGGGGTCGAAGAGGGCGACGGTGGTGTGGACGCCCTGGGCCGCGAGGGAGCGGAGCAGGGCGTCGATGTGGCGGAGGTAGTCGGTGTACTCGTCGTTCCGGCCGAAGGCGAAGCTGCGGTAGGCCCGCATGGCCGCGAAGTCCCGGGCGTCGGCGAGGAGGCCGAGGGTGCTGGGGACCTCGCGGCGCAGCGCGCGGCGGAGGCGGGAGGCGGGTCGTGAGGTGTGGGCCGTGGTGTTGGGTGTGGTGTCGGGCGTGGCGTTCATGGTTCCCCCTGAGTGGCGTGCCGTGCGGTGCGACGGCTTGCTCACTCAGCGTAACCACGGCCACTGACAGTCACCTCCGGGTGCGGCCGAGCTCCTCGTAGAAGGCGAGCAGCTCCGGCTTGTCGACCGAGCCCGGGTTGACGGCCTTGGCCAGCGGGGTGCCCTGGAGGAGGCGCTTGACGGGGACCTCGATGCGCTTGCCGGTCAGGGTGTGCGGGACGGCCGGTACCTCGATGACCTCGTCGGGGACGTGGCGCGGGGAGAGCTGCTCGCGGATGGTCGCGGCGATCTTCTTGCGCAGGGCCTCGTCGAGGACGGCGCCGGGGGCGAGGTGGACGAAGAGCGGCATCCAGTAGCCCCCGTCGGCCTCCTCCAGACCGATGACCAGGGACTCCTTGATCTCGGGGAGCCGTTCGACGGCCTCGTAGATGTCGGCGGAGCCCATCCGGACGCCCTGCCGGTTGAGGGTGGAGTCGGAGCGGCCGTGGATGACGACGGAGCCGCGGTCGGTGATCGTGATCCAGTCGCCGTGGCGCCAGACGCCGGGGAACATCTCGAAGTAGCTGTCGCGGTAGCGGCTGCCGTCGGCGTCGTTCCAGAAGTGGATCGGCATGGAGGGCATGGGGGCGGTGACGACCAGTTCGCCGACCTCGCCGGTGAGCGGCTTGCCGGAGGGGTCCCAGGACTGGAGGTCCGTGCCGAGGCAGGCGGCCTGGAGCTCGCCGATGTGGACGGGGAGGGTGGGTACGGCTCCGGCGAAGCAGCTGCACACGTCGGTGCCGCCGCTGACGGAGGCGATCCACAGGTCCTCGGCGACCTCCTCGTGGAGCCAGCGGAAGCCGTCGGGCGGCAGGGGGGAGCCGGTGGTGGCCACGCACTTGACCGCGGAGAGGTCGTAGTCCCGGGCCGGGTGCACCTCGGCCTTCTTGCAGGCCATGACGTAGGCGGCGGAGGTGCCGTAGAGGGTGGCGCGGGTGCGCTCGGCGATGCGCCACTGGGCGCCGGTGTCGGGGTGGCCGGGGCTGCCGTCGTAGAGGACGACGGTGGTGCCGGTCAGGAGGCCGGAGACGAGGAAGTTCCACATCATCCAGCCGGTGGAGGTGTACCAGAAGAACCGGTCCTCCGGGCCGAGGTCGCAGTGCAGGCCGAGCTGCTTGAGGTGTTCGAGGAGGATCCCGCCCTGGGACTGGACGATCGCCTTTGGCGCGCCGGTGGTGCCGGAGGAGTACAGGATCCACAGCGGGTGGTCGAAGGGCACCGGCTCGAACGCGGGTTCGGCGTCGCCGGAGGTCAGCTCCGACCAGGCGCGGGTGCCTTCGGGGGCGGGGGTGCCCAGCAGCGGGATGTGGACGACGGCGCGCAGGGAGGGCAGGCCCGCGCGCAGCTCGGCGACGGTCTCGCGGCGGTCGTGCTGCTTGCCGCCGTAGCGGTAGCCGTCGATGGTGAACAGGACGACGGGTTCGACCTGCTCGAAGCGGTCGAGGACGCTGCGGGCGCCGAAGTCGGGGGCGCAGGAGGTCCAGACCCCGCCGACGGCGGCGGTGGCGAGGAGGGCCACGACCGCTTCGGGGATGTTGGGGAGGTAGCCGCTGACCCGGTCGCCGGGGCGTACGCCGAGGGCGCGCAGCTCGGCGGCGAGGGAGCCGACCTGGCGGCGGAGCTCGGCCCAGGTGACGGGGGCCGGCTCGTGGGTCTCGTCGACGTGGAGGAGGGCCGGGTCCTGGGCGCGGGCGGGGTCCTCGGCGGCGCGCAGGGCGTGCTCGGCGTAGTTGAGGGTGGAGCCGGTGAACCAGCGGGCGCCGGGCATCGAGCGGTCGGTGAGGACGCTCTCGTAAGGGGTGGTGAACCGTACGTCGAACCATTCCGCGACGGCTCGCCAGAAGGTGTCGAGCTCCTCGACGGACCAGCGGTGCAGCGCCGGGTAGCCGCCCTCGGCGGGGGCGCCGAAGCGTTCGGCCGCCCATGCCTGGAAGGCGGTGACGCGGGCCGCGGCGATCCTGTCGGGGCTCGGGGACCAGAGGGGTTCCGGCTGGGTGGCTGAGGTCATGGGTCGGCTCCCGGTCAAGTCTGCGGCTCGCGCGTGGTGTGCGTACGGTGCCGCCGCCGTGTGGGTGTGCGTGCGGCGGCTCACAGGGACGATGCCATGTGATCGACATCCGCACCAGAGCCGTTCGCGGCGTCCGGGCCCCGGCCGCCGGTGCCCGGGCCGTTCCTTCCCGGTCCTTCCCGGGTGAACGGCAGCTGAACGCCGCCCCCTCGGCCGGGGGCCGGTGGCAGGGTGACCGTCATGGACGGTCGTGAACTGGTGCGTGCGGTGACGGAGATCGGTACGGCGCGCGGGCGGCGCGCCTGGCGCGCGGCGCTGCGCTACCGGCGGGCGGACGCGGAGGCGCTGGCTCCGCGGGGTGCGGAGCGGGCCCGGGTGCCGGGGCTGCTGACGGCTACGGAGCCGAGGCCGGGCGGGGGTCTGCTGCGGTTCGCGCGCAGTGAGCTGACCGTGCGGGTGGGGGTGGGCGGCGCGGTGTTCTGGGGCTGGGACGGGGCCGGTCCGGAGCCCTCGTACGCGGTGCTCGGCGGGGGGCCGGAGCCCGATCCGCGGGCGGTGCTGGAGCCGGACACCGGGGGCGGCTGGCGGGTGGTGTCGGAGCGGGTGACGGTGGCGGTGTCCCGGCACGGGGCGGTGGAGGTGCGGACCCCGGGCGGGGTGGTGCTGCGGCGGGAGCTGCCGCCGCGCTGGTGGGACCCGGCGGAAGGGGCGGCACAGGGCGGCTCGCGGTGGCTCCAGCGAGCGGAGGTGCCGGCGGACGCGCGGTTCTTCGGCCTGGGCGGGCGGGCGCGGGGACCCCGGCTGCGGGACGGGGAGTACCGGCTGTGGAACACCGACCCCAAGGGCGGCTTCGGGCCGGACACCGATCCGCTGTACATCACGATGCCGCTGCAGGTGGTCGTCGCGGACGCGGGAACGCACCTGGCGTTCTACGACAACACCTGGGAAGGAAGGGTGCTGCTGCGCGAGGGCGAGGAGGGGTCCGGGTCGGGGGCGGACCGGCCGGGGTCGAGCGAGCTGCGCCTGGAGGGCGGGCCGGCGCGGTGCTGGGTGCTGCTGGGGACTCCGGCGCGGGTGGCGCAGGGGTGGGCGGGGCTGACGGGGGCGCCGGCGGTGCCGCCGGAGTGGGCACTGGGCTACCAGCACGCGCGGTGGGGGTTCGGGAGCGCGGCGGAGGTGCGGCGGGTGGTGGCCGGGTACGCGGAGCGGGCGCTGGCGCTGTCGGCCGTCCACCTGGACATCGACCACTACGACGGGCACCGGGTGTTCACCGTGGACCGGGAGGCGTTCCCCGATCTGCCGGGGCTGGCCGGGGAGCTGGGCGCGGCGGGGGTGCGGCTGGTGTCGATCGTGGACCCGGCGGTGAAGGCGGGGGACGCGGTGCACACCGCCGGTCTGGAGGTGGGCCCGCACGGGGCGTTCGTACGGGACGCGCGGGGCCGGGAGGTGCGCGGCGAGGTCTGGCCGGGCGAGTGCGCCTATCCGGACTTCACGGATCCGGCGGTGCGCCGGTGGTGGGGCGGGCTGTACGGGGAGCGGCTCGCGCAGGGGTTCTCGGGGTTCTGGCACGACATGAACGAGCCGGTGTCCTTCGCGCCGTGGGGGGATCCGACGCTGCCCCGGTCGGCGCGGCACGTGCTGGAAGGGGCGGGTGGCGACCACCGGGAGGCCCACAACGTGTACGGGCTGGCGATGGCGCGCGCGGGCTGGGAGGGGCTGGTACGGCTGCGGCCGGCCGAGCGGCCGTTCCTGTTCTCCCGGTCGGGGTGGGCGGGGATGCAGCGGTACGGGGGCACCTGGTCCGGTGATGTGGAGAGCAGCTGGGAGGGGCTGCGGGCCTCGCTGGCGCTGGTGCTGGGGCTCGGGCTGTGCGGGGTGCCGTACTCGGGTCCGGACGTCGGAGGCTTCGGGGGGTCGCCGTCGCCGGAGCTGTACCTGCGGTGGCTGGAGCTGGGGGCGTACCTGCCGCTGTTCCGGACGCATTCGGCGCTGTGGGCGGGGCCGCGGGAGCCGTGGGAGTTCGGGCCTGAGGTGGCGGCGGGTGCGGCGGGGGTGCTGGCGGAGCGGGAGCGGCTGCGGCCGTACTTCGTGACGCTGGCGCACCTGGCGCGGCGGACCGGGGCCCCGTACGTCCGGCCGCTGTGGTGGGGGGCGCCGGAGGACCGGAGGCTGCGGGACTGTGAGGACGCGTTCCTGCTGGGGGACGCGCTGCTGGTGGCGCCGGTGCTGGAGTGCGGGGCGGACCGGCGGGCGGTGCGGCTGCCGCGGGGGCGCTGGTACGACACGGCGACGGGGGCGGCGCACGAGGGGCCGGGGCAGGTGCTGCTGGACGCCCCGCCGGGGCGCACCCCGGTGCTGGCCCGGGCGGGGTCGGTGCTGCCGGTGCGGCGCGGGGACGGGTCGGTGGGCCTGGAGGTGTGGGCCCCGGCGCGCGGGCGGACCGGCGGCGGGGTGGTGATCCGCGACCCGGGGCCGGGGTTCGAGGCGGGCGAGGTGGAGCGGTACACCGTGCGGTGGGCCGGAGAGGCGGTGGTGGTGGAGGACGGAGCGGGCGAGGTGGTGAGCGGGGCGGAGGTGCGGGGGGTGTAGTCGCGCCGGCCCCCGCGGGCGCTCCGGCGGCGGGCGCCGTTGCCCTGGCCGGGTGGCTGCCGGGGGCTCGGAACCGTGCCCTGGCCGGGTGGCCGCCGGGTGCCCGGAACCGGGCGACGGCCGGGAGATCGCGATCGTGCCCTGCCCGCGTGGCGGGTGGCGGGTGGACGAGCCCGCGGGTGGGCAGGGGACGGGGCCGTGCGGGCGGCGGGGTGCGTCAGGTGTAGTGGCCCGCGAACCAGGCGGCGGACGCCTGGGTGTGGAGGGGGAAGGCCAGTTCCGCCGGGGTGTGGAGGACGTGCCAGCCCGTGGTCTCGTCGGTGGGGGCGGAGGGCGGGAGGGCGGAGGCCGGGCGGGGCGGGAGGAGGCCGAAGACGAGGAGGTGGCCGTGCGGGGAGCTCAGGACGTCCGCGAGGGCCACCTCGGAGGCCCGGGCCTCGATGCCCGTTTCCTCCCGGAGTTCCCGGGCCACGGCTTCGCGCCAGTCCTCGCCGAAGTCGATGAAGCCGCCGGGCAGGGCGACGCCGCCCTTGGCGGGTTCGATCGTGCGGGTGATGACCACCAGGCCGGTGCCCGAGGCGTCCTCGACGGGGAGCAGGGCGACGGCCACCGGGAGCGGGTTGCGGTAGGTGACGGAGCCGCACGCGGCGCACCTGCGGGGCCAGTCGGCGGCGGCGAACGGGGCTCCGCAGGCGGAGCAGTGCGAGTCCCTCGGCTGGTGCGGCATCCGGTGATCGTATGCCAAGGGGCCCGCGGGTGCTCCTGGCCGTGCCGGTACCGGTGACCCCGGGCGGCTGACGTGGCAGACTTCTGACGGCTCGTCAGTTATCGGATCGGGGAGGGGCCTTGGCACGCACACGTACGCCCGTGGTGAGCGGCTGGTTCGCCGAAACGCCCGGCGGCTTCCGGCTGCTCGGTACGCGGTGTTCCGCCTGTACGGCGGTGTTCTTCCCGCGCGAGGACGCGTACTGCCGCAATCCGCACTGCCCCGGCGGCGGTGACCTCGTGGAGGTGCCGCTGTCCCCGCGCGGCCGCGTCTGGTCCTACACCGACGGGCGCTACCGGCCGCCCGCCCCCTACGTGTCCGACCCGGACGCGCCCTGGGAGCCGTACACCCTGGTCGCCGTGGAGCTGGAGGCCGAGGGGATGGTCGTGCTCGGGCAGGCCGCGCCCGGGGTGACGGTGGCGGACCTGGCGGTCGGCATGGAGGTCGAGGTGGTCGGCGGGGTGCTGGGTGAGGATGCCGGGACGACTTGGCTGACCTGGCAGTTCAAGCCGGTGGAGGGGGCGCGGTGAGCGGGGAGGTGGCCGTGCTCGGCGCCGGTATGCACCCCTGGGGCAAGTGGGGCCGCAGCTTCGTCGAGTACGGGCGGGCCGCCGCCCGGGCCGCGCTCGCCGACGCCGGGCTGGAGTGGACCGACGTGGAGTCCGTGGTCGGCGCCGACACCGTGCGCGGCGGCTACCCGGGCTACGTCGCCGGTGCCACCTTCGCGCGGGCGCTCGGCTGGCAGGGCGCGCGGGTGACCAGCGTGTACGCCGCCTGCGCCTCCGGGGCCCAGGCCATCGGGGCGGCCCGGGCGCAGATCCTGGCCGGGCTGGCGGAGGTGGTGCTGGTCGTGGGCGCGGACGCCGCGCCGAAGGGGTTCTTCGCCCCGGCGGGGGGCGACCGGCCGGACGATCCGGACTGGCTGCGGTTCCGGCTGCTCGGGGCGGTGAACCCGGCCTACTTCGCGCTGTACGCCCGTCGCCGGATGGCCCTCTACGGGGACACCGGGGAGGACTTCGCGCAGGTCAAGGTGAAGAACGCGGCGGCCGGGGCGCTCAACCCGAACGCCCGCTACCGTACGGCGGTGACGGCCGGGGAGGTGGCGGCCTCGGCGGTGGTCGCGGATCCGCTGCGGCTGCTGGACATCTGCGCGACCTCCGACGGCGGGGCGGCGCTGGTGCTGTGCAGCATGGAGTTCGCGCGGGCGCGCGGGGCGGCCGACCCGGTGCGGATCCGGGCGGTGTCGACGGTGACGCCCACGTACCCGCGTACCGTGCTGGACCTGCCGGACATCGCGACCGACGCGACGGTGGCCGTCCCCGCGGCGGAGGAATCCTTCCGCGCCTCGATCGCCCGGGCCGCCTACGAGGAGGCGGGGCTGGGACCGCGCGACCTGTCACTGGCGGAGGTGTACGACCTGTCCACCGCGCTGGAGCTCCAGTGGTACGAGGACATCGGGCTGTGCGGTGAGGGCGAGGGGGCCAAGCTGCTGCGCGAGGGGGCGACCGGGCTCGGCGGGCGGGTGCCGGTCAACGCGAGCGGCGGGCTGGCCTCCTTCGGGGAGGCGGTGCCGGCGCAGGCCATCGCCCAGGTGTGCGAGCTGACCTGGCAGCTGCGGGGGACGGCGGGGGCGCGGCAGGTGCCGGGGGCACGGGTGGGGATCACCGCGAACCAGGGGCTGTTCGGGCACGGTTCGGCGGTCGTGGCGGTGCGCTGAGGGGCGGACGCCCGGGGGTGCGCGCAAGCTGCGGGGCGCCCCCACCAGCGGGCGGGGCGGAGGGGCACAAGTGCGGTCGCCGTGGTGCTTGACGCTCCCCGGTGGCGGGTTCACACTCTCCCCACGGTCCCGGGCCACGGCCCCGGGACCCTTCGTAGCCCCCCATGAGAGCCGCGGCCCGTACCCCAGTCGGCGGGGGTACGGGCCGCCTCCCTGCGCGCCGTCTCGGTCAGGCTCCGGCGCTCAGGCCGGCCCGGCGGGCCCGGGCCAGTGACATGGCGTGTTCCACGACTCCCACCAGTACGTCCTTGACCGACTCGCGGTCGCGGGCGTCGCAGAGCAGCACCGGCACCTCGGGGTCGAGGTCGAGGGCCTCGCGGATGGTGACCACGGGGTGGCGCTCGGCGCCGTCGAAGCAGTTGACGGCGATGAGGAAGGGCAGGCCGCGCCGCTCGAAGTAGTCGATGGCGGCGAAGCAGTCGGCGAGCCGGCGGGTGTCGGCCAGGACGACGGCGCCGAGCGAGCCCTGGGAGAGCTCGTCCCACAGGAACCAGAAGCGGTCCTGTCCGGGGGTGCCGAAGAGGTAGAGCACCAGGTCCTCGCGGAGGGTGATGCGGCCGAAGTCCATGGCCACGGTCGTGGTGCTCTTCGCCTCCACTCCCCCGGTGTCGTCGATGGCGGCACCCGGCTCGGAGAGGGTCTCCTCGGTCCGCAGGGGACGGATCTCGCTCACCGCGCTGACCAGGGTGGTCTTGCCCGCCCCGAAGCCCCCCGCGACCAGGATCTTCAAGGTCAGCGGCTCGACCGGTGAGACGGCGTGCATCGCACCGGTGCGGCTAGAGCGCCCGAAGGCCATCGATCACCTCTCGCAGAATGGATTCGTCGGGCAGTTCGGCCGGGGGGACCGGCCGGGTCACATGGACCAGGGCGTCGTCGACGAGGTCACCGATGAGGACCCGGACCACGCCGATGGCGAGGTCCAGCTCCGCGGCGAGCTCGGCGACGGACTGGGGGCGTTCCCGGCACAGCCCGAGGATGTGGGCGTGTTCCGGGGACAGGGTCAGGTCCCAGACCGGATCGTCGGCCGCCGGTTCGGCGACGACGAGGGCGATCAGGTCGAGGCGGTGCTGGGCGGCATGGCTGGTCCGGCCGCGGGTCATGGCGTACGGGCGGACGACGGGCCCGGCTTCGTCGTCGAACCAGTGCGGGTGGCCGCTCCCGTGCGCCGGCCCGGGTTCCGGGAAGTTCGGGAGGTGGTCGTGGCCTGGATCGCTCATACGGTCCGACTCACCCTCCGGCTGGCAGCCCGGTGCGCGGGGCGGTCGCCAGGTGGTCGCCGACGCGCTTGACCATGAGGGTCATCTCGTACGCGACCTGGCCGACGTCGGAGTCGGAGTCGGAGAGCACGGCCAGGCAGCTGCCGTCACCGGCGGCCATGACGAACAGGAACGCCTCGTCCAGCTCGACCACGGTCTGGCGGACCCGGCCGGAGTCGAAGTGCCGGCCGACGCCCTTGGCCAGGCTGTGGAAGCCGGAGGCCACGGCCGCCAGGTGCTCGCTGTCCTCGCGGGTCAGGTCCTTGGAGCTGCCCGTCGGCAGGCCGTCGCCGGAGAGGACCACCGCCTTGCGGATGCTGGCGACCTTGTCGACGAGTTCGTCCAGGAGCCAGTTGAGCGGGCCGGGGCCGCGGCCCCTGCTGTCGTTTCCGTTCTGCGGTGCGGTCATCGACCGTCCCCTTCGTTCTCGTGCGCGGGACCGGTGGCGGCGGAGGTGCCGGCCCCGGTCTCGGACTGCTGCGGTGCGTGTTGCCGGTCTTGCTGGTCTGCGTACTCTTTGCGGCCCGCCGTCCAGCCGCGCTGGAGGGCGGACATACGGGCGCGTACGTCGTCCGCGTCGCGGTCGGCCGGCGGGGCCGCGGGGGCTTCGGGCTCGGCGGGGGCCGGAGCGTTCTTCAGCTGCGGCGCCAGGTTGGCCTGGCGGACCCGGCGGGGCAGTCCCCCCGGGCCGGCCGCGGTGCGGGGCTCCTCGGGGTCGGTCCGCGGCCGGTCCGGGGTCCTGGCTCCGGCCGGGCGGGGCTCGACGCGGCGGCCGTGCTCGGCGACCAGGGTCGGGGTGGTGCGCCGACGGGGCAGCGGGACGGCTCCCGCGGGGCGGGGGCCGTCGGGGCGGACCGCGTCCAGGTGCGGGCGGTCGGCGCGGACCGGGCCGGTGGGTGCGGAGGGGTCGCGGTCGGCGCGGGCCCGGGCGGCCTCCGGGCCGGTGGTGCGGGCGCGGGCGCCGGCCGGCTCCGGGCCGGTGTCCCGGGGGCGGCCCCAGTCGCGGTGGCGCTCGGCGCTGTTGTCGCCGGCCCGGTCGCCCTTCCAGGTGCCGCGCTCGCCGCCGCGCCGGGCGGCGTCGGCGCGGCCCGCGGAGCCCAGGCCCAGCAGGGCGCTGCGCGGGGTGCCGCCGGGCGGGGTCTCGTCGTCGAGGCTGGCCATGGGCGGGCGGCCGCCGACGCCGGCGATGCCGCTGATGGTGTCCTCCATGTCGTCGAGCCCCTCCTGCCCCTCCAGGCCGAGGAGTCCCAGCGGGCCCTCCAGTTCCACGGGTCCGTTGAGCACGCCGGCCGGCAGCGGGCGGGCCGAGGACGTGCGGTCGAAGGTGCTGGGCGCGGTGCGGCCCGGCCCCCGGGAGCCGGGGGCGGCCTTGACGCCCTTGACCGCGGCGGGGCCCCGGGCGGCGCGTACGGCGTCGAGGCGGATGCCGCTGCCGTTGGTGTCGGGGGCGTCGGTGAGGAGCTCGGCCGGGAGGAAGACCACCGCGGTGGTGCCCCCGTACGGGCTGGGCTGGAGGGCCACCTTGATGCTGTGGCGCCGGGCGAGGCGGCTGACGACGAACAGGCCGAGGCGGTCGGTGTCGGAGAGCTCGAACTCCGGGTTCTCGGCGAGCCGGAGGTTGGCGTCGAGCAGGGCCTCGGGGTTCATGCCGAGGCCCCGGTCGTGGATCTCCAGGGTGAAGCCGTTGGCGACGCGCTCGCCGTGGACCTGGACGGCGGTGTGCGGCGGCGAGAACACCGTGGCGTTCTCCAGGAGTTCGGCGACCAGGTGGGTGACGTCGGCGACGGCCGGGCCCTCGATGCCGATGCGCGGCAGCCGGCGCACCTCGATGCGCTCGTAGTCCTCGACCTCGGCGACGGCGGCCCGTACGACGTCCATCAGCTGGACTGGCTTGCGCCACTGGCGGGAGGGAGCGGCTCCGGAGAGGATCACCAGGCCCTCGGCGTGGCGGCGCATGCGGGTGGTCATGTGGTCGAGGCGGAAGAGGTCGGCGAGCTCCTCGGTGTCCTCGGTACGCCGTTCCATCGTGTCGAGCAGGGTCAGCTGGCGGTGCAGCAGCACCTGGTTGCGGCGGGCCAGGTTGACGAAGACCTCGGAGACCCCGCGCCGCAGCTCCGCCTGCTTGACGGCGGCTTCGACGGCGGCGCGCTGGAGGCTGTTGAGGGCGAGGGCGACCTGTCCGACCTCGTCCTTCTCGAACTCCAGGCGGGGCGCCTCGGTCTCCACGTCCACGGTCTCGCCGGCGGCGAGGCGGCGCATGACGCTGGGCAGGCGGACGCCGGACGCCTCGGTGGCGTCCTTGCGGAGCTGGGAGAGGTCGCGGATCAGGTCGCGGCCGATGCGCACGGACAGGAAGAGGGAGAAGGCGAGGGCGAGGAAGCCGAGGACGCCGGCGACGGCGGCCTGCACGAGGACGTCCATCGCGACGGGTTCGACGCGCTTCTGGTAGCGGTCTCCGGCGGCGGTGCCCATGGTGGCGAGGTCGTCGAGGACCTTGCGGGCGGCCTCGTCCCACTGGGCGGCGGTGACGGTGCGCGGGTTCTTGACGGCGCCCGCGGTGATGAACCGTTCCTCCGTGTCGCGCAGGGCCTTGCTCTCGGGGCCGTTCCAGTACTGCTCGAAGAGCTTGCGGTCCTCGGCCGGGAGGATCGCGAGGTTGAACTCGTAGAGCAGGGCGCGGTTGGCGACGAAGGCGGAGACGCGGCGGACGTCGCCCGTGGCGACGTTTCCGGCGGCGAGGGCGGAGGCGATGACCGCGTCCTCGCGCGAGAGGGTCTCGCGGGCGCGGGTGATGCCGACGAGGGCGCGGCCCTGCTTGTCCATCTCCACGTTCTCCAGGGCGTGGAGGTTCATGAGGAAGTCGTAGCTGGGGTCGACCAGGCGGCTGTAGAGGTCGAGGGCCTGGGTCGGGTCGAGGCTGCCGGTGTCCACGGAGCGGCGCAGGGCGGCGATGCCGTGGAGGGCGTCGAGGATCGACCTCAGGCGCTGCTTGTTGGCGGGACTGAGCTCCTCGAGGACCTCGGGGTCGGTCGCGTTCGCGGTGATCTTGCGGACCATGCCGTCGGTGGCGGCGCGGCTCCTGGAGAGCTCGGCGGTGGCCGCGGCGGCGCGGGGGTCGCCGAGGACGACGAGGGTCTGGCGGCGCTCCTTCTGCACGACGCGGACGACGTCCTCGATGGGGTAGCCGACCTTGTCGATGACGTACGCGACGTCGAGCAGCTGGAGGGCCTCGCGGCCGGTGATGACCGTCGAGAAGCCCCACAGGGCGGTCAGGGAGACGAGCGGCACCAGGAGCAACGCCACGATCTTCCGGCGGATCGACTTCCCGCGAAAGCGCATGGCCTCCCCAGCCTCCCCCAGCTCAACCCCGTGGTGGGGGGTCGGTGTTCCGTCATTTAAACGGCGTGAGCCTACTACTGCCACGGAGCGGCCTCGAAGGCGTGTCCGGACGTTTTCGGCCTGACCCCTGGACGAAGATCACCAGTTGTCCGACACTTCCGGTCACGTCCCGCCCGGTATGTGGCAGATGACACTCGGTGGGGTGTCGGTTCCCGTCTCCGGAGGGATGGCTGGAATTCCCCGGTCCGCGCCGCCGGTGGTGGATCGCCGTCCAGGATGCGGGAACCTGCGGACGGGGGGCGGTCGTTGGGCTCGGGAGGCGGGCGGAGCGGACCATGAGGATGTACGACGAAGAGGACGGATCGGTGTCCGAGGCGCGCGGGCGGGGCCTGTGGGTGGAGGAGCCGGCCCGCCGGCGGCGCATGCCGGATCCGGTGCGGGCGTCGGCGGTGCGGGCGGTGCTGATCGTGGCGGTGACGCTGACGGCGGGCTCGGCGGCGTTCTTCCTGGTGCTGTCGGGGTCGTGGCTGGCGCTGCCGATGGTCCTCGGGGGGATAGCGGGGACGGTGGTGGCCACGTGGGCGGTGCTGGACGTGTGGATCACGCGGCAGATGTGGAACCAGCGGCACGGGGTGGTGTCGGAGCCGAGCAGCGCGGTGCGGTGGCGCTAGTCGCGCCGGGGGCGGGGGTGGGGGCCGTCCGGGGGTGCGCGCGTGGCGGGGTGCCGCTGCGCGGAGCCGTCTCCCCGCCCCGCCCTTTCAGCGTTTCCCGGGGCAGGCCCCGGACCCCCCGTACGCCGCCCGCGCCCTGCGCCGCGGGACGCGGGATGCGCCGGGTCAGGAGGGGGTGGGAGTCCGGCGGAACATGCGGGTCGCGGTGATCTCGCCGTGGATGCCTTCCGTTTCCGGGGTGGGCTGCGGCAGGCCCGGGCGCAGGTGTTCCTCCACGCTGATGTACTTCAGCCCCGCCCTGAGGTCGGCGTCGTTGCGCAGGCGGATCACCAGCGGGAACTCCGCAAGGGCCGTGGTGTCGAAGAGGCCCGTGGTGTACAGGAGCTGGACGCCGAGGGCGTCGGAGACCGCGCGCTGGAGTTCCAGCAGATACGTGGCGTTGGCGCGCCCGATGGGGTTGTCCAGGAACAGCGTGCCCGCGTGGCGGTGCTTGTCGCGGCCCCGGTCGTTGCTGCGCAGGGCCGCCATCGTGCAGTACAGGGCGATGGCGGCGGTGAGCAGCTGGCCGCCGGAGAAGACGTCGCCCATCTGGCCGACGGGGACGCGTTCGGCCCGCAGGACCGCGTCCGGCTTGAGGATCTCCACCGCGATGCCCTTGGGCTCCAGCGCCGCCTGGACGCCCCTCAGCAGCAGGGACATGCCGTCGCGGCGGCCTTCGCCGAAGGCGGCGTTCTTCCTGACCGCCGTGCGGGTGGCCTCGTCGATGACCTCGCCGAGGCGTTCGGTGAGGGTGGCCTGGTCGGGTTCCTCGAAGCGGATGCGGAGGAACTCCTGGCCCGACCACTCCCCCAGCCCCTCGGGGAGCTGCGAGAGGCGCTGGGCGGAGCGGAGGGTGGCCAGGGCTGACTCCACCAGGCCGCGCAGCCGGTCCACGATGCTGTCGCGGTTGCGCTCCAGTTGCGCGAGCTCGTCGGTCAGGACGCGCAGGCGCGGGGCGAACGCGGCCGCCCAGGCGGCGGCGTGCTCGGGGAGGGCGGAGGCGGGCAGTTCGCGGATCTGCTGGCGGGCGGGGGTGCGTACCTGCTCGTAGCGGGTGGCGTTGGCGTGCCGGACGAGGATGTCGCCGGCCTCCCGCAGGGCCGCCTCGGCGGCGGAGAGGTCGGCGGCGCAGGCGCGCAGTGAGCGGCGGGTGTCGGTGGCCGACTGGCGGGCCTCCTCCAGGGTGCCGCGGTGGGGCGCGGGCTCCTGCTCGTCGTCGGGGTGGGTGTGGTCGCGCAGCAGGTCCCGCAGGAGGGCGGCGGTCTCCTCGAAGCCGCCGGCGCCCTCCTCTGCGGTGCGGTGGGCGCGCAGCAGGTCGGCGTGGGCGGCCCGGGCGCTCTCCACGGCGGCGGAGTGCGCGGCGAGCTGGGCGGTGGCGGTGCGCAGCAGGCCCTGGGCGTGTTCGACGTCGGCCGGGACCAGTTCCTCCGGCAGCTCGGTGTGGGCCTCGCCGTCGGCGGGGGCCAGGCGTTCGGCCTCGCCGCGCAGCCGGCCGAGCTGCTCGCTGGCGGTGGAGGCACGGGATTCCAGCATCTGTACGAGGGCCTCGGCGCGGGCGGCGGCGGCCTGCCGGGAGGGGCCGTCGGCTCCGTCGGTGCCTTCGAGGAGCTGGGCGGCGCGGGTGCGGACCTTGTTGGTGAGGCGGTCGAGTTCGGCGAGGGCGGCGCTCTCGTCGCTCTCGGCGCGGGCCTGCTCGGCCCGCAGGTCGGCGCCGACGCCGACCTTCTCGTACAGCTGGGAGGCGGCCCGGTACGCCTCGCGGAGGTCGGGCAGGGGGGCGCGGGGGCCGTCGTCGGCGGGGAGCTGGTCGGGGGCTCCGGCGATCTCGGCGCGTTCGGCACGCAGGGCGCGGGCGGTGCGGCGGGCGTCGTCGGCGGCGCGCTGGGCGGCGCGGCGGTCCTCGTCGGCGGCGCGGGCCCGGTCCAGGCACGCCTCGGCGCGGGCCTCGGACGCGGCGGCCTCGTCGGTGAGTTCGCGGACCCTGGCCTGCCAGCCGGAGCGCTCGCGCAGGCGGTGCGCGAGGCCGGCGAGGGCGTCGGCGGTCCGGCGGGCGCGCTGGGCGGTCTCCTGGCGCTCGTCGCGGACCCGGGACGCGTCGGCGGCGGCCTCGTCGGCCTCGGCGCGTACGGTACGGGCCTCTGCGAGCTCGGCGTCGGCCTCCTCGGCGAACGCGCGGGCGGCGGCGGCCCGTTCGGCGAGCTCCGCGAGACGGCCGGGCGGGCAGCCGGTGCGCCAGGAGGTGAGGCGGGCGGCAAGTTCACGGTCTCCGGCGAGCCGGGCGGCGAGCTCGCGGATCTCGGTGTCGCGGGCGGTGGCGCGGGCGCGCAGGGCCTGGCGTTCCTCGTCGGCGGCGTGCTCGTCGTGCATGGCCGGGTTCGGCGGGACGAGGAACACCTGGTCGGTGCCGTCGGCGGGCGGTACGGGCGCCAGCAGGGCGGCGGCGGTGCCGACGGCGACGGTGGAGCGGGGCAGCAGGGCGGCGGCGGAGAGCACCTCGCGGGCGCGGCTGTGGGTGTCGGGGTCGGTGATGACGACGCCGTCGACGAGTTCGGGCCGGGCGGCGAGGACGGCGGCGTGGTCGGCGGGGTCCACGGACTGGGCGAGGTAGCGCCAGCCGGGCAGGGCCGGGATGCCGTGTTCGCCGAGGTACTCGACGGTGGCGAGGACGTCGGGGCCGGGCGGCAGGAGGCCGCCGTCGCCGAGGGCTCCGAGGATGCGGGAGTCGTCGGCGGCGGCGGTGCGCAGCTCGAAGAGCTGGCGTTCGGCCGAGCCGACGGTGTCGGCCAGGAGCTCGGCGAGGGTGTCGGCGTTGCGGTCGAGGTCCTCGGCGGTCAGGGCTCCGGCGGTGCGGGCTCCGGCGGTGGCGGTGGCGGCCTGGTGTGCGGCGGCCTGCGTCGCGGCGTAGTGCCCGGGGGCGGTGCCAGGGGCGGCGGTGGTGTGCCGGGCCGGGGCGGCGTCGGCGGGGCCTCCGGTGCGGGGGTGGGGCAGGAAGGTGTCGGGGGCCGACGGGAGGCCCAGGAGCTCCGCCAGGCGGGGCGCGGCCGCCAGGGACTCGGCGGCGCGCCGTTCGGCGGTGTGGGCGGCCTCGGCCGCGTCGGCGGCGTCGGCGGCGCGGGCGGCGGTGAGCTCGGCGCGGGACTCGGCGGCGGCGGCCTCACGGGCGGCCTCGGCGGCGGTCCGGGCGGCCTCGCGGGCCTCGTCCCAGGCGGCCACCGCGCTCTTCTCGGCGTCGCTGGCGGCCAGCGCGGCGCGGGCCGGGTCGGCGTCGGGCGCGGTGTCGTCGAGCCAGCCGGCGCGGACGGCCTCGGCGGTCTCCTGCTGGACCTCCGCCAGGCGCGCCCTGAGGTGTTCGGCCTCGCTGCGGGCGCGCTGGGCGGCGGTGGCGGCGGAGGTGGCGTCGCGGTGGGCGCTCTCCCCGACGGCCTGGAGCTCGGCGGAACGCTCCTCCTCCTCGTTGGCGGCCCGCTCGCCCTGTTCGGCGGCGGTGTGCAGGGCCCGTACGAGCTCGGCGGCGGCGGTGGCGCGGGCGGCGAGGGCCGGGGCCGCGTCCCGTTCGGCCTCGCGGATCGCGGCGGCGACGCGGGCGGAGCGGTCGGCGGCGGCGCGGTGGCGCAGGACGGTCTCGGCCGCCTGCCAGGCGGAGTGCAGGGTGCGGGCTTCGAGGAGCTCGCGGCGCTGGGCGGCGGCGGCCTTGTCGGCGACGGTCAGGGCCAGCGAGGCGTGCCGGTAGGCGAGTTCGGCGGAGACGGCGGCGCTGCGGGCGCGCTGCTCCTCGGCGGCGGTCACGGCGTGGGCGGCGCCGGTGACCTGCTGGGCGAGCTCGGCGGCGCGGCCGCGTTCCTCGGCGGCGCGGGCGGAGAGCCGGCGGGCGAGGGTGCGGGTGCGGCGTTCGGCGCCGGCGTGGACGTCGC
Organism: Streptomyces sp. NPDC006687; assembly: GCF_040636215.1. Classification (NCBI taxonomy): domain Bacteria; kingdom Bacillati; phylum Actinomycetota; class Actinomycetes; order Kitasatosporales; family Streptomycetaceae; genus Streptomyces; species Streptomyces sp. NPDC006687. Next base: position 104,610 of record NZ_JBEYJJ010000017.1, on the reverse strand, counting down.
GCAGCCGGGCGCGGGCCTCGGCGGCCTCGACGATGCGGGTGAGCAGGTCGACGGAGCCGGCGGTGAAGTCCCGTTCGGCCATCAGCTCGGCGCGGCGGCCGAGTTTGCTGCCGAAGCCGTGGACGAGGTCGGCGAGGCCGTCGGTGTCGCGGGTGTCGGTGACGGCGCGCAGCAGCAGGTCGGTGAAGTCGGAGTCCTTCTTGACCGCGAACAGGCCGGCGGCCTCGCCCTCGTCGGCGTTCATCTCCCGCTGGTAGCGGAAGAGTTCGGGGTCGAGGCCGAGTTCGGTGAGGTGCTCGTTCCAGCGGTCGTGGATCTCCTCCCAGACCACGTCCAGGTGCGGGTACACCTTGCCGGCCTCCGTGAGGGCGTCACGGAAGCCCTTCATCGTGCGGCGGCGGCCCTGGGCGCCGGAGGCGCCCTCGACGGGCGGGCGCACGGAAGTGGCCTCGGCGACGGGGAGGTTGTCCAGGCTCAGGCCGGGGCCGGGGCGGAAGGAGTACCAGGCTTCGGCGAACTTGCGGGGGTCGTTGGAGACCTGGCGGCCGCGCCACTCGCTGACCTTGCCGACGACGACGCACTCGCCGGTCTGGGTGTGCTGCCACTCCAGGGCGACGTGGCCGCAGTCGTCGGCGAGCAGGAACTTGCGCAGGACGCCGGAGCTGGCGCCGCCGAGGGTGTTGCGGTGTCCGGGGAGCATCACCGAGAAGATCAGCTTGAGGAGGACGGACTTGCCGCCGCCGTTCTCCAGGAAGAGGACGCCCGCGGGCGCGGGGCGCCGGGGCGGGCCGGTGGGCTCGTCCTCGAAGAACTCCGCCTGGGCGGGCGCCGGATGGGGCACCGGCTCGCCGACTCCGCGCAGGTCGAGCACGGTGTCGGCGTAGCGTGCGCCGGCGGGCCCGATGGAGTAGAGGCGGATCCGGGACAGCTCGTACATGGCGGCGGGTTCTCGCGGTCTCTCGTGGTGCGTACGGGGATCGGGGCGCGGGGCTCAGGCGTGGAAGGGCAGGCCGGCGTCGGCGGCGAGCTCCAGGTCGTCGCCCTCGGGCGGCGGCAGGAGGGTGGCCGTGCCGTCGCCGACGGGTACCACGCCCAGCTCCAGGAGTTCGGCCATGGCCGCGCTGCCCGCCATGTCGCGGACCTGGAGCTGGTAGCGGGGGGTGGTGCGGTAGGTGCCGCCGGCGTCGTCGCCGGTGCGCTGGAGGAAGCCGGAGTCGGTGAGGAAGGCGGCTGCCTTGCCGACGATGCCGGTGGTGGACCCTGCGAGGCGGCGGGCGTCCTTGGTGGCGCCGGTCGCGCTGCGGCGGGCGTAGACGCGCCAGGCGGCCTCCAGGGCGGGGGCGTCGGAGGCGGGGTCGGTGTTCTCGCCGAGTTCCTCGGCGCGCTCCTCCAGGCGGCGGCAGGTCTGCCGGACGAAGGCGTCGACGCCGTTGACGGTGATCCGGCCGATGTAGCCGTCGTCGGCGAGGTCCTCGGGGCGGGGGAAGGCGAGGGCGGCGATGGCGAGGTGGGCGAGGCCGTGGAGGAAGCGGTCGCCGCCGTCGGCGGCGGTGCGGCGGGCGTAGTCGCCCATGCGGACGGCGAAGACGGAGTCCTCGCCAGCGGCGACGGCCATCCCCGCGCGGGGGGACACCTCCAGGACGACGAGGCCCAGGCCGGTGGCGACGGCGTCGGCGAGCCGCCCGAAGGCGGGGTCCTCGCGGTAGCGGCGCAGCAGCTCGGCGTACTCGGCGTCGCGGGCGGGGAGCAGCTTGGGCTGGAGCCCGAACCCGACGAGCCGGGCCGCGTCGGCGGCGTCGGCCGGCGTCAGCGCGGCTCCGGCCGCCACGGGCCCGGCGGGCGTACCGTCGCCCTCGCTCCACGCGGGCTGCTCGGCGTGGTGGTCGCTCACGGGTGGGTCTCCTCGGCGGTGCGGTGGTCTTCCGGCAGGCCCGCCGCCTGCCGGCGGGGCTGAGGCCGGTCGACGGGGTCGATGTGCGGGCCCGTCCCCAGGGGGACGGCCCGGCGGGTGGGCGCGGGCGCGGCGGGGTGGCCCGGCGGCGTGCTGCGGCCCGGGGCGGGGGCTGCGGGGGTGGCGGCGGGGCGGGTCATGAGGGGTCCGTGCGGGCTGCCGCCATGCCGGCCGCGTCCAGGAGGGCCGTGCCGACGATGAGGTCGGCGCCGCCGAACTCCGGGTCCTCCAGCTCGGTGCCGTCGTCCACCGCGAACAGCAGCCGCTCCTCCCCCTGCCGGTACGCGGTGCCCACCGGCGGGCTCGCCGCGTGGACGGCGAGCAGGGCCACCAGGTACGGGAGGTCGGGGTCCGCGCGGCGGGCCTCGGCCAGCAGGCCCGACAGGCGGCGCGGGGCGTCGTGCGGGAGGTCCAGCAGGCGGGTCGCGGCCGCGAGCTGCTCCTCGCTGAAGCGGCTGTCGTCCGGGGTGGCGATGAGGTCGGGCTCGGGCATCTCGGCCCCGAGGTGCTCGCGCTCCACGGGCGGGGTGAGGAGGATCTCCACCAGGTCCGCCACCCGCACCGAGACGGGCGTGCGCAGCCCGGTGCCGGCCGCGAAGAAGGCGTCGGTGACCCGGGTGGCGTGCTCCACGGGCAGCGGCAGCAGCGGGGCGATGAGCTGCCCGTACAGGTCGATCCCGGCGCGCGCGGCGGGCGCGGCGAACGCCTGGCGGTCCTGTTCGGCGCGGAAGAGCGGGCCCGCGTCCAGCAGCCGGGACTGGAGCTGGGTGTGCCGCCGGATGCAGTCCTTGACGATGTCGACGAGCTCGGCGGCGCGCCGCTTGTTCTCGGGGTCCTCGGCCTCGTCGCGCGCCTTGCGGATGTTGGTGAGGATCGCGTTCTCGTGCCGGTAGCGGTCGGCGACGTGGTCGAGGGCCTCGGCGATCATGTCCGGGACGGCCTGGAGCCAGTCCACGGCCCGGACGTTGCGCCGGGTGGCGTCGAGGGTGCGGCGCAGGGTCTCGGCGTACTGGACGGTGCGGTAGCGGGCCTGCTCGGCGGCGAGCTGGGCGTCGGCGAGCCGGCCCCGGCTGATCAGGACCTCCAGCTTGACCTCGGCGGCGATCTGCGCGCTGGTGACGTCCGTGTCGAGGGCGCCGACCAGGACGTTGACGGCCTCGTCGGTGGTGCGCAGGTACACCCCGCCGCCGTACCCCGGCACCTCCTCGATCAGCTTGAAGTCGTAGTCCCGGCGGACGTAGACCCCGTCGGGCCCGAAGGTTCCGTAGATCGCGCGGAAGCCCCGGTCGACGCTGCCGACGTTGATGAGGTTCTCCAGCACCCAGCGGGCGACCCGCTCGTGCTCCGCGGCGGGCCGGCCGGGGGTCTGGGCGGCGACGCGCGGCAGCAGGCGGGCCACTATCTGCTCGTGGTCGGCGCCCGTGTCGAAGTCCATGTTGAGTGTGACGAGGTCGATCGCGGCCAGCGCGACCTCCGCCATCGCGTAGACCCCGTACTCGCCGGCCAGATTGGCCTTGCGGACGTCGAGGTCGTGCAGCGGGGCGGTGCAGGCGAGGGCGCGCAGCCGCCGGGCGAGGCCCTCGTCGGCGGCCGGGCCCGGCGCCGGGGAGGGGAGGGTCTTCGCCGGGGCAGGGAGAGTCACGTCGCAAAGATTAGGCGGTGTCACGGACAACATCCCAAACGGCAGGGTTCGGCCGGATCGTCCCCGGCTCCGGGAAGGCCGCGGACGGGGTCTGCGGCGCGCGGCCGGTGCGCTGTTCTACGCTCGCCGCATGGCTTCCATGATCACACCCTCCGCGGCCGCGATCGACCTCAACGCCGACCTCGGCGAGGGCTTCGGCCGGTGGACGCTCACGGATGACGAGGCCCTGCTGTCGGTGGTCACCAGCGCCAACGTGGCCTGCGGTTTCCACGCGGGCGATCCGTCGATCATGCGCCGGGTGTGCGAGCTGGCCGCCGCGCGCGGCGTACGGATCGGCGCGCAGGTCTCGTACCGGGACCTGGCGGGCTTCGGGCGGCGGGCGATGGACGTGCCGGCACCGGAGCTGGCGGCCGAGGTGGCGTACCAGATCGGGGCGCTGGAGGTGTTCGCCCGGGCGGCCGGGTCGAGGGTGTCGTACGTGAAACCGCACGGTGCGCTGTACAACCGCACCGTCCACGACGCCGAACAGGCCGGGGCGGTGGTCGCCGGGGTGCGGCTGGCCGCCGGGGAAGCGGGGCTGCCGGTGCTGGGGCTGCCCGGGTCGCTGCTGCTGGAGGCCGCCGCCGAGGCCGGGCTGGAGGCCGTACCGGAAGCCTTCGCCGACCGCGCCTACACCCCGCGGGGCACGCTGGTGCCGCGCGGGACGCCGGGCGCGGTGCTGCACGATCCGGACGCGGTGGTGGCGCGGGCCGTGCGGATGGCGGCGGAGGGGGAGGTCACGGCCGCCGACGGGTCGCCTGTACCGGTCCGCGCGCGCTCCCTGTGCCTGCACGGGGACACCCCGGGGGCGGCGGGGCTCGCGGTGCGGGTCCGGGAGGCGCTGGGCGCGGCGGGCGTACGGGTGGGGGCCTTCGCGTGAGGGCGCTGGCGGTGGGGCGGGAGGCGCTGCTGCTGGAGGTGGACTCGGCGGCGGAGGTGGCCGCCCTCCACGCGGAGCTGGTGCGCCGGCGGGAGGCGGGCGAGCTGGGCGCCGTACGGGAGCTGGTGCCGGCGGCGCGGACGGTGCTGCTGGACGGGGTGCGCGAGCCGGCGGCGCTGGCGGCGCGGATCGCCCGCTGGCCGGTGCCGCCGCTGGCGCGGGCCGAGGGACCGCTGGTCACCGTGCCGGTGCGGTACGACGGGCCGGACCTGGCGGAGGTGGCCGCGGCCTGGGGTGTCGCCGGGCGGGAGGTGGCGGGGCTGGTCGGGGGGATCGAGTTCCGGGTGGCGTTCTGCGGGTTCGCGCCCGGCTTCGGCTATCTGACGGGCCTTCCGGAGCGGCTGTGGCTCCCGCGCCGGGCCACGCCCCGCACGGCGGTCCCGGCCGGGTCGCTGGCGCTGGCCGGGGAGTACGCGGGGGTCTACCCGCGCTCCTCCCCCGGCGGCTGGCAGCTGATCGGCTCCACCGAGGTGCCGGTGTGGGACCCGGGCCGGGAGCCGGCGGCGCTGTTCGCACCGGGGGTACGGGTGCGGTTCGTGGAGGCGGGGGCGGGGGTGCGGGGGTGAGCGGGCTGCTGGTGGTGCGGGCCGGAGCGCTGAGCACCGTGCAGGATCTGGGGCGGCCGGGGCACGCGCACCTGGGCGTGCCCCGGTCGGGGGCGCTGGACACCGCCGCGCACGCCCTGGCCAACCGGCTCGTCGGCAATGCGGCGGGGGCCGCCACGGTGGAGACCACCCTGGACGGGATCCGGCTGCGGGCGCTGGCGCCGGTGACGGTGGCGGTGACGGGCGCGCCGTGCGCGGTACGGGTCTCGGGGCGCCCGGCGGCATGGGGCGCGCCGGTGTGGCTGCGGGCGGGGGCGGAGCTGGACGTGGGGCGTGCGTCGGCCGGGGTGCGGTCCTATGTCGCGGTACGGGGCGGGTTCGCCGGGCCGGCGGTGCTGGGCAGCCGTTCGACGGATCTGCTGTCGGGGCTGGGGCCGCCGGTCCTGTCGGACGGGACGGTGCTGGAGGTGGGCGTCGCGGGGCCGTCTCCCGTGGCCGGGGCGGACGCCCTGCGGGTGCCGGGGCCGCCGGTGGCGGAGCTGGTGCTGCCGTTGTGGCTGGGGCCCCGGGCGGACTGGTTCACCCCGGGCTCGGTGGCGGGGCTGCTGTCGGCCGGGTACCGGGTGGCGGCGGCCTCCAACCGGATCGGGCTGCGGACGGAGGGCGGGCCGGGGCTGGTGCGGGTGCGGGGTGGGGAGCTGCCGAGTGAGGGGGTGGTGCTGGGGGCCGTGCAGGTGCCGGCGGACGGGCTGCCGGTGGTGTTCCTGGCGGACCACCCCGTCACGGGCGGGTACCCGGTGGTCGGGGTGGTCCCCCCGGGCCCCGCCCTGGACGCCGCCGCCCAGGCCCGCCCGGGGGTCCGGCTCCGCTTCGTCCCTGCGGGGGCCTGACGTTGCCGTATCCGGCCGTCGGGGGCGGGGCTGGTCCCCTGCCCGCCCTTCCTCCGTTCTCCTCCGGCTACCGCTGGGAGGTGCCCCCCACTTCAGTCGCCGGCGCGGCTACGGACACGGCGCTACCGCGCCCGCGCCGCAATCGCCGGCGGGGCTGGCTGTAGCCCCGCCGGCGATGGAGGCGCGGGGGTCTGGGGGCGGAGCCCCCAGGGAACGGGCGAAGGGCGGGTAGGGGACCCGCCCCGCGCAGCGCAGGGCCGGCCAGGCCGGCGGCTACACCGTCGACTCGGGGGCGATGCGGCTGCGGACCGCCGACTGGACGTCTTCCTCCTCCGCCGGGTCCGCCGCCAGGCGGCGCAGGCGCGGGGCGACGCGGGCGTCGGCCGTCTCGGCGTGGCGGGCCGCGACCTCGCGGGTGGTCTCCTCGCAGTCCCAGAGGCATTCGACCGCGAAGCCCGCCGCGAAGGTGGGATCGGTGCTGGCCAGGGCCCGGGCGGCGCGGCCGCGCAGGTGGGAGGAGGCCGTCTCGCGGTAGATGTGGCGCAGCACGGGGGCGGCGCAGCCGATGGAGAGCCGGCCAGCGCCGTCCACCAGGGTGAAGAGGCGGCCGGAGTCCGGGCCGCAGCCGCGGACGGTGTCGCGGAGGGCGCCCAGGACCAGGCCGGTGTCCTCGGGGCCGCCACCGGCCGCCAGGAGGGCCGCGGCGGCCGCTCCGAGGGCGTCGGGGCGGTGGACCCACAGCCGGGCGCGTTCGAGGGCCGCGGGGCCGCACATGCGCTCGTAGGCGGCGACGGCGGGTTCGTCGCCGGCGGCTTCGATGAGGTCCAGGACGGCCGGGTTCTCCGGTTCCGCGAGGACCAGGTGGTGCAGGGCGGTGGCCCGGGCGGCCTCGCCCTGGGCTCCGGCGGCGGCCGCGAGGATCGCCGAGCGGTCCTCGGGGGCGGCCACGGCGGCGAGACAGCGCGCGGCGGGCACATGGAGCGGGGTGCCGCGGCGCAGCCCGTCGGCGGCCCAGTCGAAGACGGCCTGGACGCCCCAGCCGGGCCGGGGCCCGCTCGGGTCGAGCTGGCGCTGCCAGCGGTCGAAGGAGCCCTGCTGGCGGGCGGCGCGCAGCCGCGGCCCGTGCGGGGGCAGCTCCTCCCACAGGCTCCACGGGCGGGGCTCGTAGGCGTCGCGGACGGCGGCGGCCAGCCGCGCCTCGCCCTCGGCGGTGGCCGGGAAGCGGGCGAGGACGGGTGCGGCGAGGGAGCGCAGCCCCTCGTCGTCGTCGCGCAGGGCGAGCTCGTCCAGGGCCCAGGCCCAGTTGGCGCCGGAGGCGGCGTAGCGGCGCAGCAGCATGAGCGCGTCGTCGCGGCCGTACGAGGCCAGGTGTCCGAGGACGGACAGGGCGAGGCCCGTGCGGTGGTCCTCCTCGTCGAGGAGGTCGTCCGCGCCGAAGAGGTGGGCCTCGATCTCCCCGAGGGGGCCGTCGAGGTCCAGGTACAGGCGGGCGTAGTACAGCGACCGGTTCTCGACCTGCCAGTCCTGCCGCGGGTCACGGGTCACGCACTGGTTCAGGGCCGCGAGGGCCTCGGTCCGGGGCGCCGCGAGGGCGTGCAGCGTGCCGTCGCCACGACCCCGCTGGAGGAGGCCGAGCAAGGTGCCGCTCGGCGCTATGACTGGTTCGAACATGGGAATGGCCTCAAATCAAGCTGGGGACGCAACCGGGAATCGGGATTCACAGGGCCGCGTAACAGCATGTGAGGACGTCCGCCGTCATGTTCCGCTCGATGTAGACCATTGCCTTCTCACTCTCGTCGGTGCTTCGCGACCGTGCCGGCCGGTGTGGCAGGGGGGTGGGGACACCCGTCGTGTCCAGCCCGGTCCTGCCCGTCCGTCATGTCCGCGAATCGAATCCGACGCCATGATGACCCAGGCGGTTTGTGCACCGCGACCACATTTAAAGGCGTCGTGACCAAGCCGTGAGGTCGCGGACCCGTCCCGGCCCGGGCCGGGCGGGCAAAAAAGCGGATTACTTGGCTCCGAAGAGTTCGAGCAGGTCGGCCTTGTGGAACATGCGGGCCGTGTCCACCGCGGAGGGGGTCCCGGCGTGGGGGTCGGCGCCGCCCGCGAGCAGGGCGCGGATGACGGTCTCCTCGCCCTTGAAGACGGCTCCGGCGAGCGGGGTCTGGCCGCGGTCGTTGGCGCGGTCGGCCTCGGCGCCGCGGGCGAGGAGGGCGGTGACGGCGTCGGCGTGGCCGTGGTAGGCGGCGAGCATGACGAGGGTGTCGCCGCGGTCGTTGGTGAGGTTGGCCGGGACCCCGGCGTCGAGGTAGGCGGCCAGGGTCGCGGTCTCACCCTGGCGGGCGAGGTCGAAGATCTTGGTGGCCAGTTCGATGACGTCCTCGTCGGGTGCGTCCTGGTGCTCGCTCATCGGTCGTACCGCCTTCCGCTCTTCTCGGGTGTCGTCGGCTCACCGCCCGGCGCCGGCCGTCTCGCGCAGGAGTCTGCCCAGGCCGGGCGGGCAAGGGGTGCCCGGCGCTGCGTCCGTACGGGTGAATCGCCAGGGTAGCGCCCGGTCAGGGACATGAGGGGGCCAGGCCGAGGCAAGGATGTCCCCGGCCGGGGCATCCGACACCGTGCGGGGCGCGGGCGCCAGCCGGGAGGGTCCGGTCAAGTGAAAATCCAGAAGATTCACCCGTATGCACCTTTTGTCGCATTGATACTTCCTGTGAGCCTGGAACAACTGATGGTGACCTTCCCGACCGTCCCGCTCTCAGGAGAACTCCCATGGTCCTGTCGATCTCAGGCGTCGTGCTGCTCGGCATCATCTGCTTCCTGTTCTTCAAGAAGGACGGCATGAAGCTCTCGCACGCGTTCGTCTGCTCGCTCTTCGGCTTCTTCCTCGCCGGCTCGGCCATCGCCCCGAGCATCACCGCCAGCACGGCGAGCCTCGCGAGCCTGCTCGGCGGGATCAAGCTCTAGCCCCGCCCCGCCCACCCACCAGGAGACGACCGTGGCCCGGCGCCCACTTCCCCGCATCCTCACCAGTGGCAGCACCTCGCTCGCCCGGGGCCGCGATCTCGCCCGTACGGCGGCCGACAACGCCACGGACGTCCTCCATCCGCTGCTCGTCATCGGGCGGGGGCTGCGCGTCCTGGCGGCGGCGGGCCGCCGGAAGTGGGCCGCGACCCCCAAGGACAAGCGGGGGCCCGCTCTGTTCCTGGGGGCGGCCTGCGTCCTCGTGGTCGCGCTCGTCCCGTACGGGCCGCTCACCGCGCTGCTCGCCCTGATGGCGGCGGCGGGCTGGCACGGGCGCGACCGCACCCCGGTGAAGACCGGGCCCAGCGACGCCGAGACCGACCGGCTGCGCTCCCTGTACGAGGCGCTCGTGCCCTACTTCTCCGCCCCCGAGGACCCGGCCCCGCTCTTCTCCCACGGCGGCGCCTTCGACGACGCCTTCAGCGACTACGCCTTCGACGCCGCGGGCCGCGTCAGCCGGCTCCGGATCCGCTACCCCGCGTACTTCACCGACGGGGAGCCCGCCTCCCGGGCCCGGATCGAGGCCCTGCTGCACGCCAAGTCCGGGCGGGGGCGGGAGTACCTCTTCGACTGGGACGAGGAGGCCAACCGGCTGGAGATGAGCGTCCTGGAGGCGCTGCCCACCGGGATCGCCGCCCAGCCGTTCGTGACCTCGCCCGGCGAGTACGTCCTCGGCTTCACCGACCCCTCCGGGGTGCAGCGCACCCTGCCGGTGCTGGAGGGCGAGGAGCCGCGCGACCTGCCGCCCGTGATCTGGCGCACCGGCCCCGCCTCGGCCGAGCCGCACCTGCTGGCCGTGGGCCAGCCGGGGGCCGGCACCACCACCCTGCTGCGCTCGATCGCCCTCCAGGCCCTGCGCCAGGGCGGCGACGTGATGATCGTCGAGGGCGGCGGCAGCAACGAGTACGCCTGCCTGGCCGGACGCGCGGGGGTGCTCGCCGTCGAGTGCGGGCCGACCGGGGCCCTGGCCACCGTCGAATGGGCGGCGCACGAGACCGAGCGGCGCCTGATCGCCGCCCACCGGGCCCGCGAGGCCGGGCGGCCCGTGCCCGAGGACACCCGGCGCCCGCTGTGGATCCTGCTGGACCGGCCCAGCGTGCTCGCGCACCTGGCGACCGCCGAGGGCCGCCCCGACCCCCTGGCCCAGCTCCAGGTGCCCCTGCGCCACGGCCGGGCCGCGCACGTCACGGTGGTGGTCGCCGAGCACTGCGACCACCTGGAGCTGATCGGCGACGCCGTCTGGCAGCACACCCGCGCCCGGGTCTTCCTCGGGCCCGCCCCCGTCCAGCAGCTCACCGACGTCCTCGGGCTGCCCCCGCACACCACCCCCGCCCCGCAGCTCCCGCCGGGCCGCGGCTACGCCCGGCTCGGCACGGGCCCGGTCCACCGGCTCCAGGTGCCCGCCACCCCGGACCCGTACGACGACGCCACCCACCCCGCGCACCGGCACGCCGTACTGGAGCTGCTGCCCGAGCGGCAGACGGCGGCGGACGGCCCGGGCGGCGGCGAGGCCGCACCGGCTCCCGCCGGGCCCCTCAAGGACCAGCCGCCGGCGCAGGGCGGCGCGGTCGGCGCCGAGGAGCTCCCGGAGGTCCCGGCCGAGGCCCCGTAGCGGCGGATCAGGCCACGAACGTGCGCGGCGGCTCCGCCCCGCCGCCCGCCCCCGTACCGACCAGGCGGGCCGCCGCCGCCAGCCGCGCGGCGGCTTCGTCGGCCACCGGCCCGCCGACCGTGAACGGCAGCCGGACGTACCCCTCGAAGGCCCCGTCCACCCCGAACCGGGGCCCCGAGGGGACGCGGACGCCGACCCGCTCCCCCACCTCCGCCAGCCGCGACCCGGACAGCCCGCCCGCCCGGGCCCACAGGGTGAGCCCGCCGCCCGGCACCTCGAACTCCCAGTCGGGCAGCTCCCTGCGCACCGCCGTCACCAGGGCGTCCCGGTTCTCCCGGGCCTGCGCGCGGCGCATCCCGACGGCCTCCTCCCAGCCCCCGGTGCGCATCAGCCAGTTCACCGCGAGCTGCTCCAGCACCGGGGTGCCGAGGTCGGCGTAGGCGCGGGCCGCGACCAGGCTGCGGATCACGTCGGGGGCCGCGCGGACCCAGCCGATCCGCATGCCCGCCCAGAACGCCTTGCTGGCCGAGCCCACGGTGATCACCGTGGAGCCGGCCGGGTCGAAGGAGCAGACCGGGCGGGGCATGGCCGGCTCGGGGTCGAGCTGGAGCTCGGCCATGGTCTCGTCGGCGATCAGCACCGTGCCGGCGGAGCGGGCGGCCTCGACCATGGCGCGGCGCTGCTCCTCGGAGGCCAGGGCTCCGGTCGGGTTGTGGAAGTCGGCGACCACGTACGCCAGGCGCGGGGCCGAGTCGCGCAGGACCTGGCGCCAGACGTCCATGTCCCAGCCGCTCAGCCCGCTCGCCATGGCCACGGGCACCAGGCGGACCCCGGCGGCGCGCATCAGCTGGAGGATGTTGGCGTAGGAGGGGGACTCGACGGCGATCCGCTCGCCGCGGCCGGCGAAGAGGCTGCAGATGGCGTCTATGGCCCCCATGGCCCCGGTGGTGACCATGATCTGCTCGGGCATGGTGGGGATGCCGTGCTCGGTGTAGCGGTCGGCGAGCATCCGCCGCAGGGCGGGCAGGCCGGCCGGGTAGTCGCCGTGGGTGTGCGCGTACGGCGGGAGTTCCTCCAGGGCGCCCTGGACGGACTTGGTCAGCCAGGGCTCGGGCGCCGGGAGGGCCGCGCAGCCGAGATCGATCATGGAGCCGAGGGACTCGGGCGGGAGCGGTTCCAGGCCCCGGGCCGGGATCGGGTTCCCGGCGGGTACGGAGGTCCAGCTGCCGGCGCCCCGGCGGGACTCCAGGAAGCCCTCGCCGCGCAGGGCCTCGTAGGCGGCCGCGACGGTGGTACGGCTGAGGGAGAGGGCGACGGCCAGTTCCCGCTCGGCGGGCAGCCGCGCCCCGACGGGGACCCGGCCCTCCAGGACGAGCAGCCGGATGCCGTCGGCGAGCGTGCGGTAGGCGGGCGACTTGCGGGCTCCGGTCACGGCGGGCCGCCCCTGCTGGGAGGTGATCAGCCGGGCGAGCTGCGCGGTGCCGACCGCTGAGGTCCACTGAGCCATGGCGTCCGGTCCACCTTCCTCGGATTGGCCTCGGCCGACGGGGGCCGGGGCCGGGATTGGATTGGCTGCGCGCCGCCAGGGTGTCATGGCCGGGTCCACCCGGGCCAGGTGGGGGCGCTGTCGTCCCGGCCGGGCGGGGTCGTTCACCGCCCGTCCATCCGGCCACTCCCGCCCCAGCAGGCCCAGCGTGCATACTGCGCCGGTGACTGACGTACGCCATCGCCACCCCTATCTGGACCACCCGGCCCCGATCCCCTTCGCCCACCGGGGCGGGGCCGCGGACGGGCTGGAGAACACCGCCGCCGCCTTCCGCAGGGCGGCCGGCGCGGGCTACCGGTACTTCGAGACCGATGTGCACGCCACCGCCGACGGAAAACTGGTGGCCTTCCACGACGCCACCCTGGACCGGGTCACCGACGCCACGGGCCGGATCCGGGAGCTGCCGTGGAGCCGGGTGCGCGAGGCGCGGGTGGCCGGCAGCGAGCCGCTGCCGCTGTTCGAGGAGCTGCTGGAGGAGTTCCCGGACGCCCGCTGGAACGTGGACGTGAAGGACGAGTCCGCCCTGCACCCGCTGGTGAACCTGATCGCGCGGGCCGGGATCTGGGACCGGGTCTGCGTGGGCTCCTTCTCGGAGAGCCGGGTGGCGCGGGCCCAGAAGATCGCCGGCCCCCGGCTGGCGACCTCGTACGGGGTGCGGGGCGTGCTGGGGCTGCGCCTGCGGTCCTGGGCGATCCCCGCGGCGCTGCGGGCGGGGGCGGTGGCGGCCCAGGTGCCGGAGAGCCAGGGCGGGATCCGGGTGGTCGACCGGCGCTTCGTACGGACCGCGCACGAGCGGGGGCTTCAGGTGCACGTCTGGACCGTGAACGAACCGGAACGTATGGAGGGTCTCCTCGACCTGGGTGTCGATGGCATCATGACCGACCGGATCGACATCTTGCGCACGGTGCTGGACCGGCGCGGGGCCTGGGCCTGAGCGGCCCGCGGGCCCCCGCGCCCGGTCGCGGGGGCCGGCGTCCTACGGGGAACACGAGGGGGCGCTCATGACCGAGCGTACGGAAAACGAAGCGGAATCCGGCGCGGAGGGCGGCAGAGCCGCCGCCGAGACGGCCGCGGCGCGCAGGCGCGAACAGCACGGCTGGTACTTCTACGACTTCGCGTGCTCGGTGTACTCGACGAGCGTGCTGACGGTGTTCCTCGGCCCGTACCTGACGGCGGTGGCCAAGGCCGCGGCCGATGCCGAGGGCTACGTCCACCCGCTGGGCGTCCCGGTGCGGGCCGGGTCGTTCTTCGCCTACACGGTGTCCCTGTCGGTGATCCTCGCGGTGCTGGTCATGCCGCTGGCGGGCGCGGCGGCGGACCGGACCGGCCGCAAGAAGCCGCTGCTGGCGGCGGCCGCGTACACGGGTGCGGCGGCGACCGCCGGGATGTTCTTCCTGGACGGGGACCGCTACCTGCTGGGCGGGGTCCTGCTGGTCGTCGCGAACGCCTCGCTGGCGGTCTCGATGGTGCTCTACAACGCCTTCCTGCCGCAGATCTCCACTCCGGACGAGCGGGACACCGTCTCCTCGCGGGGCTGGGCCTTCGGCTACACCTCGGGCGCGTTCGTGCTGGTGCTGAACCTGGTGCTCTTCCAGGGGCACGACTCCTTCGGCCTCTCCGAGAGCGCGGCGGTGCGGATCTGCCTGGCTTCGGCGGGCCTGTGGTGGGGGGCCTTCGCGGTGATCCCGCTGCGCCGTCTGCGCGACCGGGCGGTGGTCCGGGAGGCGGGTGCCGCCCCGGCCGTGAGCGGCTGGCGGCAGCTGGTGGCCACGCTCAAGGACATGCGGCGCTACCCGCTGACCCTGTCGTTCCTGCTGGCCTACCTGGTCTACAACGACGGCGTCCAGACGGTGATCTCCCAGGCGTCGGTCTACGGCTCGGAGGAGCTGGAGCTGGAGCAGTCCACGCTGATCGTGGCCGTGCTGCTGGTGCAGGTCCTGGCGGTGGTCGGGGCGCTGGCGATGGGCCGGCTGGCGGTCGCCTACGGGGCGAAGCGGACGATTCTCGGCTCGCTGGCGGCGTGGGGGCTGACCCTGGGGGCGGGGTACTTCCTGCCGGCCAGGACCCCGGTGTGGTTCTTCGCACTCGCGGCGATGATCGGGCTGGTGCTGGGCGGCAGCCAGGCGCTGTCGCGTTCGCTGTTCTCGCACCTGGTGCCCGCGGGCAAGGAGGCCGAGTACTTCTCGGCGTACGAGATGAGCGACCGGGGGCTGAGCTGGGTGGGACCGCTGGTCTTCGGGCTGACGTACCAGGTCACGGGCAGCTACCGGGACGCGATCATCTCGCTGGTGGTCTTCTTCGCACTGGGTTTCGCCCTGCTCGCGCGAGTGCCGGTGCGGCGTGCGGTGGAGGCGGCGGGCAATCCTGTTCCGGTACGCGTCTGAGGCGGGACCGGGCCCGGATCCGTGAACGAGTTCCGAACGAATTTCGCCGTGGCGGCGATCGGCCGGTAGTGTACGCCTTTGGCCTGCCAGGGGGACCGTTACTGCGCGTTCACTGCCTAGAGACGTTGGGTGACATCTGCTGCCAGATGTGACAAAACGGGCACTGGTGGGTACAACAAGGGGCGGCACGACGGGCGACGCATTGACCCGGAGCGGGAATCTATACCGCCGACCGGACGTTGACCGGATGACGACGACAGCGACACCTGTCCTGTGGGCGACAAGCCCGGGAGGCACGATTCATGAGTGAGCGAGCTCTCCGCGGTACGCGGCTCGTGGTTACCAGCTACGAGACGGACCGCGGCATCGATCTGGCCCCGCGCCAGGCGGTGGAGTACGCATGCCAGAACGGACATCGATTCGAGATGCCGTTCTCGGTAGAGGCGGAGATTCCGCCGGAGTGGGAGTGCAAGGCGTGCGGCGCCATGGCACTCCTGGTGGACGGGGACGGGCCCGAAGAGAAGAAGGGCAAGCCTGCGCGAACGCACTGGGACATGCTCATGGAGCGACGCACCCGCGAGGAGCTGGAGGAGGTGCTGGCCGAACGGCTGGCCGTCCTGCGTTCCGGCGCCATGAACATCGCCGTGCATCCGCGGGACAGCCGCAAGTCCGCCTGATCCGCGAGGCACGGAGCACAAGCCGAGGGGCCCCGCCACTGATGTGGCGGGGCCCCTCGGCTTGGTGCGTCCAGCCCGTCGTTGTTGTTCTCACCGCGCCAGCGGCGGGCGGTGGCCGGTGTCCGGGCCGCTTTCCCCGGCCGGGGAGCCGTCCTCGCGGATCACCTCGCCCGGGACCACCTTGCCGTCGGGGAAGTGGATCCGGGCCTGCGTGTACGCGTCGCCGAAGCCTCCCGGGGCGGCGGTCATCCTCCGCTCCAGCGTGCGCCCGGCCCGGCGGGCGGCGAAGGCGCGGACCGGAGGCAGCAGCAGGAGCAGCCCGGCCACGTCGGACAGCAGCCCGGGCAGGATCAGCAGCAGCCCGGCCAGCATGGTCATACCGTTGCCCGAGCCCCGGCCGGGCGGAGGCGCCGAGGGCATCGCGCCGGCCGCCGCCTGCTCCTGCGCCTGCTGGAAGGTCCGCGTGAGGTTCTTGAAGGCCCGTCGCCCCGCGCGCTTGATGACCACCACGCCCAGGACGAGCCCGCCCGCGAGCAGCGCGGCCACGGTGAACCCGCCGGCCGCTCCGGCGACCAGGCTCAGCAGCCAGATCTCCAGGATCAGCCAGGCGGCGACCGCCAGGGGGAGGAACGTACGGGCGGACGAACGCCGCCGGGGGGCTGTGGGTCTGCCGGTCCTCGACGAACCAGTGCCGGTACTCATACCACCCAGTGTGCCCGGGCCCGGATAAAAGCGGCCTCAGCCGGAGGTACCGGGCACCCCCTAAGGGACGGGGCTCAGGAAGGACGCCTGCCCAGGAGCTTGGCGGCGCGCTCCCCCAGGCCCCACTGGGTGACCCGCCACAGGGCCTCCACCACGATGTCCTTGCTCATCTTGCTGTCGCCGAGCTCGCGCTCCACGAAGGTGATCGGCACCTCCACCACGCGGAAGCCCTTGCGGACCGCCCGGCGGGCCAGGTCCACCTGGAAGCAGTAGCCGGCCGAGGCGACCTCCTCCAGGCCGAGCCCCTCCAGGGTCTCGCGGCGGAAGGCGCGGAAGCCGCCGGTGACGTCGCGGATGGGGACGTCCAGCATCAGCCGGGAGTAGGTGGAGCCGCCGCGGGAGAGGAACTCACGGCTCTTGGGCCAGTTCACGACCCGGCCGCCCGGCACCCAGCGCGAGCCGAGGACCAGGTCCGCCCCGGCCAGGGCGGTGAGCAGGCGGGGCAGCTCCTCCGGCTGGTGGGAGCCGTCGGCGTCCATCTCCACGAGGACCCCGTAGCCGTGCTCCAGGCCCCAGGCGAAGCCGGCCAGGTAGGCGGCGCCGAGGCCCTCCTTGCCCTTGCGGTGCAGGACGTGGACCTGCTCGTCCCCGGCCGCGAGCTCGTCGGCGAGCTTGCCGGTGCCGTCGGGGCTGTTGTCGTCCGCGACGAGGACGTGCGCCTCGGGCACCGCCGTACGGACCCGGCCCACGATCCGGCTGATGTTCTCCGCCTCGTTGTAGGTCGGAATGATCACCAGCGTGGTGCCGAGCGGCCCTGAGGTCCGCTGTCCGCCGTTGCTCACCGGTTCCCCTTGGGTCTCTTTCGCCGAGTCGGTCCGCTGCGGACCGCCCTCGTCCAGCACATCGCAGCAGGATGATTTTAGAACAGCGATCGGGCCCGGCGGTCCTTCGGTCCGGACCCCGGGCCCGCTGGCTGCGGGCCTCCGTGACCGTTGTCTACTGGAGCGCCGGGCGCGATCGGGTGCCACCGCCGCCCCAGCGAAACCTTCCCCCCGCCCCCGAGGCTCGGGTGCGGTGGGCGGTCGGCTCCCTCCGGTCCGGCGTCCTGCTGGTGGACCCGGGCGAACCTATCCGGGCGGGGCCCCCGGGGCCGAGCCGATGGCGGCTGGATCACCCCTGTGGCCGTACGAATACCTCCCGGCCGCCCACGACCGTCTTCAGGCACACGGGCAGCTCGCGGCCCGGGCTGAGGTCCGGCAGGCCGGGGGTGCCCGAGCGGGGGTCGGTGGACCAGCGGGCCACCCGGTCGTCGGGGGCCTGCACCACGAGCTCGCCGGTCTGCCAGACCGCGTAGTCGGCGGGCGCGCCGGGGACGAGGATGCCCGCGTCGTCCCGGCCGAGCGCCCGCCAGCCGCCCCGGGTGTGCGCCGTGAAGGCGGCCCGGACCGAGATCCGGTGCTCGGGGGTGCTGTGGAAGGCGGCGGCGCGGACGGTGCCCCAGGGGTCGAGCGGGGTCACCGGGGCGTCGGAGCCGAAGGCCAGCGGCACGCCCGCCTTGAGCATCGCCGCGTACGGGTTGAGGGTGCGGGCCCGGTCGGCGCCGAGCCGGTCGGCGTACATGCCGTCCTCGCCTCCCCAGGCGGCGTCGAAGGCGGGCTGCACGGAGGCGGTCAGGCCGAGCTCCGCGAAGGCGGCGATGGTGCGCGGGGTCATCATCTCGGCGTGCTCGACCCGGTGCCGGGCGGCCCGGACACGGTCCAGGCCCACCTTCTCGGCGGCGGCGCGGACGCCTTCCACCACGGCGGTGAGGGCCGCGTCGCCGATGGCGTGGAACCCGGCCTGGAGCCCCGCCTCGGTGCAGGCCGCCACGTGCCGGGCGATCTCGTCGGCGTCCAGGTAGCCGGTGCCGGTGTGCGCGGCGTCGGCGTACGGGGCGTGCAGGCAGGCGGTGTGCGAGCCGAGGGCGCCGTCCACGAACAGGTCGCCGGCGGCTCCCACCGCGCCCAGCTCGCGGGCGAGGTCCAGGTCGCGGTCGGCCCAGTAGCCGTGGACGCGCGGGCCGGGGTGTTCGGCGGCCAGGGCCAGCAGGCCGGAGAAGTCCTCGGCGGAGGAGATCTCCGGCCCGCCGCACTCGTGGACGGAGCCGATGCCGAGGGAGGCGGCCCGGTCCAGGGCGGCCCGCTGGGCCTCGGCGCGCTGGGCGGGGGTGAGGGCGGCGAGCGCGGCGCGGCGGACGGCGTGGTGGTCGTCCTTGGTGAGGGGCTCGTCGCCGCGCGGGTGGACGGCCGGGACCAGGTCCAGGAGGGCCGTGGTGACCACCGCCGAGTGGACGTCGATCCGGCTCAGGTAGAGCGGGCGGCCCCCGGCCGCCTCGTCGAGCTCGGCCCGGCGCGGGGCCCGGCGCTCGGGCCAGCGGGCGGCGTCCCAGCCGTGGCCGAGGAGCACCCGGTCGGCGGGGCGGCGCGCGGCGTGGGCGCGGACGAGGTCCAGGGCCTCGGCGAGGGAGCGTGCGGTGGTGAGGTCGAGGCCGGTGAGGGCCAGGCCCGTGGAGGTGGCGTGGACGTGCGCGTCGGTGAAGGCGGGGGTGACGAGCGCCCCGCCGAGGTCGACGACCTCGTCCACGCCCGGGGCGAAGGCGTCGGCGGCGCCTTCGGAGCCGACCCAGGCGATGTGGCCGCGTTCGACGACCATCGCCGTCGCGAAGGGGTCGGCGGGGCTGTGCACCTCGCCTCCGCGCAGGAGGACGGTGCGGGTGGGCGCGTCGGCGCCCGGTGCGGGGGCGGTGCGGTCGGTCATGGGGTCAGTCTCGCCCCTGGGGAGGGCGGGGCAGGAATTCAGACCCGGGGCGGGCGGGCCTCGTAGGGGGTGGAGAGGACCACCGTCGTACGGGTGGAGACGTGCGCCAGGGCCCGCAGGCGGCCCAGGAGGTCCTCCAGTTCCAGGGGGGTCGCCACGCGCACCTTGAGGATGTAGTTCTCGTCGCCCGCGACGCTGTGGCACGCCTCGATCTCGGGTACGCCCGCCAGCCGGTCCGCGATGTCGTCCGGCGCGCTCGGGTCGAACGGCTTGACGGAGATGAAGGCCGTGAGCGGCAGCCCGACGGCCTCGGGGTCCACCACGGCCGCGTAGCCGCGGATGACTCCGCGCTGTTCCAGGCGGCGTACTCGCTGGTGGACCGCCGACGTGGACAGGCCGGTGGCCTTGCCCAGGTCCGTGTAGCTCATCCGCCCGTCCCGTACGAGCAGATCCACGATCTGGCGGTCCAGCTCCTCCATTGCGCTCATAGCCGCTCAACCTAAGGCCCAGGACCGCTCCAGGCACAGCGGTGTCCACGCAGAAGGGGCACCTGCGGCGGGCATGTGACGAAAGCCACAGGCATGTACGGGCGTACACCCCGCTCTTGTGGTTACGCGTGCCGCGCGGCGGGAAGTGCTTGCTGTGGCCGTGGCTGAAGAACCTTGCCCGCCCGGCCCACCCAAGGGGGAGTACATCCATGCTGAACACCAAGCGCGCCGGTCGCACCGAACCGGAGCCCCTGGAACCGCTTTCCGCCGAGTACGCGGACGACGACGACTACCTCGAACCCGCCGGCGCCGGTGACTTCGAGGTCCACCACGCGGTCTGCCCCGACTGCGGGCAGTCGATCGCCCTGGTCGAGGACGAGGAGCGGCTCCCGGAGCACGCCCTGTGCCTGACCCCGTGGAACCCGTTCGGGCTCACCGTGTGCGCGGGTACGGGCCGGCCGGTTTCGGACGCGCTGGCGACGGTGGGCGTGCTCCCGTCGGAGCAGCCGGAGCTGGAGCCCGTCGTACACCTGACGCTGCCGCAGGGACTGGACTGGCGGACGCAGCCCTTCTCGCACGTCGGCGGTCCGGGCTCGCGTCCGGTGCGGGTGGCGGCCGCGGTGGTGCCGCCGCAGGAGCGCGAGCACGCGCAGGCAGCCTGAGCTGCGCTTCCTCCGCTACCAGTAGGTCCCCTGCACCATGGCCGCCAGGCTGGCGTGGTGCAGGATGAGGCCGTCCGGGTCGGCGGGGACCTCGACCTCTCCGAAATACGCCTGCCGGTAGGCGATGCGCAGCATCACGATGCCGTGCCGCAGGGCGGCGTAGAGGGTGTGGAACTCCATGTCGCGCGGGGTGTGCCCGGTGAGTTCGGCGTACCGGCGCTCCAGGTCCTCGCGGCGCAGGAAGTCCGGCAGGCCCGGCTGGCCGAAGCCCACGGTCAGGTCCTGGAAGAAGCGGTGCAGGTAGACGGTCCAGCCGAGATCGACCTCGCGCGGGGCGTAGGCGGCCATCTCCCAGTCGAGGACCGCCGCGGGCCGGAAACCGTCGTAGACGATGTTGCCGATGCGGGCGTCGCCCCAGGCGAGGACCGGGTCGCCCTCGTCGGCCGGCCAGAGTTCCTCCAGCCGGTCGAAGGCGCGCTCCAGGAGGGGCGAGCGGGCCAGCCCGTCCACCACCCAGGCGTAGTACTCGCGCTGAGCCTCGACGTGCCGGCGCAGCGGGCTGCCCTCGCCCGGCGGGAGCAGGAACGCGGCCTCCTTCGCCGGGAACTGGTCGTGCAGGCGGGCGAGGAGGGAGATGCTCGCCTCCTGGAGCTCGGCGCGTTCGGCGTCGGTCGCGGAGTGCAGCCAGTTGCCCTCGTAGGTGTAGGGCATGACGTCGGGCGGTACGCGGCCCTCGGCGCGGGCCATCACGAAGAACGGCGCGCCCAGCGGGGCCGGGTCCTCCTCCAGCCAGAGCACGCGGGGGACGGGGACGTCGGTGTGCTCGGCGACCAGGGACATCACGCGGTGCTGGCGGGGCATGTCGTAGGCGGGGAAGACGGTGTAGGCGGCCGGGTCGGCGGCCAGGCGCAGGGCGCAGCCGCGGACGGGGGCGTCGGGGTGCTCGACGTCGAAGAGCAGGGTCTCGCTGGACATGCCGTTGGAGCCGGGCACGCGCGTGCCGGTGGCCTTCGCGCCGGGCAGCCGGCGGTCGAGCCAGGCGGTGAGGCGCCGGCCGAGTTCCTCGGGCTCGCGGGTGGAGGTACGGGGGCGGGGCGGCGTCATGCGGTGCTCCTCGGCGTGGTGGCTTCCGGGCGGGGGCGGGTCAGGGGGCGACGGAGGTGTAGTCGGTGAAGCCGCTGGGGTCGTGGCGGCCGAAACTGCCGTGTTCGAAGATCCCGAAGCCGGTGCGGCCGTCGAGGGTGAAGCGGGCCGAGTGGTCGGTGACCCCGAAGGCGGCCATGGGGTGGGCGGCGGGGTCGGAGAGGTCGTAGGCGCGGCGGTCGGTCCAGCCGCGGCCCTGCCAGGTGCCGTGCTGCCAGTCGGCGGCGGGCGGGTAGCCGGCCCCCACGGCGAGCGGGGAGGAGTTCAGGATCTCCACGCCGAGTTCGAGGAGCTTGCGGGAGGGGTCGGTGAGGTGGACGACGGCGCTCTCGGGGTGGCGGCTGCCGGGGCGGTAGCGGATCTCGGTGTGGGGCCAGCCGAGCTGGACGTCGGGGCGGCCGCTTCCCTCGGGGAAGACCTGGACGGCCTCGCTCAGGGTGCGGTGGCCGTCGGCGTCCTCCTGGGCGATGACCATCAGGAAGCGGTCCTCGAAGCGGACGGGGATCCAGAGCCAGTGGAAGCCCTCGGGGCGCAGCTCCTCGGCGGCGCGGCCGCCGTCCTCGCCGGGTATCGGGCGCACCCCCCAGCTGCGGTCCCGGGTACCGGTCCACTCCCCCGGGGCCAGGGTGAACTCCTCGCCGCGGGCCCGGACGGTACCGGTGACGTGCCCGGCCTGGACGAAGCGGCGGCCCTCCAGCATGAGGCGGTCGCCGCGGCGCTGGATGTGGTGGGGCTCCCAGACGGCGGGGAAGGCGGCGGTCCAGGTGACGTCGTACGAGAGCCCGAGCGGGTCCCCGGGGTCGGGGTCGCAGTGGAGGGTGAGCCGCTTGAGGGGGACGTCGACGGTGATCGACAGGGGGCCGACCGAGAGGTTCATCCGGTCGTCGGTGAGGGCGTCGGAGGCACGGACCGCGAGGAGCTCGTCGCCGAGGCGCAGGGTGGCGTAGGCGTCGATGACCCCGGCGTTGGGGTAGACGCCGAGGCCGAGGACGAGGACGGCGCGACCGGCGTGGTCGAAGACGTGGAAAATGCTGCGGTCGTAGGCGTTGCGGTCGCCCGTGACCAGGTGCTTCATCGACAGTGGGGCCTGGTGGACGGGGTACTCGTCGAGGGGCACGGGACGGTCGGCGGGCATGACGAACCTCCGGGGCACGGGTACCGGCACGGCGCCGGCCGAGCGGATATGACGGTACGTCAGATTCGCCGCCCCCGACCAGAGTCCCGGCACACCCTGCCACCCCGACACCCTTGGCCACCGGGCGGAACCGACACGTCACGGCGGGCCGTGCGGGGGCGGGGGTGCGGGTGGGGACGGCAGGCGGGCGAGACGGCGCGGACGGGCGGGAGGGTGCGGCAGATGCGGCGTGCGCCGGCGCGGGAGAGCCGAGGGGCCTGAGGGTGGGCCCGGGCGCGGCGGGGCGGCAAGCGCCGGCGCCGAGGGGACCGGCAGACGCGGCGGATGCGGCGTGCGCCAGCGCGGGAGAGCCGAGGGACCTGGGGGTGGGCCCGGGAGAGCCAGGCGCGGCGGGGCGGCAGGCGCCGGCGCCGAGGGGGCCGGCAAGCCCGGCAAGCGCAGGCACCGGAGGACCGGCGGGCGCAGGTGTGGGAGCCGTGGCGGGCGTGCTTCCGGGGCGGCTCGGTACTCCGCACCCCCACCTGTACCCGGGCGGCCCGACGGGGCACGGCGGTCGGCGGCGGCAAGCGCAGAAGCCGCAGGACCGGCGGGCGTGTACCCGGGGGGCACGGCGGTCGGCGGCGACAGGCGCAGGCGCCGGAAGGCCGACGGGCGCGGGGCGGCCGACTGGCTCCGGGCGGCCGGCTGGCTCGGACGCGGGCGGCGGGGCGGGGCGCGGCGGCGGGGCGGGGCGCGGGCGGCGGGGCGGGGCGCGGGCGCTGGTGGTCGGCGGGGGTGGTGGGCTCGGACGCGGGACGGGTCGAACGGATGGGCGCGGGCGGGGAGGGGTTACCCGCGCTCCGCATGCCGCGTTGGCGGGGCATGACCACTCTCGAAACGCCCTCCCCCAGGGCGGGGCACAGGCGCCGCCCCACCCTGCCGGGCTACGAAGAATCGGTTCAGCAGGTCACGCGCGAGAGGCCCCGGCCGGGGCCGCCGGGCTACCGGGGCCATCCAGACCCGCCGATCTACACCGCCCTGCTCGCCCGCTGGGCATTCGACGGCCGGACGCTGCCGGGCCGGCGCGACCCGGAGTGGTCCCGGATCGCCTCCGCCCCGATCTGGCCGTCCGGCCCCCTCTACGGCGGCTGAGGGCTCACGCCGTGCGAGCGGTTCACCGACTTTCGTGTCACTACCCGCGATTACGTCACGGGGCCTCGGGGGCGGGTCGGGCCTTGAGCCGGGCTCGATAGGCGCGCGAGCGGCAGGGCGCCGAGCAGTAGCGCGGCGGCCGCCCCGCCCGCTGGACGGCGGCTACAGGAAGCGGACGATCACAGCCCGGGCAACAGGCCGGCCCACCGGTCTTGGCCGTGGACCCGGCCCCGGTATCGGTCCCGGCTCCGGTATCGGTCCCGGTCCCGGCCGTGGTCTCGGCCCCGGCCTCAGCCACG
The DNA here is from genome assembly GCF_040636215.1 of Streptomyces sp. NPDC006687. Taxonomy (NCBI): domain Bacteria; kingdom Bacillati; phylum Actinomycetota; class Actinomycetes; order Kitasatosporales; family Streptomycetaceae; genus Streptomyces; species Streptomyces sp. NPDC006687. The sequence continues at coordinate 81,007 of NZ_JBEYJJ010000017.1, read as the reverse complement.
GCCCCGACCCCGGCCCCCGCCTCAGCCACGGTCCGCGACTTGGGCACGGTACCGGCCCTCGCCCCGGTATCGGCCCCGGTCCGCGACTGGGGCACGGTACCGGCCCTCGCCCCGGTATCGGCCTCGGTCCCGACTCCGGCCCCCGCCCCGGTCTCAGCCACAGCCCCGACCCCCGCTCCCGCCTCAGCCGCGGTCCGTGACTCGGCTCCAACCCCGGTCTTGGTCCCGGTCTCGGTCCCAGTCCCGGATTCGGCCCCGGCCTCGGTTCCGGATCTCGCGGGGCGTTCCCGGCGTCGGGTCTCCGGACGGGTGGCTTCGGGCGGGGAGGGGGGTAGCGGCGGGGTCGGGTGGGTGGTCAGGCCGTGGCGTTCGGCTATCGCGCCCGCCTGGAAGCGGCTGTGGGCGCCGAGACCTTCCAGGAGTTCCGAGACGTGGCGGCGGCAGGTCCGCAGGGAGACCCCCAGCCGCCGGGCGATGGACTCGTCCTTGAGCCCCTTGGCCAGCAGCACCAGGATGCTCCGCTTCATGGCCTCCGAGACGCCGTGGGCCGCCTGGGGACCCGTCGCGAAGGGGGCGGCATTCGCCCAGTCCCGCTGGAAGACGTCCAGGAGGTACCCGATCAGGTCGGGCTCGCGGATGACCAGCGCTCCACCGGACCGGGCGGGCAGCAGGGCCAGCCGGCCGTCGACCAGGATCATCTGCGGGAGCACCTCGGGCAGCGTGCGGATCTCGGCACCGGCCGCCACGAGTCTCTCGGCGTGCTCCCGGGTCGGCTGGTCGAACCGGGTGGCGTGCTGGTAGAGGCTGCGCATCCGCACCCCCCGGGCGAGCAGGGCCAGGTCCCGCGGCAGCGCCTCGCGCAGGGCGGCCGGGGGGAAGGAGCCTCCGTGCTTGGAGACCAGGACCTCGCTGCGGCAGGTGTCGATGACCTCGGTGAGCAGCGCGCGGACCGCGAACTGGTCCGGGAGGTGGTCGATGGTCCCCTCGGGAAAGGCGTCCCGGCGGGCCTGGAGGTAGACGGGGACGAGCGCGTTGAATCCGTCGCGCTGCCGCTGGAGTCCCTCGCGCCGCTCCCGCAGGGACGCCTCCTGGGCCCGTAACTCGGTCTCCTTCTCGGCGAGGACGCGGGCGCCCGCCGACTGCGGGCTGACGGCCCGCCAGCCCAACTCCGCTTCCCCTTCACCGCCGTCGGCGCCGGACAGGGGCTGGAAGAGGCACAGGTCGCAGAGTCGCGCGACCGCCTCGCGGCAGGCGTCCTCGCTCAGGCCGGTCTCGGCCGCGGCGCGCGGCAGCGTCGCGGGGGCGAGCCGCCCGTGCACGAGGGTCCACCGGTACAACAGGGCCGCCGGTTCATCGATACGGGGCACGCCTGATTCGCCGTCAGCGTCCACGGTCATCGCATACCTCCTAAAGATGCATGGCATACACATGATCCCTTCCATGCCTGCCGGGGGCCAGCGGCCCCTGGCAGAGTCGTCCTCGTCGCCGGCGGACAGCCGGAACCGGCGGAAGCGGCGGCGCCGGCCTCCGCCTGGAGCCGTGGAAACCCCTGCCTGACCGAGGAGTTGGCATGATCGTGAACACCCTGCGTGTGACGGCGGGACTGGCCGCCGGAGTCGGCCTGTGGCTGGGCGGCGCCGCCGTCAGCGCAGACGGCGGCGCCACGGCGGACGGTGCCTCCGGTTCCGGTACCCGGGCCGTGGCGACGGCCGCCCAGGCCGACGGGCGGGGCACGGGGCACGGCAGGGGCGACGGGCACGGCAGGGGCGACGGGCACCACGGCGACCACGACCACTGCCCCGTGACCACGGCCTGGGGCGACGCGCTCTGCCCCGGCAAGCCGTTGAACTAGTCGAACCAGGGGTGGCCGGCGGATCAGGGCCGGACAGCCCGCCCCGGGCCCGGCCCTGATCCGCCGGACACCCCCTGAACCCCCCTGGACCCCCCGGGAGACCGGGCGCGGGGGCGGCGGGCTCCATCCGCCGTCGGTTGGGTGGATGCGGGCCCGACCCAGTCTCCCTCCCCTCTTCTCCCTCCCCTCCCCGAGCCCGGCACCGCCGCGGCGCGATGAGGCATGCCCGAAAGGAATCCGTATGAGATCAGCCACCGCCGCCACGACCCGGCGCCGCGGCCTCGCCGCCGCCGTCTGCGCGGCCACCGTCCTGCTGCTCGGCGCCGGCGGCGCCGCGACCGCCCAGGCGGCCACGCCCGGCTACCGGGTGCCGGGCGGGACGTACGCGTCCTTCTCCCAGTGCGTCCAGGCCGGCTCGCTGAGCGTCGCGCTCGGCCTGTACAGCCGCTACGAGTGCAACCCGGCCTGGGACGGCAACGAGTACCAGCTGTTCTACGTCAGCTGATCCGCCCCGCCTGACCCCGCTCACGACACGAAGGGACACACCCCATGCAGCCGACCCGTTCCCGGGCCCGGTGGGCCGCCGCGCTCACCGCCACCGCCGCTCTGGCGGCGGGTGCCACCGCTCTCGCCCCGTCCGCCCAGGCCGCCCCGGCCGCCCCGGCCGCTGGCCCGTCGCCCGTCGCGGCGTCCTCGGCCCGCAGCACGGACGTCGTCTTCAGCAACAGCACCAGCCAGCACCTGACCCGCGTCAGCTCCTCCCTGCCGCACGGCTGCTGGAACAACGACGCCCTGCCCCCGGACTACATCGCCAAGGGGATCACCACCTCCTGGGGCAGCCGCTCGTGCGGGATGCTCACCGGGACGGAGGGATACACCACCTACCGGGTCACGGCGACCGGTCAGCAGATAAAGATCCACTGGAACAATCCGTACGCCGGCTCCAACAGCTACGCCTGCGAGGTGCCGGCCGGCTACTCCTGCTCCCGCTCCGGCGGGGGCGGCGACAACGCCACCGCCACCTTCACACTGACCGGCGGCCCTGCGGCGCTGTCGGCCAAGGCCGCTTCGGCGGGGATGAAGGCCCAGGCCGCCCGCAGCACCGCCGTCCGGGTCGTCAACAACAGCGGCACCCTGCTCGCCAGGACCGGAGCGGGGCTGTCCCACGGCATCTGGACCGGCAACAGCCTTCCCCCGTCGCTGATCGACCCGGGCGCCTCCGCCACGTGGGAGAGCGAGTCGGAGGGCGTCATGACCGGCACCGAGGGCTACGCGAACTACACGATGGCGGGCGGCGGCACGGTCTCCATCCGCTGGGACAACCCCTTCTCCGGCAGCAACAAGTACCAGTGCCAGGTGCCCGCGCCGCACCGCTGCACCACCTCGGGCGGGGGCGGCGACAACGCGTACGTCACCTTCGCCGTGAACTGATGCCGGCGCCCGCTGCGATCCCGCCCGACGACCGCCCCCTCGTACGGAGGACTCCCATGCGCAAGACCCTTCCCGCCGCCGTGCTCGGCCTCGCCCTCCTCGCCGCCGCGGCCCCCGCCCAGGCCGCCACCGAGGCACCGCCCGCCCTGGCCGCCGCCCAGCCCCCGGCGATCCAGCAGGTACAGCAGCTCCACTGGAACCTCAGCGGCAACCAGCGCGAGGCCGCTGCCGAGTACACCCGCTTCATCCGCTCGCTGCACGAGACCGGCACCATCCTGCGGGGCCAGGGCAACCGCACCGTCTGGCAGACCCGCGCGAGCAACGACGTCATCGAGGTGGTCGTCGCGCTGCCCGGGGAGCGTCGGCTCAGCCTCTACGTGACGGCCCGGGACCTGTACCTGCGCGGTTTCGCGGTCACCGGGGGCGGCGGTCTCGTCTTCCAGTTCACCGATCCGGAATACAACCTCGGCCAGGTACTCGGCCGCAACGCGACCAATCTCGGCTACAGCGGCAGCTACGGCAACAGCAACGGCAACCAGGGCCTGGAGGTGGGCGACGCCAACAACAGGCGTCTGCAGATCAGCCTGGCCGGGCTCCAGGGCCATCTGCAGACGCTGTGGCGGCACGCGGACAACGGCGACCAGAACCGGGACGCCGTGCGGCGCGCCCTCGTCCACACGATCGCCGCGGTCGGCGAGGGGACCCGCTACCGCAACATCGAGGGCACCGTGCGCAGCGGGATCGCCTCGTCCTCCACCATCACCTCGCAGGAGGCCCAGGAGGAGAACGACTGGGGTGACGGCTCCCAGTACATGCTCAACGAGACGGCCCGCCCGGGCTCGGGCGGCTCGTTCACCCTCGGCGGCGTCACCCTCCGGGGTTTCAACGAGATGGCCGAGTTGGTCTCGATGGTCAAGCGGCCGGGATGACGGCGGCCTGATGGCACGAGGGGGCCGCGCCGGCCGGGAGCCGGCGCGGCCCCCTCGCCGTCAGCGGGTCTCGGGGCCGGCCAGGTGGCGGGCGATGACCATGCGCTGGATCTGGTTGGTGCCCTCCACGATCTGGAGCACCTTCGCCTCGCGCATCAGGCGCTCCACCGGGAAGTCCGCGGTGTAGCCGTAGCCGCCGAGGATCTGGACCGCGTCCGTGGTGACGGCCATCGCCGCGTCCGTGCAGAACAGCTTGGCCATCGCCGCCTGGCGGGAGAACGGCTTGCCCGCGTCGCGCAGCCGGGCGGCGGCGAGGTAGAGGGCCCGGCCCGCCTCGATCTTGGTCGCCATGTCGGCCAGCATGAACCGCAGCCCCTGGAAGTCGGCGATCGGGTGCCCGAACTGCTTGCGGCCCTGCGCGTACGAGACGGCCTCGTCCAGCGCGGCCTGGGCGACGCCGATGGCGCAGGCGGCGATGCCGAGGCGGCCCGCGTCGAGGGCGGCCAGCGCGATGGTGAAGCCCTGCCCCTCCTCGCCGATCCGCCGGGAGTCGGGGACGCGGACGCCGTCGAAGTGCATCTGGGCGGTGGGCGAGCCCTTCATGCCCATCTTCTTCTCCGGGACGGCGGCCGTGAGGCCCTCCGCGTCACCGGGCACGAGGAAGGCGGTGATGCCCTTGGCGCCGGCGGCGCCGGTACGGGCGAGGACGGTGTAGAAGTCGGCGACCCCGCCGTGGGTGATCCACGCCTTGGTGCCGGTGATCACCCAGTGGTCGCCGTCGCGCACCGCCTTGGTGGTGAGCGAGGCGGCGTCCGAGCCGGAGGCCGGCTCGGAGAGGCAGTAGGCGCCGAGCAGCCCGCCGCCGAGCATGTCGGGCAGGTGGGCGGCGCGCTGCTCCTTGGTGCCGTAGCTGGCCAGGCCGTGACAGGCCAGGGAGTGCACGCTGACGCCGAGGCCGACGGTCAGACGGGCGGCCGCGAGCTCCTCCAGGACCTGGAGGTAGACCTCGTACGGCTGCTCACCGCCGCCGAACTCTCCCGCGTACGGCAGGCCCAGCAGCCCGGACTCGGACAGCAGGGTGAAGACCTCGCGCGGGAAGCGCCCGGCGTCCTCCTCCTCGGCGGCCTTGGGGCGGACCTCCCGCTGGGCGATCTCGCGCACGAGCGCGAGCAGGTCCCGGGACTCCTCGGTGGGCAGCTGACGGTCCACCGGCTGCGGGGCGCGGTCGGTCATGGCGGCGCTCATCTCCCTCATCGGGCACGGCGGCGACGCGTGAGGTGTGGTACGCGCCGCCGGATCTCGGTGCTCTCACAGCCGATGCTGCCCTCCCGGGTCGCGGAAGGGCTCGAACAGCGGCTGCGGCGGCTTGAGTATGCCCGATCAGGCGCTTTACGTCACCGGTACAGGATTGCCATGATCATCCGGGGTGCTCGAAGCCTCCTCGGGGGAGACCGGAGGAGCGGGACATCCCGGGACGAGCTCCTCGATCACGGTGAAGGTCGCCCGCAGCTGGCGTACGAGGAGACCCGCGAGCGCGGCGCGGTCCGGCCGGTCCCCGGCGCCGGGTGAGCCGGTCCAGTCGAGGGTGGCGCCCTCGACCCCGGAGAGCCAGCCGACGAGGGCGAGCCGGGCCAGCGGCGGGAGGGTGCGGCGCCCGTAGGCCCCCTCGGCGATGGCGGCCAGGAGCTCCTCGCGGACGGCGTCGCGTATCGCGAGCACTTCGGCGTCGGAGCCGACCCCGCCGGTGACGATCGTGCGGTAGGCGGCCTGGTGGTGCTCGGCGTAGTGGAGGTAGCCGTCGACGGTGCGGCGCAGCCGTTCGGCGCCGGGCAGGTCGGGCTCGCCGGTGGCGCGGGCGAGGAGCTGGGCGACGGAGTCCTCGACGATGGCGAGGTAGTAGCCGCGCTTGCTCGTGAAGTAGTAGTAGACGAGCCCCTTGGCGACGCCCGCCTGCTGGGCGATGTCGTCCATGCAGAGGGCGTCGTAGGGGGTGTCGGCGAACAACTTCCGTCCGACGGCTATGAGTTCGGCTCTGCGGAGCTGCGATCGGGTGCTCGCGCCGCGCTGTTGACTTTGGTTCAAACCGGGCCCTGGCCTCGAAGCGTCACACTGTCTGCCACAGGATTTCCCGCAGTGTACGGGAGGGTCCTGGAGGGGCGGCGGGGGCGTCCCCGGCGGCGGGGCGGGGGGCTAGAGCCAGCCGAGCTGGGTGACGAACATGGCCACGACGACCACCAGGGTCCAGCCGAGCACGTGCTCCAGCCAGGAGGAATCCCTGGGGCCGCCGGTCGCGACCAGGCGCCGGGCACGGGCGCGGGCGGTGAGGGCGGCGGTGTGTGCGGTCATGCCGTCCAATGTGCCAGCGTTCGCCCCGTTCGCGGTATATGGCAACGGTCACACACCGCCGGGCCCCGGCCGGCTCCGCTGGTGCGGAGGGGCGGCCGGGGCCCGGCGGTGGCGGGACGTGCGTCCCGGTCAGGCGGTCGGCGTCCTCGGGCGTCCGCCCATGGCCACCATGGCCAGGCCGAGGCACAGGGCGACCGCGCCGGTGATGACGTTGCTGACGACACTGCGGGTGGTGTCCATCGCACCGGCCATGACCCAGGGGGCCACGACGGTCCAGGCGCCGATCGCGACCGCGGTCCAGGCCATCGCGTGCGTACGTTCGTACGCCGAGCCCAGGCCGCCCATGCACAGGCAGAAGGCCGCGCCGGCGATGAGGTTGTTGATGGCCAGCGGGGTCAGCGCGCTGAACCCGGCGATCCACGCCGAAGCCGCCAGGTACAAGCCCGTGATCAGGGCCATGGCCTCGACGGCCTGGGCGGCGGGAGTGGCCGTCACCCGCTCGAACCGAGTCCGCATTTCGGCGAGGTCCGGGTGGTGTTCGATGCTCGAATGGGTGGGGTGCGTGGTCATGGTGGGCTGCCTCCTGTGAGAAGCCTTACACGGACCTTATGCCCAGATTCAACCGTTTAATCCGACTTCGGGAAGGTTCTCCTGTTTTTCCTCACAGCACCCCGACCGTCCGCAGCGCCGCGGTCTGGGCCTGCGTGGGCCGGGCCGGGGCGTAGAGGTAGCAGACGCCTCCGCTGCCCGGAACGGTCTTGCCCTCGGCGTTGTGGCGCTTGGTCCGCAGCCAGATGTTCTCCCACTCCCGGCGCCGGTAGACCCGGCGGACGGCGGCGTCGTGCGGCGAGTTCGGGTCGTTGGCGATGACGTCCCCGGCGGCGGTGAAGCCGACCACGGCCATCAGGTGGCCCGCGGTCCCGTAGCCCGCGCCGGTCAGCTCCTCGCGGAGGAAGGACTGGGAGGTGATGGCCGGGATACCGGCGGCCACCAGGGTCTCCAGGTCGTTGAGGGAGCGGAGCCGGGTGACCACGCCGGCCAGGTCGCGGTAGGTGGCGGCGTAGGCGGCGTTGAAGGGCCAGTTGCCGCACCCCTGGTAGGCGGCGTCGTAGGTCGAGCGGGCCGCGTGGCAGACCTGGGGGTCGGCGTAGCCCGGGTCCACCCAGGCCAGGTCGGCGGCGCTGGGTGTGCGGCCCCAGTACTCGATGACCATCTGGGAGGAGGTGGGGCTGCACCATGCCTCGCCGCCGTTGTCGTACTCGGGGTACTGGCCGGTGTGCACCTCCTGGGAGTAGCGCGGCACCCTCAGCTCGTGGGCCCTGCCCGAGGGGACGGAGGCGGGGACGGTGAACCGGTCCGGGACGGCGGAGGCCATCGCCCCGGCCAGCCACACCGTGGGCCCGGCGGCGGCGCCCGGCCTGCGGTAGAGGGTCAGGCGCAGCTGCCAGTGCGTGATCCGTACGCCGGCCGCCGCGGACGGGCCGTCCACGGCGACGGTGTCGGTCCATACCGTGGTCCGGCCGTCGGCCTGGCCCTCGACCGAGGTACGGCGGATGTCCCCGTCCCCGGCCGCCCAACGGCCCATCACGTACCAGGGGCCGACCGTGCCGTCGGGGTAGGTGACGCGCAGCTCGGTCTGGATCCAGCTGCCGGCGGGGGTGCGGGCGTTCCAGGAGGCGATGGCCTCGGTGGCGGGGACGGTGGAGCGGTGCACCGGGGAGGTCCAGGTGGCGTACTCCCAGGCGGACGTGCGGTCGGTGTGCGGGTCGGTGTACTCGGTGCGGCCGGCGGGCGTCGCGATCTCCAGGCCGGGGCGGGCGCCGTCGACGGCGGTGGTGCCGTGGTGGGTGCCGGCCCGCCAGTGGGCGTGGGAGTACCAGAACCGGTTGTCCACCGTCCCGCCCGCCGCGGCGGAGGCCCCGGTGGCGGCGGAGGCCCGGGCGCCGGCGGGCAGGGCGGCCGCGGTGGCGGCGGCGAGGGCGACGGCCAGCAGGGCCCGGCGCGGGGTGGGTGCGGTCATCGGCGTGCTCCCCCAGGAGGTCGGTACGGCGGATCGTCCCGCCCACCCTTCCAGTTCCCGAGGGGCAGGACGCTGAAGCCGGGGCCCGTGTCGGAACGGGTACCGCCGCCCGGAAACAGGCCGGGCCCGGCACCCCCTAGGCTGGGCGGGTGGATGCACCGGCCTCACTGGAGACCCTCGCGCGCGAGCTCGCCGCGCTGCCGCCCTCCCTCGGGCCCGTCCGGGTCGTCGGGGTCGACGGGCACGCCGGGTCGGGCAAGAGCACCTTCGCCGACCGGCTGGCGGCGGCCCTGGGCGAGGCGCCCGTGCTCCACCTCGACGACGTGGCCAGCCACGCCGAGCTGTTCGGCTGGTGGGGCCGGCTGCGCGCCCAGGTGCTGGAGCCGCTGGCCGCCGGGCGGCCCGCGCGCTGGAGCCCGTACGACTGGACCGCGCGCCGGTTCGGCCCCGAGCGGGTACTGGAGCCGGCGCCGGTGCTGATCATCGAGGGCGTCGGGGCCGGGCTGCGGGCGCTGCGCCCGCATCTGGCGCGGCTGCTGTGGATGGAGACCCCGCGGGAGACCTCCTGGGGGCGGGGACGGAGGCGGGACGGGCGCGAACTCTCCGCCTTCTGGGACGGATGGGAGCGCGCGGAGCTCGCGCACTTCGCGGATGACCCTTCGCGCCCCTTCGCGCACACGCTGGTGCGCCAGAGGGGTACGGGATACGAGTGGACTTCCGAGGTTTCTGCGACGCCCGGAGCGCCCTCCACGATCACCGACGGTGACGGGCTCCCCCGGGCCTGAGCCCTTCCGCTCGACGGACGCCGGAGGGCTTCCCCGAGCCGCTTGACCCGGGCCCGGATGCGGCCTTACGTTCTGAATGCGCGGTCTGCGAAGGCCGCCGCGGACGCGAAGCCCCCGGTTGTTCCCCCGTGACCGGGGGCTTCGTTCTGCCCCGGGCCGGTCCCGGCCCCTCCCGCCCCTCACCCTGCGTCACCGCACCCCTGCGGGGCGCAGCCCCGACCGGTGTCCACCGCACCCTGGGTAAGGTGCGTCACCGCAGGTACGATGCATCCCTGATTTCATCGGCCGGGTGGACAACTCGCGTGCTCGGCGCGGGGGTTGCCGCGCGCCACGGGCAGGCTTGTGGGGGACGTGATGGACTTCGCCATGCCGGGCAGCGCACACGCCCCGGCCGAACTCGCCTGGCTGCGCGGGGTCGACGCCTGCACCATGGGCGCCTATCCGCAGGCCGAGGAGGAGTTCCGCACCGCCGTCGGCCTGGACCCGTCGATGGCCGACGCCTGGCTGGGGCTGCACGCGCTGCGCGTGGACACCACCAACGCGTTATTGCGCATGTACGCGCACCGGGACCGCTTCGGCGAGCAGCGCACCCGCCACCGGCGGACCCTGAACTCCTGGTACTGGCTGGGCTGGTGGGTCCAGCCGGTGCTGGAGAGCCGGCGGGACCTGCTGCTGGCCCACGCCTCGCACTGGCTGGACGGCCGCCACGTCCCCGAGCTGGACCAGGCCCTGGCCGCGCTGCCGCCGGTGGACACCGACCCGCAGGTGCGGTTCCTGCACGCCTGCCGGGCCTATCTGGTCAAGGACTGGGAGCAGCTCGTCCGGCACACCGAGCCGCTGGTCCACGATCCGCTGCTGGGCATCGAGGCGGGCCTCTTCGGCGGGATGGCCCGGGTCCGGCTGGAGATGTACGGGCAGGCGGAGCCGATGCTGTCGGCGGCGCTGATGCGCTGCCGCAGCGAGCAGCCCCAGCGCAAGGAACTGCGGTACTGGCTGGCACGGGCCCGCGAGGGCACCGGGCGCAGCGCGGCGGCGCTGCCGCTGTACCGGGCCGTGCACCGGGTGGACCCGGCGTTCATGGACACGGCGGCGCGGCTGACCGCGATCGAGGACAGCGACGACTTCGACGACATGGCCGGGATGGCGGACACCGCCGGGTACGCCGGGTACGGCGGCCACCTGTCCGAGGGCTTCGCCGGGCACGGGCTCTCCCCGGCCGGCGGGGACTACACGGCGGTCGCTTCGCTGGGCGGGGGCGCGGGCGGCGGGCCCGTCCAGGACGTGGCCCCGGACGGGCAGGTGGACGCCGACCCGCCGACGCCCGGGGAGCCGCCGGACCCGCGCTTCGGGCCGCCGGCCGGGACGGGCCGGCTGGACGGCGTACGGCACAAGTCGCCCCTTCCCCCGCAGGGCGCCCCCGCCGGGCTGCCCGCCGGGCCGGCCGATCCCCGGGCGCTGGCGCAGGCGCTCGCCGAGCTGGAGCGGATGGTGGGGCTGGAGCCGGTGAAGCGGCAGGTCAAGGCGCTCTCGGCGCAGCTGCACATGGCCCGGCTGCGGGCGGCCCAGGGGCTTCCGGTGCAGCCGCCGAAGCGGCACTTCGTCTTCTCGGGACCCTCGGGGACGGGCAAGACCACGGTGGCCCGGATCCTGGGCCGGGTGTTCTACGCGCTGGGCCTGCTGGGCGGGGACCACCTGGTGGAGGCTCAGCGGGCCGACCTGGTCGGCGAGTTCCTCGGGCAGACCGCGGTGAAGGCGAACGAGCTGATCGACTCGGCGATCGGCGGGGTGCTGTTCGTGGACGAGGCGTACAGCCTGTCCAACTCCGGCTACAGCAAGGGCGACGCGTACGGGGACGAGGCCCTCCAGGTACTGCTCAAGCGCGCCGAGGACAACCGGGACCACCTGGTGGTGATCCTGGCGGGCTACCCGGCGGGCATGGACCGGCTGCTGGCCGCCAACCCGGGCCTGTCCTCCCGGTTCACCACCCGGGTGGACTTCCCCAGCTACCGCCCGGCGGAACTGACGGCGATCGGGGAGGTCCTGGCCGACGCCAACGGCGACGGCTGGGACGAGGAGGCACTGGAGGAGCTGCGCAGCATCAGCGGCCACGTGGTGGAGCAGGGCTGGATCGACGAGCTCGGCAACGGGCGCTTCCTGCGCACCCTGTACGAGAAGAGCTGCGCCTACCGGGACCTGCGGCTGTCCGGCTTCCCCGGAGATCCCTCGCGCGAGGACCTGGCGACGCTGCGGCTGGCGGACCTGATGCAGGCGTACGGGGAGGTGCTGTCGGGGCGGGGGCCCCAGGAGCGGCCGGAGCCGCCGGCGCTGTAGGGCGCGGGCGGGGCCGTCAGCCGGGCGTGGGGCCGGCGCGGACGACGGCCTGGTCCCCGCGGGGGCCGAACAGGTGCAGGATCTCCACGGCCTGGTCGCCGGCGGGGCCGAACCAGTGGGGGCGTCCGGTGTCGAACTCGGCCACTTCGCCGGGGCGCAGGATGTGCTCCTCGTCGCCGAGGAGCAGGCGGAGTTCGCCCGCGAGGACGTAGCACCACTCGTAGCTCTCGTGGGTGACGAGCCTGGGCTCGCGCGGGGTCAGGACCTGTTTGAACACCTGGATGCGGCCGGGGTAGCGGGTCAGGGGGACGATGACCGTGCCGTGCTTGCCGAGGGGTTCGAGGTGGACCCGGGGGTCGCCGGTGGGCGGGGCGCCGACCAGCTGGTCCAGGGCGACGCGGTGCGCGCGGGCCAGGGGCAGGAGGAGCTCCAGGGTGGGGCGGCGCTTGCCGGACTCCAGGCGGGAGAGGGTGCTCACCGAGATCCCGGTCTCGGCCGCGAGGGCCTCCAGGGTGAGGCCGCGGGTGCGGCGGAGCGTGCGCAGGCGGGGGGCGATGGCGGTGACGACCTGTTCCGTTTCCGGGTCCACGGGGTCATTGTGCCGGTGTTCCGGGTGCGGGTGGGGGGCCGCTGCGCGGGGCCGTCCCCTACCCGCCCTTCCACCGTTCCTCCCCCGGCTACCGCTGGGGGAGGAACGGGCGAAGGGTGGGGAGGGGACCTCCGCCGTCTCAGGCGGTCAGGGCGCGGTCCTCTCGGCGGGGTGGGATGCGGTGGGAGGGGTCGCGGACCTCGCCCACCAGCATTTCCAGGACGTCCTCCAGGGCCACCAGGCCCAGAACCCGCCCGGAGGGGTCGGCGACCTGGGCCAGGTGGGTGGCGTCGCGGCGCATGACGGTGAGGGCGTCGTCGAGCGGGAGGGTGGAGGACAGCGTGGTCATCCGGCGCCACACCCGCTGCGGGACGGCCCGCTCGCGGTTCTCCAGGTCCAGGACGTCCTTGACGTGGAGGTAGCCCATGAAGGCCCCGGTCTCGGAGCGGACCGGGAAGCGCGAGTAGCCCGTGCGTACGGTCAGCTGCTCGATCTGGCGCGGTGTGACGGCCGGGCCGACGGTGACGAGGCGGCCCGGGGCCAGGAGGACGTCGGTGACCGGGCGGCTGCCCAGCTCCAGGGCGTCCTCCAGGCGCTCCTGCTCCATCGGTTCGAGGAGCCCGGCCTGCCGGGAGTCCTTGACCAGCCGCCCGAGCTGGGCGCTGGTGTAGACGGCCTCGACCTCGTCCTTGGGCTCCACCTTGAACAGCCGCAGGACGAGCGCGGCGCAGGCGCCCAGGGCGGTGGTGACCGGCCCGCAGACGCGGGCGAAGGCCACCAGGCCGGGGCTGAACCACAGGGCGGTCTTCTCGGGGGCGGCCATGGCGAGGTTCTTGGGGACCATCTCGCCGATGACCAGGTGGAGGAAGACCACCGCGGCCAGCGCCAGGGCGTAGCCCAGCGGGTGGACCAGGCCCTCCGGGACGTGGACGGCCTCGAAGACGGGCTCCAGCAGCCGGGCCACGGTGGGCTCGGCGACCGCGCCGAGGGTCAGCGAGCACAGGGTGATGCCGAACTGGGCGGCGGCCATCATGCGCGGCAGGTTCTCCAGGCCGTACAGCACCTGGCGGGCGCGCTTGGAGGCGGCGGCCAGGGGCTCGATCTGGCTGCGGCGTACGGAGACGAGCGCGAACTCGGCGCCGACGAAGAAGCCGTTGGCCAGGACCAGGAGCGCGGCGAACAGCAGTTGGAGGGCGTTCACAGGGAGGCGCCTTCCAGCTCGGACCGCTGCCGGCCGGTGACCCGGGATGCCTGCGGGCCGAGGTCGAACCCGGGGGCGGCCTGCGGCAGCCCCGTGAGGCGGACCAGCCGCACCCGTTCGGCGCGGTTGCGCCGGACCTGGCGGACGGAGAGCCGCCAGCCGGGCAGCTCGGCCCGGTCCCCGGGGGCGGGGATCCGGCCCAGGAGGTCGGCGACGAGGCCGGCGACGGTCTCGTACGGGCCCTCGGGCACCTCCATGCCTATGCGGCGCAGGGTGTGCACGCGGCAGCTGCCGTCGGCCTCCCAGGAGGGCCGGCCGTCCTCGGCGGGGCCGGGGGCCAGTTCGGGCCCGTCGTCCTCGGCGAGGTCGTGCTCGTCGCGGACCTCGCCGACGAGTTCCTCCACGATGTCCTCCAGGGTGACCACGCCGGCGGTGCCGCCGTACTCGTCGACCACCACGGCCATCGGCTGTTCGCTGCGCAGCCGTTCCAGCAGCGGCTGCACCGGCAGGGAGCCGGGCACCAGCAGCGGGGCGACGCAGATCCGGCCGACGCTCGTGCGGGCGCGCTCGGACTCGCGCACGGCAAGGGCGTCCTTGAGGTGGACGACCCCGGTGATCTCGTCGATGCGCTCGCGGTAGACCGGGAAGCGGGACAGGCCGGTGGCGCGGGTCAGGTTCAGGACGTCGGCCGCGGTGGCGGAGTCCTGGAGGGCGCTGACCTTCACCCGGGGGGTCATGACGTGCTGGGCGGTGAGCTCGCCCAGCGAGAGGGTCCGCACGAAGAGGTCGGCGGTGTCCTGTTCGAGGGCGCCGGCCTGGGCCGAATGGCGGACCAGGGAGACCAGTTCGCCGGGGGTGCGGGCCGAGGCCATCTCCTCGGCGGGCTCGACGCCGAGCGCCCGCACGAGGCGGTTCGCGACGGAGTTGAGGCCGGCGATGACGGGCCGGAAGGCCCGGGAGAAGGTCTGCTGCGGCCCGGCGACGAACCTGGCCACCTGGAGCGGCTTGGAGACCGCCCAGTTCTTCGGGACGAGCTCGCCGACGACCATCTGGACGGCGGAGGCGAGCAGCATGCCGAGGAGGACGGCGGCGCCGGGGACGGCCCCGCCGGGCAGCCCGGTCGCGGCGAGCGGCCTGGACAGCAGCGCGGCGAGGGCCGGTTCGGCGAGCATGCCGACGACGAGGGAGGTGATGGTGATGCCGAGCTGGGTGCCGGAGAGCTGGAAGGACAGCTCCCGCAGGGCTGCGACCACCGTGCGGGCACGGCGGTCACCGTCGGCTGCGGCCCGTTCGGCCTCGGGTCTCTCGACCGTGACGAGGCCGAACTCGGCCGCCACGAAGAAACCGTTGGCGAGGATCAGGGCGAACGCCGCCACGAGAAGCAGTAGCGGGGTGGTCATGCCGCCGCCTCCGGGGGGAGGGCGGCGCGGGTACTACCGGACGATCCGTCCATTGCTGGAGGGAGTCACTCCTCTGGTCGCAGGGGTGCCCACGGGCCACGGGGTCCCGGGGCCGGTGGGTGGGCGCTGTGGTGCGCCGCCCCACCAGGGTAGTCATTGAGATCGCCGCCGCAATGGGACGCAGCGGCGAGGTTGCGGCGGGCTCAGTGGTCCGCGGCGCCGGTTCCGCGGGTCTCGGCCAGGGCGCGCAGGGCGCGGGCGTCGCCGATGGCTTGGGCCTTGGCGATGCCGGGCTGGATACCCAGGGCGGGCAGGCTGGTGCCGTCGTTGAGGTCGAGGAACACCCACGGGTCGCCGGGGCGGAGGTTGACGCGCAGGATCTGCGCCCACTCCAGGCGGCGGCTGGTGGTGAGGTTGACCACGGTGACCCCGTCCTCGTCCGCGACCACCTTGGGGCGGCTGAGCAGGACGAGGACGGAGGCCATCAGGGCGGCGGTGACGACGAAGCTGATCCGCTCCCCGGGGCTGAGGTTCTCCAGCAGCAGGGCGATGGCCCCGATGGTGACGAAGATGACGAAGCCGGCGCCCAGCAGCACCGCCCGGGTGCGGTGCGGCCGGAAGGTGACCGGGAGTGCGGGCGGTACGGGCCGGGCGGCGGACTCGCTCATGGTGCGGTGATGCCTTCGGGGACGGGCCGGCCGGTCAGAGGCGGCAGGCGTGGATCGAGGTGGTGAGGATCGCGCGCGCGCCGAGCTCGTACAGGTCGTCCATGATCCGCTGGGCCTCCTTGGCGGGGACCATGGCGCGGACGGCGACCCAGCCCTCGTTGTGGAGGGGGGAGATCGTCGGCGACTCCAGGCCCGGGGTGAGGGCGACCGCGCGCTCCAGGTGCTCGGCGCGGCAGTCGTAGTCCATCATCACGTAGCTGCGGGCGACCAGGACGCCCTGGAGGCGGCGCAGGAACTGCGCGACCTTCGGGTCGTCGTCGCCGGCGCCGGTGCGGCGGATGACGGTCGCCTCGGACTTGAGGATCGGCTCGCCGATGACCTCCAGCCCGGCGTTGCGCAGGCTGGTGCCGGTCTCGACCACGTCGGCGATGATCTGGGCGACGCCGAGCTCGATGGCGGTCTCGACGGCGCCGTCCAGGTGAACGACGGAGGCGTCGACGCCGAGGTCGGCGAGGTGCTTGGCGACGATGCCCTCGTAGGAGGTGGCGATCGTCATCCCGCCGAAGTCCTCGGGGCCCGTCGCCGTGCCGGGCTTGGTGGCGTAGCGGAAGGTGGAGCGGCCGAAGTTCAGCGGCAGGATCTCCTCGGCGTTGGCCCCGGAGTCCAGCAGCAGGTCGCGGCCGGTGATGCCGATGTCGAGCTTGCCCGACGCGACGTAGATCGCGATGTCCTTCGGGCGGAGGTAGAAGAACTCGACCTCGTTGTCGGGGTCGACCGTGACGAGTTCCTTGGACTCCTTGCGCTGGCGGTAGCCGGCCTCATGGAGCATCTCCGACGCCGGTCCGGAGAGCGAACCCTTGTTGGGGACGGCGATGCGCAGCATGGGGCTTCCTTCGTGCGTAGATGCGTAAGGGGTGTGTGGGCGGGGGGCCCGCGGTGAAGAGCTCCGGCCTAGAGGTGGGAGTAGACGTCGTCGAGGGAGATCCCGCGCGCCACCATCATCACCTGGACGTGGTAGAGCAGCTGGGAGATCTCCTCGGCGGCCGCGTCCGCGCCCTCGTACTCGGCGGCCATCCAGACCTCGGCGGCCTCCTCGACGATCTTCTTGCCGATGGCATGGACGCCCTTGCCGACGAGCTCGGCGGTGCGGGAGGTGCTGGGGTCGCCGTCGGCGGCCTTGAGCTGGAGCTCGGAGAAGAGCTCTTCAAAGGTCTTGTTCGCCATGATGCCCTTAGGGTACGGGTTCACCCGGCTCCCCCGGTGCCGGGGTTCACTCCGTGGACGGGGGGCCGGGGGTGCCCGCTAGCGCCAGGGCTCGCTGACGGTGCGCAGGGTCATGGCGGTGGAGACGGCGGCGGTGACCGCTTCGTGGCCCTTGTCCTCGTTCGAGCCCTCCAGGCCGGCCCGGTCCAGCGCCTGCTCGTCGTTGTCGCAGGTCAGGACGCCGAAGCCGACGGGGACTCCGGTGTCGATGGACACCTGCACCAGGCCCTGGGTGACGCCCTGGCAGACGTAGTCGAAGTGCGGGGTGCCGCCGCGGATGACCACGCCGAGGGCGACGATGGCGTCGTAGCCGCGCCCGGCGAGCACCTTGGCCACGACGGGGAGCTCGAAGCTGCCCGGGACGCGCAGCAGGGTGGGCTCGTCGATGCCCAGCTCGTGCAGGGCCCGCAGGGCGCCGTCCACCAGGCCGTCCATGACCTTCTCGTGCCACTGGGCCGCGATGACGGCGACTCGCAGGTCGCCGCAGTTCTTCACGCTCAGTACGGGTGCGCCCTTGCCGCTCACAGCTCTGCTCCTCAGGGGGGTCCGGCCTGGTGCCGGGTTGACGGGTGTAACGGGTGTGGTGTCTGTGTCGTGCGTGGTTACTGGTTGCCGCAGGCGGAGGTGGGTACGGCCCCCTCCAGCCAGGGCAGGTCGTGGCCCATCCGGTCCCGCTTGGTGCGCAGGTACCGCAGGTTGTGCTCGCCCGCCTGGACGGGCATGGGCTCGCGGCCGGCGACGGAGATGCCGTGGTCCTCCAGGGCGGCGGCCTTGTCGGGGTTGTTGGTCAGCAGCCGGACGGTGCGCACCCCCAGGTCGGCGAGGATCTGGGCGCCGGCGCCGTAGTCGCGGGCGTCGGCGGGCAGGCCGAGTTCCAGGTTGGCGTCCAGGGTGTCGCGGCCGCGCTCCTGGAGTTCGTAGGCGCGCATCTTGGACAGCAGTCCGATGCCGCGGCCCTCGTGCCCGCGCAGGTAGACGATGACCCCGCGGCCCTCGGCCTGGACCCGGGCCATGGCGGCCTGGAGCTGGGGGCCGCAGTCGCAGCGCTGGGACTGGAAGATGTCCCCGGTCAGGCACTCGGAGTGCATCCGCGCGAGGACGTCGCGGCCGTCGCCGATCTCTCCGTGGACGAGGGCGACGTGCTCGACGCCGTCGACGGTGGAGCGGTAGCCGTACGCGGTGAACTCGCCGGCGGCGGTCGGCAGGCTGACCTCGGCCTCGCGGCGGACGGTGGGCTCGGCGGAGCGGCGGTAGGCGATCAGGTCCTCGATGGAGATGATCGTCAGTCCGTGCTTGCGGGCGAAGGGGATCAGCTCGGGCAGCCGCAGCATGACCCCGTCCTCGCCGGCGATCTCCACGATGGCGCCGGCGGGGCGCAGGCCCGCGAGGCGGGCGAGGTCGACGGCGGCCTCGGTGTGGCCGTTGCGGGCCAGGACGCCGCCGGGCTTGGCGCGCAGCGGGAAGACGTGGCCGGGGCGGACGAAGTCGCCGGGCTCGGAGGTGCCGTTGGCGAGCAGCCGCAGGGTGGTGGCGCGGTCGGCGGCGGAGATGCCGGTGGTGACGCCGTGCGCGGCGCCGGCGTCGACGGAGACGGTGAAGGCGGTCTTCATCGACTCGGTGTTGTCGCGGACCATCTGCGGGAGTTCGAGGCGGTCCAGCTCGGGGCCCTCCATCGGCGCGCAGATCAGGCCCCGGCACTCGCTCATCATGAAGGCGACGATCTCGGGGGTGGCCTTCTCGGCGGCGACGACGAGGTCGCCCTCGTTCTCGCGGTCCTCGTCGTCGACGACGACCACGGGCCGGCCGGCGGCGATGTCGCGGATGGCCTGCTCGACGGGGTCGAGGCGGAAGGACTCCTCGGCGCCGGAGTCGGCCGGGTCGGGCACGGGCTTGAGGAAGGGGGTCATGCCGTTGCTCCTTCGAGGGCCGGGGCGGGGGCGGTGCGCGAGCGCTGGTACCAGTCGTAGGCACCCCAGAGCACGAGCGCTCCGTAGATCACGTAGACGAACGCGGAGAAGGCGTAACCGCTGGTGAAGGCGAGGGGCACGCCGACGGCGTCCACGAGCAGCCAGGCGAACCAGAACTCGACCAGGCCCTTGGCCTGGGCGTACATGGCGACGACGGTGCCGACGAAGATGTAGGCGTCCGGCAGCGGGTTCCAGGACATCCAGGGGTAGAGGGTGAACAGCCCGGTGACGGCGAGGGTGCCGGCCGCGGCGGCGCCCAGCAGCAGGCCGCGCTCGCGCCAGGTGGCGAAGCGGACGGCGAGGGAGGCGTCCTGGGCCTGCCGCTTGCCGCGGGTCCACTGGGCCCAGCCCCACAGGGCGACCACCATGACGACGACCTGCTTGCCGGCGTTGCCGGAGAGGTGGCCGGCGGCGAAGGCGACGAAGAGGATGACGCCGGAGAGGAACTGGGTCGGCCAGGTCCACAGGGAGCGGCGCCAGCCGAGGGCGAGGGCGATCAGGCCCATGGTGTTGCCGATCGCGTCGGACCAGATGATCTTCTGGCCGAAGGCGGTGAACGCCTCGGAGTTCAGCCAGGTCAGGGCGCTCACCGGTGGTTCTCCTTCGCTGCGTCGGCGGTGGGGGCGGCGCTGGGCGTCAGGGGGTCCACGCCGGCGGCGAGCAGGCGCTCGACGTACTTGGCGAGGACGTCCACCTCCAGGTTGACCGGGTCGCCGGGCTGCTTGATGCCCAGGGTGGTCAGCGCCAGGGTGGTGGGGATGAGGCTGATGGTGAAGTAGTCGGCGGCGGCCTCGACGACGGTGAGGCTGACCCCGTCCACCGTGATGGAGCCCTTCTCCACGACGTAGCGGGCGAGGGCGGCCGGGAGCGCGATCTTGACGAGCTCCCAGTGCTCGGAGGGGGTGCGGGAGAGGATCTCGCCGGTGCCGTCCACGTGGCCCTGGACCAGGTGCCCGCCGAGCCGGCCGCCGAGGGCCATGGGGCGCTCCAGGTTGACCCGGGAGCCCTGGGCGAGGGCGCCGAGGCTGGAGCGGTTGAGGGTCTCCTGCATGACGTCGGCGGTGAACTCGCCGTCGGCGGTCTCCACGACGGTCAGGCAGACGCCGTTGACGGCGATCGAGTCGCCGTGCTTGGCGCCCTCGGTCACCACCGGGCCGCGCAGGCGGAAGCGGGAGGCTTCGGCGAGCTGCTCGACGGCGGTGACCTCGCCCAGCTCTTCGACGATTCCGGTGAACACTCAGTGCTCCTTGGGGGCGTTGGCGGGAACGGCGGTGATGCGCAGATCGGTGCCGCTGCGCACGGCCTCGGTGATGTCGAGGCGTACGGCGTGGGCGATGGTGGTGATGCCGGCTCCGGCGAGGGCGGCGGGGCCGGCGCCGAGGAGGGCCGGGGCGATGTAGCCGATGACGCGGTCGACGGCGCCGGCCTCCAGGAAGGCTCCGGCGAGGGTGGGTCCGCCTTCGAGGAGGACGGAGCGCACCCCGCGGGCGTACAGCTCGGTGAGGAGGGGGTGGAGCGGGATCCGGCCCTCGTGCAGCGGCAGCCGCAGCAGGTCGGCGCCGGGCAGGTGGCGGGTGTCGGCGTCCTCGCCGGTGACGATCAGGGTGGGGGCCGCGTCGTCGAGGACGCGGGCGGTGGGGAGCAGGCCGGCGCGGGCGTCGAGGACGACGCGCAGCGGCTGGGTGGCCCCGTCGGTCCCGCGGACCGCCAGGTGGGGGTCGTCGGCGCGCAGGGTGCCCGCGCCCACGAGGACCGCGTCGGCCTCGGCGCGCAGCCGGTGGACGTCGGCGCGGGACTCGGCGGAGGTGATCCAGCGGCTGGTGCCGTCCTCGGCGGCGCTGCGGCCGTCGAGGGTGGCGGCGTACTTCCAGGTGACGTGGGGGCGGCCGAGGCGGACGGAGGTCAGCCAGGCGGCGTTGCCCTGCTCGGCCTCGTCGGCGAGGAGGCCGGCCGTCGTGTCGATCCCGGCGGCGCGCAGGGTGGCGCCGCCCCCGGTGGCCTGCGGGTTCGGGTCGGGGACGGCGTAGACCACGCGGGTGACGCCGGCGTCGATGAGCGCCTGCGCGCAGGGGCCGGTGCGCCCGGTGTGGTTGCAGGGTTCGAGGGTGACGTAGGCGGTGGCGCCGCGGGCGGCGTCCCCGGCCGCGCGCAGGGCGTGGACCTCGGCGTGCGGGCCGCCGGCCCGCTGGTGCCAGCCCTCGCCGACCACGGTGCCGGCGGGGTCGGTGAGGACGCAGCCGACGACGGGGTTGGGGCTGGTGGAGCCGAGTCCGCGGGAGGCCAGCTCGATGGCCCGGCGCATCGCGGTGATGTCCGGGTCGGGTGCTGCCTGCGCGGTGTGGGTCGCCACCGGGTCCTCCTGCCTCATCGGGCACGGACTCCGGGGCCTGTCGGGATACGACAGAAGAAGCGGGAAAGCACACGGGGACGCCGGGGCCGGGAACCCAGTCCTTCCGGGACGTATCCCCTGGGGATACGCCGGTGGACCGCCGACGGCGGCGTACCGTGACTGCCCGCCGCGCACTGCCTCCCATCCGGACTTTAACCGTCGGTCCAGGAATTTCACCTGGTCAACCGGCCGCTGGCTGCGGACGGGTCGCGGACTATACCGCCGGTTCGGAATTACACCGACCCCGGAGTGCGCTGCTACTGGTACTAGGGCCAGTGTGCCACGGTGCCTCGGCGGCCATGCGGGTGAACCGCTGTGGCCTGGCTCACAAGCCCCCGTCCTTGAGTGTTCCTCTTGCGCCGGCGGTGGCGCGGACGCGCCCGGTCCGGACCGGGCCCCAGGTTGGTCCAGACCTATTGACGGGTTGGTCTAGTCCTCTTAACGTTCCCTTCATCTTCCCGGGAGCGGCCTGTCGACGTGCGCACGTCACGGGCCAACCAGCGCCACCCTTCCGCCAGTTGCCGCACGTTGGCCCCACCCTCCCCTCCCCAGGAGGCACCATGCCGTCCCCCACACGTACGAGAGCGATGCTCCTGGCATCCGGCGCAGCGATCGCCGGCCTGCTGGTCGGCGGGCTCTCCGCGGGCGTCTCGCACGCCGCCGACAACGAGAGCTGCCGCCCCGACGGGCTGTACAAGACCCCCGGCGTGGACGTCCCGTACTGCTCCGTCTACGACTCCGAAGGCCGCGAGAAGATGGGCGCGGACCACCAGCGCCGGGTCATCGGCTACTTCACCGGCTGGCGCACCGGCAAGGACGGCGCCCCCGCCTACCTGGCCGGCAACGTCCCGTGGTCCAAGGTCACCCACCTGAACTACGCCTTCGCCCACGTCGGCTCCGACAACAAGATCTCGGTCGGCGCGGACGGCCCGGACAACGCCGCCACCGGGATGACCTGGCCGGGCGTCGCCGGAGCCGAGATGGACCCGGCCCTGCCCTACAAGGGCCACTTCAACCTGCTGGGCAAGTTCAAGAAGCAGTACCCGAACGTCAAGACGCTGATCTCGGTGGGCGGCTGGGCCGAGACCGGGGGCTACTTCGGGGCCGACGGCAACCGGGTGGCCTCGGGCGGCTTCTACTCGATGGCCACCAACGCCGACGGCTCCGTCAACCAGGCGGGCATCGACACCTTCGCCAACTCCTCGGTCGAGTTCATCCGCACCTACGGCTTCAACGGCGTCGACATCGACTACGAGTACCCGACGACCATGAAGGACGCGGGCAACCCGCTGGACTGGCAGCTGTCCAACGCCCGCCGGGCCGGGCTGGTACAGGGCTACGCGGCGCTGATGAAGTCGCTGCGCGAGAAGCTCGACCGCGCGGGCGCCGCCGACGGCAAGCACTACCTGCTGTCCGTCGCCGCCCCCTCCTCCGGCTACCTGCTGCGGGGCATGGAGACGTTCCAGATGCAGAAGTACCTGGACTACGTCAACATCATGTCCTACGACCTGCACGGCGCCTGGAACGAGTACGTCGGCCCCAACGCCTCCCTCTTCGACGACGGCAAGGACGCCGAACTGGCGGCCGCGGGCGTCTACTCCACCTCCCAGTACGGCGGCATCGGCTACCTCAACACCGACTGGGCCTACCACTACTTCCGCGGCTCGATGCCCCCGGGCCGGATCAACATCGGCCTGCCGTACTACACCCGCGGCTTCAAGAACGTGCAGGGCGGCACCGACGGCCTGTGGGGCCGGGCGCCGGCCACCAGCTGCCCGGCGGGAGCCGGCCTGACCAAGTGCGGTGACGGGGCGGTCGGCATCGACAACCTCTGGCACGACCTGGACGCCAACGGCGTCGAGTCCCCGGCCGGCTCGAACCCGATGTGGCACGCGAAGAACCTGGAGAAGGGCGTCGTCGGCGACTACGTCACGAAGTACGGCTTCCCCGCGAACACCACGCTGACCGGCACCTACGCCCGCAAGTACGACTCCACGCTGGTGGCGCCGTGGCTGTGGAACGCGCAGAAGAAGGTCTTCCTGTCGACCGAGGACGAGCAGTCCGTCGCCGCCAAGGCCGACTACGTGGTGAACAAGGGCATCGGCGGCACCATGGTCTGGGAGCTGGCCGGCGACTACTCCTACAACGCGGCCAAGGGCCAGTACGAGATGGGCTCCACCCTCACCTCACTGATGTACGACAAGTTCAAGGCGGCCACCCCCTACGGGGCGAAGAAGGCCGGGGGCGCGCCGCCGGCGCAGGCGGTGGACATCCGGACGGAGTTCACGGACTTCAAGCTGGGCGACTCCAACTACCCGATCACCCCCAAGCTGAGGATCACCAACAACACCAGGACCACGCTGCCCGGCGGCACCGAGTTCCAGTTCGACTACGGCACCTCGGCCCCCGACAACGCCTCCGACCAGTCCGGCTTCGGCACGAAGGTGATCAGCAGCGGGCACACCGGCAGCAACGCGGGCGGCCTGAAGGGTGACTTCCAGCGGGTCTCGCTCAAGCTCCCGGCCTGGCAGACGCTGGCCCCGGGGGCCACGGTCGACCTGGCCTTCAACTACTACCTGCCGGTCTCCACGCCCTCCAACTGGACGGTGAACATCTCCGGCACCACCTACGCCCTCGCCGGGGACCTGGCGCGCGGCACCACCCTGACGGAGCCGGGCACCACCCAGCCCCCGACCACTCCCCCGACGACGCCGCCCACCACGCCGCCGACGACTCCCCCGACCACCCCGCCGACCACTCCCCCGGGCGGGACCTGCACCAGCCCGGCGTACGCGGCGGGCACGGTCTACAACAGCGGGAGCCTCGTCTCCCACAAGGGCCACACCTGGAAGGCCCAGTGGTGGACCCGCGACGAGGAGCCCGGCACCACCGGCGAGTGGGGCGTCTGGAAGGACCTGGGCGCCTGCTGAGCCCGCCGGACCAGCCGCTTTCCGGCCGTACGATATGGCTGGCCGCCCTGCGGTCGTGAACCTCGGCCCCTCGGCGGAACGGAAGTGGTGGACCATGGGCTTCGGCCTGCGCTGGACCCTGCACGGAGACGGGCGGACCCCCGCCCCCGGCGCGGTGGTCCGGCCGGACGAGCGGCTGTCGTGGCCGCGCACCGCCGGTCTCGGCGCCCAGCACGTGGTCGCCATGTTCGGGGCGAGCTTCGTCTCCCCGGTCCTCATGGGCCTGGACCCGAACCTGGCGATCATGATGTCGGGCATCGCCACCGCCGTCTTCCTGCTCGCGACGCGCGGGCGGGTCCCCTCCTACCTGGGGTGCTCGCTCTCCTTCGTGGGCGTGGCGGCGGCGATCCGGGCCGGCGGCGGGGACAGCGCGGTGGTCACGGGCGCGGTGTTCGTGGTCGGCGCGGCGCTGTTCCTGGCCGGTCTGGCCGTCCAGCGCTTCGGCGCGCGGATCATCCACGCGGCGATGCCGCCGGTGGTGACGGGCGCGGTCGTGATGCTGATCGGCTTCAACCTGGCTCCGGTGACGGCGGCGACGTACTGGCCGCAGGACCAGTGGACGGCCCTGCTGACCATGCTGTTCACCGGTCTGGCCGTGGTGTGCCTGCGCGGGTTCTGGTCGCGGATCGCGATCTTCCTGGGCCTGGTCTTCGGGTACGCCCTCTCCTGGGTCCTCGACCTGATCTTCGGCAAGATCCACTCCCCGGCGGGCGGGACCGAGGCCGTGGACCACTGGCGGCTCGACCTCTCCGGGGTGGCCAAGGCGGACTGGATCGGGCTGCCTGCCTTCCACGGGCCGTCCTTCCAGTGGTCGGCGATCCTGATCGCGCTGCCGGTGGTCATCGCGCTGATCGCCGAGAACGCCGGCCACATCAAGGCCGTGGGCGAGATGACCGGCGACCCGCTCGACGACCAGCTCGGGACCGCCATCGCCGCCGACGGCGCGGCGTCCATGCTGTCCACGGCGGTGGGCGGCCCGCCGAACACCACGTACTCCGAGAACATCGGCGTCATGGCCGCCACCCGGGTCTACTCCACGGCGGCCTACTGGGCGGCCGCCGGTTTCGCGCTGCTCTTCGGCCTGTGCCCGAAGTTCGGCGCGGTCGTCGCCGCGATCCCCGGCGGGGTGCTGGGCGGCATCACCGTGATCCTGTACGGGATGATCGGCCTGCTCGGCGCGCAGATCTGGCTGAACGGCCGGGTGGACCTGCGCAACCCGCTGAACCTGGTCCCGGCCGCCGCGGGCATCATCATCGGCGTCGGCGGGGTGAAGCTGCGCTTCAGCGACACCTTCGAGCTGGGCGGGATCGCGCTCGGCACCCTCGTGGTGATCACCGGCTACCACGCGCTGCGCTACTTCGCGCCGGAGCACCTCAAGCGGCAGGAGCCGCTGCTGGACTCGGGCACCTCCGCCTACGACGACAGCACCGAGGAGCCCCGCGACAAGCGGGGTTGACGCCGTTTCGCCCGAACCGGCGAAGCGCGCGGCCAAGTTCCCCGCGCGGGGCGCCGCGGCTGTGACGCTGTCCTCCATGGAAGCGGTACTCGCGCGGATGCGCGTCCTCGACGAGCGGCTGCCGGCGCGGGACGGCGTGGCCGTCTTCAACCGGGTCTACCTGACCGTGACGCAGACCCTGCACGAGCGGATCGAGCGGGGGGCCTTCCCCGAGCCCCGGCGGGCCGAGACGCTGAGCGTCCGGTTCGCCGAGCGGTACCTGACGGCGGTGGAGTCGGAGCGGGCGCCGGCCAGCTGGCGCCCGCTCCTGCAGTACCGGCGCCACCCGGGGGTGCGCCCGCTCCAGTACGCGCTGGCCGGGATCAACGCCCACATCGGGTACGACCTGGCCCTGGCGGTGGTGTCCACCTGCCGGGTGCTGGACTGCCCGCCGACGGCCCTGGAGGCCGACTTCCACCGCGTCGGCGACACCCTGGTCGCCCTGGAGGAGCGCATCCGGGAGGACCTGATGCCGGGCCCGGACCTGCTGGAGATCGCCGACCCCCTGACGCACCTGCTGGGCTCCTGGAGCCTGGAGCGCGCCCGCGCGGGCGCCTGGGCGGCGGCCCGCCTGCTGTGGACCCTGCGCCGCTCCCCCGGCCTGGCGGAGGAGTTCGAGGAGTCCCTCGACGCGGGCGTCGGCCTGGTCGGCCGCTGCCTGCTGACCCCCGTGCCCGTCCCCGCACCGGTCTGCCGCATGTGACCCCGTTCCCGGACATGGGAACGGGCCGCCGCCGCGTGGGGGGATACGCGGGGGCGGCCCGTGGTCAGGGGGTGGGGCCCGAGCCGTGCGAGCGGCGCGTGAAGAGGATCAGTCTTCCGGGAGTTCCACCGGGGCGATCTCGTCGTACACGTCGCCCGGACCGGGGTTGGTGGCGTCCGTGGAGCCGCCGAGGTGGTGCATGACGCCCCAGACCGCGTTCAGAGCGGTCTGGACGGCGCCCTCGGCCCAGCCGGCCGTCCAGGAGATGTCGTCGCCCGCGAGGAAGATGCCGCGCTTGTCCTCGGGGAGGCTGTCCTGCATGAAGTGGGTGAACAGGCGGCGCTGGTAGCGGTAGTGCCCCGGCAGGTTGGCCTTGAACGCGCCCATGAAGTACGGCTCGTTCTCCCAGCTCACGGTCACCGGGTTGCCGATGATGTGGCGGCGGATGTCGACCTTGGGGTAGATCTCGCCGAGGGACTTCAGCATGACCTCCATCCGCTCGTTCGCGGACAGCGGCAGCCACTTCAGGCTGTCGTCGCACCAGGTGTACGACAGGCAGATGACGGCCGGCTGGTCGGGGCCGTTGTCCAGCAGGTAGGTGCCGCGGGTCATGCGGTCGGTCAGGGTCATCGACATGACGTCGCGGCCCGTGTCCTCGTCCTTGTCCAGCCAGAACGGCCGGTCCACGGGGATGAAGAGCTTGCTGGACTCCATGTAGTGGGTGCGCTCGATCGCCGTCCAGTGGTCGATCGGGAAGAGGGTGTCGTCGCACTCGATCTTCGACAGCAGCATCCAGGACTGCGCGGTGAAGATCGCGGCGCGGTACGTGCGGATGTCGCCGCCCGCGTCGGTGACCGTGATGCGGTTGCCGGCGGTGCGGTGCAGGCGGGTCACGGCCGGGCGGGGGGCGCCCTCGTGCAGGGAGGACAGCGAGGTGCCCTGGGCCCAGTGGACGATCTTCTCGGGCTCGCGCTCCCACAGGCGCAGCGGCAGCTGCTGCGAGCCGCCGACGATGCCGCGGTGGTGGTCGTCGGCCTCGGTGTAGACGACGCGCAGGATCTCCAGGATGGAGTTCGGGAAGTCGGTGTCCCAGCCGCCGGTGCCGAAGCCGACCTGGCCGAAGACCTCGCGCATGCGGAAGGACTTGAACGCCTCCGAGTCGCAGAGGAAGCCGTAGAAGGTCTGGTTGTCGAGCTTCTCGACGAGCTTGGCCCAGATCTCGCGGATGCGCGGGACGTCCCGCTCGCGCATCGCCTGGTTCATGTCGGAGAAGTCGGCGCCCTCGTCCAGGCAGGCGTTCCACGCGGAGGCGACGTCGCGGTAGATCTGCGGGAGGTCGGCGATGGTCTCGGCGTAGTGGGTCTCGCCCTTGAGGTCCACGACCGTCGAGGGGGTGGCCTCGGAGAGCGGGTTCGGGAAGGGCTGGGTCCGCAGGCCCACGAGGTCGATGTAGTGCTGGAGGGCGGTGGAGGAGGGCGGGAAGCGCATGGCGCCCATCTCCGCCGTGAGGCCCTCGGTGCCCGGGCCCTCGAAGCCGACGGTGCGCAGGCGGCCGCCGATCTGGTCGGCCTCGTAGACGACGGGCTTGAGGCCCATCTTCATCAGCTCGTAGGCGGAGATGATGCCGGAAAGCCCGCCGCCGATGACGGCGACCTCGGTGCCGTGCTCGGTCGCCGGTATCTGGCCCAGGCCCGCCGGGTGGGCGAGGAAGTCGTCGTACGCGTACGGGAAGTCCGGGCCGAACATGGTGATCGGCGGGAGCTGTCCGTCGCCGTGCGGAACGGCGGTGGTGGGCACCGTGGACGTCATGGGGGTACGTCTCCTTGCGGCAGAGCAGGCAGGGCTGGGCGGGCGGGGGGCGGGGCGGGGCTCAGACGAGGGAGGCGTAGAGCCCGGGGCGGCGGTCGCGCAGGTACGGGTTGGTCTCGCGCGAGAGGCGCAGCAGCTCGGGGTCGACCTCGCCGTGGACCATCTCCTCGCCGCGGCCGGCGCGGGTGCGGGTGACCCCGTCGGGGCTGGCGAGGCAGCTGAGGCCGACGAACTCGAACTCGCCCTCGGGGCCGGTGCGGTTGACGTACGCGATGTACATCTGGTTCTCGAAGGCCCGTACGGGGACCAGCTGTTCGGCGACGAACTGGAAGGGGTGCATCTGGGCGGTCGGGACCAGCAGCAGGTCGGTCCCGGCCAGCGCGTGGGCCCGTACGTTCTCGGGGAACTCCACGTCGTAGCAGATCATGATGCCGACGCGGAGGCCGCCGAGGTCCGCCTGGACGACGGGGACGTCGCCGGGGGTGAAGGCTTCCTGCTCGAAGCAGCCGAACAGGTGGGTCTTGCGGTAGTTCGCCAGCCGGGCCCCGTCGGGGCCGATGAGCTGGGCCGAGTTGTAGACCGTGTCGCCGTCGCGCTCGGGGTAGCCGTAGAGGACGGCGATCCCGTGGCGGCGGGCGATGCCCCCGACGGCGTGGGCGGACTCGCCGTCCGCCGGCTCGGCCAGGCCCGCGATGTCCTCGGTGTCCAGCGCGTAGCCGGTGAGGTACATCTCCGAGGTCACGAGGAGCCCGTCCCCGCTCTGTGCGGCGCGCGCGGCGGCCTCGTCGAGCCGCTTCAGGTTCTCGGCGGTGTCGCCGAGCCGTCCGGAGCTCTGGAGGAGTGCGGTGCGCAGCGGGGGCATGGGCGTACCTCTGTGACAGGTGGGGTGGGGGTCGTAAAACGGTACGTTCTGGCGTTCGACCGGGACAAGCCGTCACCGTTGCGCTGGGCTCATCGATGTGTTGCGCGTTCCGGCCGCTTGGCGGCGATTCGTTGCGCGGGCGTGGTGCGGCGGCCGGAACGGTGACGTCCGTCTCAGGCCCGGGGGCGGCCCCGTTCCGCCCAGGCACGGGCGAACAGTTCGTGCGGGGGGACCGGGGCGAGCAGGCGCCACAGGGGCAGGTGGAGGGTGGTGCCCGAGGCCGACGCCAGGTACGCGTCGAGTTTGGCCGTCTCCACGGGGAGGTGCGGGGCCTTGGCCTCCGTCCACTCGCCGGGGGCGAACAGCGTGCGGCCCGCGCGGGCCCGCTTGCCGCTCTCCACGGCGCCCGTCGCCAGCAGCTCCGCCTGGGCGGCCTTGTGCCGGGCGGGCGTCCAGCCGTTCCAGCGGCGTACGGCCCGGTCGGTGGGGCGGGCCAGGGCCAGCAGCTGGAGGTGGAGGGCGGCGGCGTCCGGGCCGGTCCCCAGCGCGGCCGCCACCTCGGCGACGAGGGCCGGGGCGCTCAGGGCCGGGTCGGCCTCGTAGCCGCCTTCGGGGACCGGGGTGCGGCTGGCCCGTGCGGCCAGCCGGGCCAGCCCGTCGAGGAGGTCCCGGTGCCTGCGCAGGACGGTCAGCAGGTAGCCCTCCCGGACGGTGGCGGCGATCCGCTCGGCCCGCGCCATCCGCTCCGGATCGGCGAGGGCGGCCGGCCGCAGGAAGGAGTCCCCCCGGGGCACGGCCACCACGAACAGCCCGTCGTCGAGGACGGTGGAGGGGTCGGGGACGCCGTCTCCCGGCGGCTGCGGACAGGGCAGGACGGTCCCCGCGTACGGGGTGAAGGCCGGGTCGGCCGCGGCGATGCCGGCCAGCTCCGCGAAGAATCCGCCCAGCGGGACGAGCGCGTCCGGGCGCTCCAGCTGGGCCCGCAGCCTCCCGTACAGGGCCAGGGCGCCCCGGGCGGCCGGGTCGCCGACGGGCCGCTCGGTCAGGGCCCAGGCGATGACCGAGGCGGCCAGGTGGTGCGCCGGCAGGCGGGGGTCCACCAGCGCCCCGGCGGCGCCGTCCGGCGCGGCGTGGTGCAGGTCGACGCCCCCGGTGCGGCTGCCGACGAGTACGAGGCCGTCCTCGCCCAGGGGAGCACCGGCCGGAGGCCGCCCGGCGGGCAGGGCGCGGGCCCAGGCGTCGGGCAGGCCCAGTTCGGCCTCCAGTGCGCCGGCCAGTTCCTCGTCGGTGTACTCCGCTGCGCCGACGAGCCCGTTCCAGACGGCGGCCATCCGCTCGGCCGCGGCCGTCGTCCCGCCGGGCTCCCACAGCTCGGCCGGGTCCTCGGGCACCCCTGCGGCCAGGACCGCGCGGCGTCCCGCCTCGCCGAGGGCGCGGCAGAGGGCGTCGTACCGGTCGGCCATCTCCCTGTTCGCCTTGAAGGGGGCTGAAGCCAGCAGTTTGAGGTGGTGCCCGTAGTGCTCACGGCCGGGGAACCCGGCGAGGACCAGGGCGGCGACCGGGGCCCGGACCCCGGTCAGCCGGGCGAAGGTCTCGCGGACCGCCGCAGGCACCGGCAGCGGGCCGCGCTCGGCGAGCAGCTCCAGCAGCCGGGGCAGGCGCGCGGAGTCGTCGGCGTCGACCGAGCGGACCGCGCAGTCCTCGGCCCCGTCGGGTGCGGGATCGGCGGCCCGCTGGAGGAACCAGGCCCGGCCGCCGCGGACGGGGCCGGAGGCGAGGGTCTGCCCGGCGGCCCGGGAGCCCGCGAGGGCCTCCTCGGCCGCCCGGCCGGCACGCCAGGCGGTGCCCGGCTCGGCGAAGGGCTGCCCGCTCCAGGTCTCCAGCAGGGCGGCCAGCGCCTCCCGCTCCTGTTCCGGGGTGGTGGCGACGGCGGCCCGCCAGGCGACGGCCCCGATGCCGCCGACCAGCGGCTCCCAGGTCTCGGGGACGGCGGGCCGGGCCAGGACGCGCGTCTCGTCGTCGATCTCGCCGCGCAGGTGGCGTCCGTCGGCGGCGACGGCGGTCTGGAGGGCGGGCTGCGGTGCGATGGAGGGCTCGTCGTGGGCGCTCCGGCGGTGGGGCACGAGCCCGTACAGGGCGGGGACGAGCACGCTGTCGGGGGCCTCGGTGCGCAGCGAGACGACGGGGCCGGAGCGGATGACGGCGATCCGGCGGGACAGCTCCCGGCGGCGGCGCAGCACATCGGCGGCGAGGGCCGCGGCCCGGGCCACGCCTTCGGCGACGCGCGGGTCGAGGGGGGCCGGCAGGGCGGGCGCCGGGTCGCCGGCGAGGGCGGCGTCGAGCAGGGCCCGTACGGCGGTGCCGGTGACGGTGCGCAGGGCCCGGGAGGAGGCGGGGCAGCGCTCGGTGAGGAAGTGCCAGTAGGCGGGCGGGGGGACGGGGCCCGCGCCGGAGCCGAAGCCGGGGGTGCGGCGCCGGCCGGAGCCGGGGAATCCCTCTACCTGCCACAGGAGGGAGTTGTCCTCGGCGGCGTGGCAGCGGATGGACTCCTGTTCGGCGAGCACCGCCTCCTCACCGCCCTGCGGCATACGGATCACGGCCCAGGGGCGGCTGCCCCAGCGGCGGCTGCGGTAGCCGGCGCGGCGGCCGTCGACACCCTCCAGGACGAACTCCTTCGGCGAGGGGCCGGGGTAGGGGATGCGGTGCAGGACGCGGAAGCCGACGAGGCGGCCGTCCTGGCCGAGCGGGGAGGCGGGGGCTCCGTCGGGGAGGGCGGCGAGGGTCTGGAGGTCGCCGGAGTGGGCGGTGCCGGGCGGGAGCGGGGCGGCGGTGTGGAAGGCGGGGGCGTCGTGTCCTGGGAGGGCGGTACCGGTGGCGGGGTCGAGGCGGGACCAGGTGCGCCACTCGTCGTGGACGCCGGTGGCCCAGAACCGCTCGCCGTCGCTCATCTGGACGTCGTGGGAGCCGATGCCCTGCCGGTCGCCGGGGCGCAGGACCCGTCCTTCCTCCAGGCGTCCGCCGTCGGGGGTCGCGAACTGGTAGCCGAGTCCGCCCTGGATCATGCCGCCGTAGCGGCGCAGGCCCAGCTTCCCCTCGGGTTCGAAGACGTCCTCGGGGCGGTCGGCCCAGAAGGCGTGGGTGCCGAAGGAGGCGCCGGGGGTGGTGGCGAAGCCGATCAGGAAGTGGCCGCCGGTCCAGTGGACGGTGTGGGTGGTGGCCTCGTCGGGCAGCCGGAAGGAGCAGGAGCCGCGGCGGCCGGCGTGGTCGACGGCGAGGGCCAGGTCGGGGCCGTAGACGGTGAGGACGGGCCAGGTGCAGGTGACGCCGGTGACGGCCCCGGGTCCGCCGAGGGCGGTGACGGCCTCCTCCAGGGCGGGCCAGGCCCATTCCTCGGGGAGTCCGGCGCGCAGGGCGCGGCCGAGCGGGCCGGTGAGGTCGAGGGCGTCGAGGGCCTCCTCGATGCCGTCCAGGGCGAGGGCGGTCGGCCGGTCGAGGAGGGCGTCGAGTTCCTCGACGGCCTCGTCGGCGGCAGCGAGGCCGCCGCCGCGCAGGGCCGACAGCAGGCTTTCGATACGGCCGTGGACCTCGGCGGCGATGCCGGCGTTGCCGGGCAGGCGGGTGATGGCGGTCCCGGACCGGCGCGGTCCGGCGTGGACGGTGCCCTCCAGGCGGGGGCCGAACACCGGGTCGGCGGCGAGGGCCTTGAGGTCGCGGCGGGAGCGCTCGTCCCAGAAGTGCAGCCGTACGGCGACGCCGGGGTCCTCGACGGCGATGCCCTCGGCGAGGCAGGCGTCGAGCAGGTCGGCGTCGAGCCCCGGGTGGTGGTAGCGGTCCTCGTGCAGGCGCAGCGGGGCCTCGGCGGCGCGCAGCCGGGGGGCCCAGCGGGTGAGCAGCTCGAACAGCTCGGCGGGCATGGGCCGGCGCGAGACGCCGCCGCCGGCGCAGCGGCCGTGGCCGAAGCGGCGGGTGTACTGGGCGAGCCAGCCGGTCAGTCCGCCCTCGGGAACGATCCGGCCGGCCGCGGCGGCGTCGGCGGCGCCGCAGCCGAGGAGCAGGCGCAGCCAGGCGGAGGCGTCCGTACGGCTCTCGGGGAAGAGGTCGAGGAGGGCGAGGGCGGTGTCCTCGGCCGGGGGGTGCGCGGTGAGCAGCGGGGTGGCGGCGTCCAGCAGCCGGTCGGGGACCTCCTTGTGCCGGGCGGCGGCCAGGACGAGGCCCAGGACGCGGGCCTCCTCGGCGGCGGGGAGCCCGGCGGCGCGCGCGGAGAGCCGGATGCGGCGGGCCAGGTCGGCGGGGAGCTCGCCGGGCGAGGCGGCCCAGGCGCTCAGGACGCGGACGTACTCCTCGTGCGCGGCGGCGGGCTCCAGGGCGGTGGCCAGCCAGCTCTGGTGGCCGCTGAGTTCGGCGGCGGGCAGCGCCCCGGCGCGGGCGAAGAGCAGCAGGTTGGCGCGGTGCCAGTCGGGGTCGACGGGCAGCCGGTGGGTGCGCTCGGCCTTGCGGGCCAGGGAGTAGGCGCGGGCGGCGGAGCGCAGGTGCCAGCCGATGAGCCGGTGGCCGGCGGTGTCCCAGAACCAGGGCAGGTGGGCGGGGTCCAGTTCCCGTACCCGCCGCTCCAGGCCGTCCACGAACCGTCCGGGCTTGTCGTACGCCTGGTGGATGGTGCGCCTGACCTCGTCGAACAGGGCGACGGCGGCGGGCTGCGCGGCGGGGTCGTGGGCGCGGGCCCAGTCGGTGTACACGGTCGAGGTGTGCGGGTCGGCCGGCAGCGGGATCTGGATCTTCATGCGGGCGATGGTGGCACGCGCCGGTGACAGCGCCCGCGCGGGTGTGCGTCCCCTACGCGGGGGCCCCGGAGGTGAAGCGGCGCAGCAGCGGGCTGAGGACCAGGACGGATTTGGTCCGTTCGACGAAGGGCTCGCCGGCGATGCGCTCCAGGACCCGCTCGAAGTGGCGCATGTCGGAGGCGAAGACCTGGACGAGGGCGTCCGCGTCGCCGGTGACGGTCGACGCGGACACCACCTCGGGGTACCGCTCCAGGCCCCGCCGGATGTCGTCCGGCGAGGTGTTGTGGCGGCAGTAGATCTCGATGAAGCCCTCGGTCTCCCAGCCCATGGCCGCCGGGTCGACGCGGACGGTGAACCCGGTGATGGCGCCTTCGGCCCGCAGCCGGTCCACGCGCCGCTTGACGGCGGGGGCGGAGAGGCCCACCTCGGAGCCGATGTCGGCGTAGGAGCGGCGGGCGTCTTCGGCGAGGGCGTGCACGATGCGTTCGTCGAGATCGTTCAGTCGCACTGCGGGCGGATCACTTTTCTGCTGTGGCCACTTCTTCCGTGGCCAGTCGGGAGCGGCGGATGCCGTAGCAGAAGTACATCACGAGGCCGACGGCCATCCAGCCACCGAAGACGAGCCAGGTGGCGGTATCGAGGCTGAACATCATGTAGCCGCAGGCGAGGAAGCCCAGGATCGGCGTGACCGGGAACAGCGCCACCTTGAAGGTGCGCGGCATGTCGGGACGCTTCACGCGCAGGATGACGACGGCGACGTTGACCAGGCCGAAGGCGAAGAGGGTGCCGATGCTGGTGGCGTCGGCGAGCTTGCCCAGCGGGATGAAGGCCGCGAGGAGGCCGCAGAAGAGGGAGACGAGGACGACGTTGGCGCGGGGGACGCCGGTCTTCTCGTCGACCTTGGCGAAGACCTTGGGGACGAGGCCGTCGCGGGACATCGCGAAGAGGATGCGGGTCTGGCCGTAGAGGACGGCGAAGACCACGGAGAAGATGGCGATCACGGCGCCGGCGGCGAGGATGACGCCCCAGACGCTGGTGCCGGTGACGTCGGTCATGATCTGGGCCAGCGCGGCCTCGGTGCCCTCGAAGTCCTGCCACGGCATGGCGCCGACGGCGACGAAGGCGACGAGCACGTAGAGGACGGTGACGATGGCGAGCGAGAGCATGATCGCGCGCGGCAGGTCCTTCTTCGGGTCCTTGGCCTCCTCACCGGCGGTGGAGGCGGCGTCGAAGCCGATGTAGGAGAAGAACAGGGTGGAGGCGGCGGCGCTGATACCGCTCATGCCCAGCGGGGCGAGCGGGGTGTAGTTGCCGGACTTGATGCCCATGACACCGATGCCGATGAAGAGCAGCAGGGTGACGATCTTCACCCCGACCATGATCGAGTTGACGGTGGCGCTCTCCTTGGCGCCGCGCATCAGGAAGACCATCGACAGCAGGACGACGACCAGCGCCGGCAGGTTGATGAACCCGCCGTCGCCCAGCGGCGCGGAGACGGAGCCGGGAATGGTGATCCCGATGGTGCCGTCGAGCAGTTCGTTGAGGTACTGGCCCCAGCCGACGGCGACGGCCGCGACGGAGACGGCGTACTCCAGGACCAGGCACCAACCGCAGATCCAGGCTATGAGCTCACCCATGGTGGCGTACGCGTAGGAGTACGAGGAGCCGGAGACCGGGACGGAGCCGGCCAGCTCGGCGTAGGAGAGGGCCGAGAACAGGGCGGTGAGGCCCGCGATGACGAAGGAGATCGTCACGGCGGGGCCGGCCTTGGGGGCGGCGGTGCCGAGGACGACGAAGATGCCGGTGCCGAGGGTGGCACCGATGCTGATCATGGTCAGCTGCCACATGGTGAGCGAGCGGCGCAGCGTGCCGCCCTCGCCCTGGCCGCCTTCGGCGACGAGCCGCTCGACCGGCTTGCGGCGCAGCAGCGGGTTCACGGGCTTGCGCGTCTCCGGGGAGAGCGGGGGTGCCTGGCCCTGATCGAGCACGTGCGGACTCCTTTGACACTGCGGATGGGGACGGTTCGGGCGTCGACCGCAGCGATCCGGGCAGGACACAGACGGGAGTCTGGGCATGGGGGGACCGCCGAGCAGGCGGTGCGCGCCACTCCACGTACAGGGGGTGAGCCTACGAGCTGAGGGATACCGCCCGTAATGCACCATCCTTGCACATTGGCGCACGATCGTTGCGCGGATCTGTCCTAGAGGGTCCTTTGTTGCACGCGGATGATCGATCAATGCGCGAGCACCTTTTCCGGTCGTTCTTGACAGCCCATCAGAAATCCCGCAGCGTGCCGCCATGGACGCCGACAGCACGCACCCGGACTGGCTCGCTCCGGGCCCCTACCTGCGCGGAATCGCCTGGCTGGACGAGGACC
This sequence comes from Streptomyces sp. NPDC006687, assembly GCF_040636215.1. NCBI lineage: Bacteria > Bacillati > Actinomycetota > Actinomycetes > Kitasatosporales > Streptomycetaceae > Streptomyces > Streptomyces sp. NPDC006687. Next base: position 44,840 of record NZ_JBEYJJ010000017.1, on the reverse strand, counting down.
GGCCGGTACGGGCGGACCCCGACGACACCGAGCGGCTCCCCTGGGACACCGGCGAGCGGGCCGCCCTGCCCATCGGGGTCCGCGTGGAGTTCCTGGCCCAGGGGGCGCACGCCGTGGAGATCCGCTACCGGGCCGACGTCCCCGGCCCCACGGACGCCCTGCGCGACCTCGCGCACGGCTTCTCCCTCTGGGACCGCCACGGGATGGTCCGCGAGGTGTTCACCGACCCCGCCCCCGAGGCCGTCGTACGCATCCCCCTGCCGGACGGCGCCGGGCCCTACACCGTCCACCCCCCGGAGGCGTGCTCGCCCCGGATCCTGGGGGTGCGCGGGGTCGGCGGGGCCCTCGCGCCCGCCCCGCCCGCGCCGCGGTGGGTGGTGTACGGCGACTCCATCACCGAGGGCTGGTGGTCCACCCGTCCCGCCCACGGCTGGCCCGCCGTCGCCGGGCGGGCGCTGGGCTGGGACACCGTGAACCTCGGCTACGCGGGCGCCGGGCGCGGTGAGCCGGCCACCGCCGAACAGCTCGCCGCGCTCCCCGCCGACGCGCTGACCCTCGCGTTCGGCACCAACTGCTGGACCCGCGTCCCCCACACGGCGCCCCTGCTGTACGAGACCACCCGCGTCTTCCTCGACCTGGTCCGCCAGGGCCACCCCCGGACCCCGCTCCTGCTGGTCTCCCCCGTGCTGCGCCCCGACGCCGAACGGACCCCGAACCGGCTCGGCGCCACCCTCGGCGCCCTGCGCGAGGCCATGGAGCGGGCCGTCCGCGACCGGATCGCCGCCGGGGACGGGCGGCTCGCCCTGCTGCCGGGCCGGGACCTGCTGGGACCCGAGCACCTCGCCGACGGACTGCACCCCAACGACGCCGGACACCGGATCCTCGGCCTCGCTGTGGTCACGGCCCTGCGGCGGGCCGGGTTCGACGGCGGCTGAGTGAGGCTCGCCATACCGCCGCCCCTGAACAGAACGCTCCCGCGAGCCCGTGTTCCGCACGAGTCGACGGGGTCCGGCGAAGGGCCGGACCCCGGCTCCGGCGGACACACACACGGGAGAGCACACCATGGGCATCAAGCGCGGAACCACCCTGGCCGCGGTCGCGGTCGCCGTCGTCCTGACGGCGACCGCCTGCAACGGGGAGGACACGGCCGGCAAGGCCGACGCGGCCAAGCCGGCCGGGGCCGCCTCATCCGCCCCCGCCGCCGACCCCTACGCCGCGCAGGCCGGGGCCGGGTCCGGGGCCAAGCCGGCCGGGACCCTCGCCGTCTCCACCACCGACCGGCTCGGGCCGGTGCTGACCGACGGCGCCGGGTCCACCCTCTACCGCTTCGACAAGGACACCGCCCAGCCTCCGGCCTCCCACTGCGACGGGGACTGCGCGAAAGCCTGGCCGCCGGTCCCGGCGGGCGACGCGAGCGCCGCGGCGGGCATGGACCCCGCCCTGCTGGGCGAGGTGGTCCGCGCGGACGGCGGCAAGCAGCTGACGGTGGCCGGCTGGCCCGCGTACCGCTACGCCAAGGACACCAAGGCCGGCGACATCAACGGCCAGGGCGTCGGCGGCACCTGGTTCGCCCTCGCGCCCGACGGGAAGAAGGCGGCGAAGGCCGCGGCCCCCGCCCCGGCAGCCGCCGGCCAGGCCACCGGCGCCCTGACCGTGGCCAAGGACCCCAAGCTCGGGGAGCACGTCGTCGACGGCAACGGCATGACCGTCTACCGGTTCAAGCCCGACACCGCCTGGCCGATGGTCTCCCGCTGCACCGGCGACTGCCTGGCGAAGTGGCCGGCCGTCCCCCCGGCCCAGCGGGGCGACGGGATCACCGAGAAGAACTACCTGGTCCTCGACCGTCCCGACGGCAAGAAGCAGCAGACGGTCAACTGCTGGCCCGTCTACACCTTCACCGGCGACAAGAAGCCCGGTGACACCAACGGGCAGGGCGTGGGCGGCACCTGGTACGCCGTCGCCCCCGACGGCAAGCTCCTCGGTGCCTCCTAGGCCGTCCCTTTCGGACCTTGCCTACACTCGGCCCATGCTGCGCGTACTGGCCGTCGACGACGAGTTGCCCCTGCTGGAGGAGCTCCTCTACCTGCTGCGCTCCGACGCCCGGGTGCTCAGCGCGGAGGGCGCCTCGGACGCCACCGAGGCGCTGCGCCGGATCACCCGGGCGGTGGAGAGCGGCCCCGACGGGCCCGACGCCATCGACGTGGTCTTCCTGGACATCCAGATGGCCGGGCTGACCGGGCTGGACGTCGCCCGGCTGCTGGCCGGCTTCGCGCGGCCGCCGCTGATCGTGTTCGTCACCGCGCACGAGGACTTCGCCGTACGGGCCTTCGACCTGAAGGCGGTGGACTACGTCCTCAAGCCCGTACGGCCGGAGCGGCTCGCCGAGGCCGTACGGCGGGCCCGGGCCCTGCTCGGCGGCCCGCGCGAGGCGGCTGCCCCGGCGGGCGACGGTCCGCCGCCGGCCGTCCCGGCGCAGGCGCTCCCGGCGCAGGCCGCCGCGGGGAGCGCCGGCGGCGGCGCGCCCGAGCAGATCGCCGTCGAACTGGGCGGTGTCACCCGGTTCGTGGCCGTCGCGGACATCGCGTACGTCGAGGCCCAGGGCGACTACGCCCGGCTGCACACCGACGCGGGCAGCCACCTGGTGCGGATCCCGCTGTCCACCCTGGAGGAACGCTGGGCGGCCCGCGGGTTCGTCCGCATCCACCGGCGCCATCTGGTGGCGCTGGACCGGATAGACGAGCTCCGCGTGGACGCGGGCACCACCAGCGTCCGGATCGGCGCGGCCGAACTCCAGGTGAGCCGCCGTCACGCCCGGCAGCTGCGCGAGCTGCTGATCCGCCGCGCCACCGGCTGACCCTCCCGCCGCACACCCGCCCCGGCCCGGCCACCGCTGCCGCGCCTACCGCCACCGCTGACCCTCCCGCCGCCGCGCGCCCTCCCGTGCGACCGGCTCGCGCCCCCGCGCCCGGACGACCGTCCGGCGTACCAAGGCGCCGTTCGTCGCGCGGCGAGGGGCGTACGGCGATCCTCCGGGCCCGTCGGCCGCACGGGGAGCGGCTCACCGGCCCGCCGCCGCCCGGGCCGCTCTATCGTGGATCTTCCGGCCCCTGGAGGAGCGACATGTCCGAGATCGAGGCGCTGCTGGCGGCGCTGACCGGACTGCCCCGCACCCGGGCCGCCGGACCGGCCGAGGCCGAGGCGCTGCTGGCCCGGCTGCGCAGTGCGGCCGCCCGCTGGGCGGACGTGCTGTACGAGGCCCGCGAGGGCACCCGCGAGCAGCTCCCGCCCAGCGCGGCGGCGGCCCTGACGCTGGCCTTCCGGCGGGCCGAGGAGTCGTACGTGGAACTGGAGATCGCCCTGCGGGACTGCGCGGAACACCGCGACCCGGCCTTCTGACGCGGCGGGCGCCGGGGGGCCGGAACACGCCTGTTCGGGGCGGCGGGGGGCTGCGTACACTCCCAGGGCCCCCTCCCCCGCCCGAAGGACCGCCGGTGAACCAGACGTACGCGCTGACCTCGGTCACCGCCGTCGTCCTGGCCACCGTGCTGGTCGGCTCGCTCGGGCTGCGGATATCGCGGACCACCTCCGACTTCTACGTGGCCTCGCGCACCGTGGGCCCCCGGCTGAACGCGGCCGCCATCGGCGGCGAGTACCTCTCCGCCGCCTCCTTCCTCGGGGTCGCCGGGCTGGTGCTGCTCCAGGGGCCGGAGATGCTCTGGTACCCCGTCGGGTACACCGCCGGGTACCTCGTCCTGCTGGTGTTCGTCGCCGCCCCGCTGCGCCGCTCGGGGGCGTACACGCTGCCCGACTTCGCCGAGGGCCGGCTCCAGTCGCAGGCGGTGCGGCGGATCGCGGTGCTGTTCGTGCTCGGCGTCGGCTGGCTGTACCTGCTGCCGCAGCTCCAGGGTGCCGGGCTGACGCTGGAGGTGCTCACCGGGGCCCCGTACTGGGTGGGCGGCCTGGTCGTCGCCTGCGTGGTCACCGCGGCCGTCGGGGCCGGCGGGATGCGCAGCATCACCTTCGTCCAGGCGTTCCAGTACTGGCTCAAGCTCACGGCCCTGCTGGTGCCCGCCTTCTTCCTGCTGGCCGCCTGGGCGGGCGACGGCGCGCCCCGCGCCTCCTTCGACGCCCCGGCCGTCTTCCGCGAGCACACCGCCGTCACCCTCGGCCGGGACGTCCGGCTGTCGGTGCGCGAGCCGCTGACCCTGAAGGTGACCGGCCGGGTGGACGGGCGCGCCTTCCGGCAGGCCCCGCTGACGCTGACGGCCGGACGGCATATGGTCCAGGCGCGCACCCGGCTGGAGTTCGCCGCCGGCTCGGCCGTCCCGTACCCGGCGGCCAGGGCCGGCCGGGACGCGCCGGGCTGGTCCGACCCGCTGTCCGGGGGCGGGCGGGAGCACCGGCTGTACGCCACGTACGGGCTGATCCTGGCCACCTTCCTCGGCACCATGGGGCTGCCGCACGTGGCGGTGCGCTTCTACACCAGCCCCGACGGACGGGCCGCCCGGCGCACCACCCTGGTGGTGCTCGGCCTGCTCGGGGTCTTCTACCTGCTGCCGCAGGTGTACGGGACCCTCGGCCGGATCTACGCGCCCGAGCTGGTGCTCACCGGGGACGCGGACGCGGCGGTGCTGGTGCTGCCGGAGCGGATGCTGGGCGGGCTGCTCGGGGAGCTGCTGGGGGCGCTGCTGGCCGGGGGCGCGTTCGCCGCGTTCCTGTCGACGGCCTCGGGGCTGACGATGGCGGTGGCGGGGGTGCTGCACCAGGACGTGCTGCCCCGGCGCGGAGTGGGCAGCTTCCGGCTGGCGGTGGCGGTGGCCATGGCGGTGCCGCTGGCGGGCGCCTTCGTCACCACCCAGGTGCCGGTGGCGGACGCGGTCGGGCTGGCCTTCGCGGTGTCGGCGTCCTCCTTCTGTCCGCTGCTGGTGCTGGGCATCTGGTGGCGCGGGCTGACGCCGCCCGGCGCCGTGGCCGGGCTGCTCACCGGCGGCGGGGCGGCGCTGGGCGCGGTGGTGGCCACCCGCAGCGGGCTGGTGCCGCGGGGGTGGGGGCACGCGCTGCTGGCGTGGCCGGCGGTGTGGTCGGTACCGCTGGGGTTCCTGACGATGGTCGGGGTGTCCCTGGCCACCCGCGCCCGGGTGCCGGCCGGGACGGCCGCGGCGCTGGCCCGGCTGCACCTCCCGGAGGACGTGGCGGGGGTACGGGCGGCCGGCGGAGGCGCGTGGTGAGCGGGGCGGCGGACGCGGTACGGGGCGCGTGGTGACCGGGGCGGTGCTCGCGGTACTGGCGACGGCCGGGGCGGCGGTGCTGCTGGGGCTGGGCTGGGCGGCCGGCCGGTGGCAGGCCGGACGGGCGGAGCGGGCGGCGGGGCCGGACCTGGGAACTCCGGTGGAGCGGGCGACGTTCCACACCCTGTACACCGCCTCGCTGGCCGCGCCCCCGCTGCGGGCCGGGCTGACGCAGGACGCCGCCCGCAAGGCCGCCCGGCGGCTGCGGTCGCTGCTGGGCACGGAGGCGCTCTGCCTGACGGACCGGGGGGCGGTGCTGGCCTGGGACGGCCCGGGCGCCGACCACCACCAGCGGCGGGCGATGGCCCGGGTGGCGGTGATGCTGGAGTCGGGGCGCAGCCAGAGCGTGCGCACGGAGTGCCCGCGCCCGGAGTGCCCGCTGAAGTGGGCGGTGGTCGCCCCGCTGACCGGTGAGGACGGGGTGCTGGGGGCGCTCGTCGCGTACGGGTCGCGGGAGTCGGCGGTGCTGGTGCGGGCGGCGACGGAAGTCGCCCGCTGGGTCTCCGTCCAGCTGGAGCTGTCGGAGCTGGACCGGGCCCGGACCCGGCTGATGGAGGCGGAGATCAAGGCGCTGCGCGCGCAGATCTCCCCGCACTTCATCTTCAACTCCCTCGCCGCCATCGCCTCGTTCGTACGGACCGATCCGGAGCGGGCGCGGGAGCTGCTGCTGGAGTTCGCGGACTTCACCCGCTACTCCTTCCGCCGGCACGGGGAGTTCACCACCCTGGCGGAGGAGCTGCGGTCGATCGAGCGCTATCTGGCGCTGGCCGGGGCCCGGTTCGGTGACCGGCTGAAGGTGACCCTCCAGGTGGCGCCGGAAGTGCTGCCGGTGGCGCTGCCGTTCCTGTGCCTCCAGCCGCTGGTGGAGAACGCCGTCAAGCACGGGGTGGAGGACTCCGCCGGGGAGTGCCTGATCACCATCGCGGCCCGGGACGCGGGCGCGGAGGCGGTGCTGACCATCGAGGACAACGGGGTCGGCATGGACCCGGCCCGGCTGCGCCGGATCCTGGCCGGGGACCGGTCGGGTTCCTCGTCGGGCCTCGGGCTGCCGAACGTGGACGAGCGGATGCGCCAGGTGTACGGGGACGCGTACGGGCTGGTCATCGAGACGGGGGTGGGCGCGGGCATGAAGATCACGGTCCGGATCCCCAAGTACCGGGCGGGGGTGCACACGACGACGCCCCGCCCCCCGGCCGGTCCGGCAGGGGGCGGGGCGTCACAGGCCCGGGAGGTCTAGCTCCAGCTGGCGTGCAGCGGCTTGCCCTCGGCGTAGCCGGCGGCGGACTGGATGCCGACGACGGCCTTCTCCTCGAACTCGGCCAGGGAGGCCGCGCCCGCGTAGGTGCAGGAGGAGCGGACGCCGGCGATGATCGAGTCGATCAGGTCCTCGACGCCCGGGCGCTGCGGGTCGAGGAACATCCGCGAGGTGGAGATGCCCTCCTCGAACAGCGCCTTGCGGGCGCGGTCGTAGGCGGACTCCTCCGAGGTGCGGTTGCGCACGGCGCGCGCGGAGGCCATGCCGAAGGACTCCTTGTACAGGCGGCCCTCGGCCGACTGCTGGAGGTCGCCGGGGGACTCGTACGTACCGGCGAACCAGGAGCCGATCATGACGTTGGAGGCGCCGGCCGCGAGGGCCATGGCCACGTCGCGCGGGTGGCGGACGCCGCCGTCGGCCCAGACGTGCTTGCCGTACTTCTTGGCCTCGGCGGCGCACTCCAGCACCGCGGAGAACTGCGGGCGGCCCACGCCGGTCATCATGCGGGTGGTGCACATGGCGCCGGGGCCCACGCCGACCTTGATGATGTCGGCGCCGGCGTCGATGAGGTCCTTGACGCCCTCGGCGGCGACGATGTTGCCGGCCACGATCGGGACCTGCGGGTCCAGGGCGCGGACGGCCTTGATCGCGCTGATCATCGACTCCTGGTGGCCGTGGGCCGTGTCGATGACGAGCGTGTCCACGCCGGCGTCGAGGAGCTGCTTGGCCTTGCCCACGAAGTCGCCGTTGATGCCGACGGCGGCGGCGATGCGCAGCTTGCCCTTGGCGTCGGTGGCCGGGGTGTAGAGGGTCGCGCGGAGGGCGCCCTTGCGGGTGAGGATGCCGACGAGCCTGCCGTCCTTGTCGACGGCGGGGGCCAGCTTGCGGTGGCCGGCGTCGAGCCGGTTGAAGGCTTCGCGCGGGTCGATGTCGGCGTCGATGAGCAGGAGCTCCTTCGACATGACCTCGGAGAGCTGGGTGAAGCGGTCCACGCCGGTCAGGTCGTGGTCGGTGACGACGCCGACCGGGCGGCCCTCGCCGTCGACGACGACGCCGGCGCCGTGGGCGCGCTTGGGCAGCAGGGACAGCGCGTCGGCGACGGTCTGGGTGGGCGCCAGCGTGATCGGGGTGTCGAGCACGAGGTGGCGGGTCTTGACCCAGGAGATGACGTCGGTGACGACCTCGATCGGGATGTCCTGCGGGATGACGACGATTCCGCCGCGGCGGGCGACGGTCTCGGCCATGCGCCGGCCCGCGATGGCGGTCATGTTGGCCACCACCAGCGGGATGGTGGTTCCGGTGCCATCGGGCGAGGAGAGGTCCACGCCCTGGCGGGAGCCGACCGCGGAGCGGCTCGGCACCATGAACACATCGTCGTACGTCAGGTCGTACGGCGGCTTCAGGTCATTGAGGAAACGCACGTGCTGAACATCCCAGTCGATCGGAGGTACCTCGACAGAAGACAGCCGAGGAAACGCACGTACTTCATTCTCCCACGGCCCGGCGTTCACACCGCCCGGGCCGATCGTCCAGGACATTCCGGGCCGGGTGGTCCTTTCCTACGAGACGCGGTCCCGCACGGGGCGGTGCAGGGGGCCGCGGGTCCCGGTCAGCCGGGCCGCGGAAGCCCCGTGGCGGACGGCGGTGAGCTCGGCGGCGATGGCGAGGGCCGTCTCCTCCGGGGTGCGTCCGCCCAGGTCGAGGCCGATGGGGGAGCTCAGGCGGGCCAGCTGGGCCTCGGTCACCCCCTCGGCCCGCAGCCGTCCGGTGCGCTCGGCGTGGGTGCGCCGCGAGCCCATGGCCCCGACGTAGGCGAGCGGCAGCCGCAGGGCCAGGGCCAGGACGGGGACGTCGAACTTGGCGTCGTGGGTCAGGACGCATACGGCCGTACGGGGATCCAGGCGCCCGGCGTCCGCCTCCGCGGCGAGGTGCCGGTGCGGCCAGTCCACGATCACCTCGTCGGCGCCGGGGAAGCGCTCGGGGGTGGCGAAGACCGGCCGGGCGTCGCAGACGGTGACCCGGTGGCCGAGGAAGGCGCCCACGCGGACCAGGGCGGAGGCGAAGTCGACGGCCCCGTAGACGATCAGCCGGGGCGGCTGCGCGGCGGATTCCACCAGCAGGGTGAGCGGCTCCCCGCACAGCCCGCCGGCGGTGCCCAGCTCGGCGGTGCCGGTCCGCCCGGCGAGCAGCAGGGCCCGCACCCGCTCGGCGGCGGCCCGGTCCAGGGCGGCTCCGCCGCTGAGCCCGCCCTCCCAGGAGCCGTCGGCGTGGACGGCGAGGGCCCTGCCGAGCTGGCCGGGCGGTCCGGAGACCACCCGGGCCAGCGCGGCGCGGCCCCCGCCGGCGGCGGCGTCGAGCACCGAGCCGAGGACGGGGCGGACGGGGTCCTGGCCGCGCACCGGGGTGACCAGCACGTCCAGGATCCCGCCGCAGGTCAGCCCCACCGCGAAGGCGTCGTCGTCGCTGTAGCCGAAGCGGTGGACGCCGCCGCGGCCGGAGGCGATGGCCTCCAGGCACAGCTCGTGGACGGCGGACTCCACACAGCCCCCGGACAGGGAGCCGAGCGCGGTGCCGCCGGCGTCCACGGCCAGGCTGGCGCCGGGGCCGCGCGGCGCGCTGCCGCTGACGGCGACCACGGTGGCCAGGGCGAACTCGCGGCGCTCGGCGCACCAGCCGCGCAGCGGTCCGGCGATGTCGAGCATCAGCGGATGTAGGCGCGGCGCGCGGCCTGGCCGGGTATCAGGGGCCTGGGCGGCAGGACGGCGGGCGGCCGGGCGGTGGCGTGTCCGCCCGGGTAGCGGGCGGCCGAGGCGAGGGAGACCGGGTCGGAGGTCCGTCCGCCGGTGCTCAGGAGCCGGGCCGCGTGGGCGACGCTGGCGAGGGTGGCGTGGTGGTGCCAGCCGCGGAAGGAGCGGCCCTCGAAGTCGCGGATGCCGACGGGTTCGCAGGTCTCGGTGAAGTCCAGGGCGACCCGGTCGGTGAGTTTGGCGAGCAGGAACAGCTGGGCGAGCGGCCGGTCGCCGATGTTGGTGATCCAGAACTCGGAGGGCAGCAGGGACGCCTCCGTCCAGGCGCCCATCAGCAGCAGCGGGGCGGGCGGGACGGCCGTGGGACGGTCCTCGGCGGGGGTGGCGAGGATGTGCGCCGAGGTGAGCAGGGTGACCGCTCCCTCGGACCTGCCGTGCCGGGTCCATTCGACGACGCGGCGCTGGGAGCGCAGCGAGTCGATCAGCTCGCGGGCGGGCGCGGTGTACGGGCCGGGCTTGTGACGGCCGGCGCCGCCGAAGGAGACGGGCAGGGAGCCGTCCACCTTGAGGACGAAGGGGATGTCCTGGAGGGCGAAGGCGTCGAGGACGGGTGCGAGGTCGCTGTTGGAGACCTCCATGACGACCGGGCGGCGCTGGAGCTGCCAGGTCGCGGCCATGCGCTGGACGGCGTGCACGGCGTCCAGCGCGGGGGTCTGGGAGCGTGCGGTGTCGGGGATCCCGGCCCGGCGCCGGCGCAGCAGTTCGCTGGTCCAGGGGCCGGGCAGGGTGAGGGTCCATTCGACGGGGAAGCTGGCCTCGCTGGAGGCGAGCCAGATCCCCCCGGCCTGCTGGCAGTTGGCGGTGCGGCCGAGCTGGGGAACGAACTGCCGGCCCACTCCCACCGACCGGTCGCCGGCCTTCTCGATGACCATGGGCTGCACCACCCAGGCCAGGGGGCGCTGGGCGGTGCGTTCCAGGTGCTGGGCGAGGGACCGCCGGACCGGGGTCCAGTCCCAGGGGGACTTGCTGATGAACTGCTGGAGGCTCTGTTCGACGGAGCTGGCCCCCGTGCCCGCGATGTTGCGGATGGTTTTCTTCCCGCTGGTCCGCACCAGGCCGTTGAGATATACGCGGGCCCAGTTGCGCTGGTCCCGCCGGGGTAATGACTCGAAGAATAGCGAGATCAGTACGTCGATCAATTCGGAGATTTCCGTACTGGAATCTTCCGGCAGTACAGCACGAACCATCTGGAGCCTCCCCCGCGACCAGATCCGACCTTGACCCTACTTGAGCGCTCAGAACGGCCGTAGGGCCCTGCGGCTACTTCCTGAGGTCGCTGCCAGATTCGAGCCGCTCTTCTTCTACCACGAGCGGGATGGGGATCTGGTTCGCCGCGTAGTAGAGGGCGATCAGGAAGTGTGCGACGAGAGTGAGAGGTGCGGAGAAGAAGGACAGGATGACCGTCAAGGGGTAGGCGACGGCCCCCAGTCCGAACCGGACCCGCGTCGCCCGGGCACCCTCCTTGTCCACGGCTTCGTGGAAGAGGTGGCCGACCTGGGTCACGTACCACCAGAAGGCCAGGAACGCGAGGGCGTACACCACGGTCCAGGAGCTGTAAAGGATGGCCGCGACATTGGCCGAATCCTCGTCGGTGAGATGCTCGGCGAGGACATTGGTGGTGTAGGGAATCACAGAAACCACCATCAGCACCAGGAGATTCAGAAACAACAGGGGCCGGTCGACCCGCTTGAGGTGACTGAAGATGGTGTGGTGGTTCACCCACATCACACCGATGATGAGGAAACTGACCAGATACGCCGCATAGTGCGGCCATTGTTGTGCGAGTCCGTGCAAGAGGGCCGTCCCGCCCTCTTCCGGAACCTTTAACTCCAGCACCAGAATGGTGATCACGATGGCGAATACGCCGTCACTGAACGCCTCGACCCGGTTGGTTTCCTGCTCCATGGCCTCCCCTTCACCGATCCCTCACGCATGGGCGGGGAGGGCGCTGGCTGGCGCCCTCCCCGCTCACGCTACCCACGAACGAACGGGCGGTCAGCTGCCGAAGCCGGCCGTCTGGCGCCAGATCCGGCCATCGCGGACGACGAGTGTCCCGAACGCGTGCTCCGGGGCGCCGTTCAGGTTCATGATCGCGCGGTAGAAGATGGTGTCGTCGGTCTCGACGTACTCCTGGAGTTCGACGAGCGCGGGCTTCAGGGTGAGATATCCGGTGAACGTCTCGCGAACGGCGTCGATCCCCACCGAGGCGCCCTCGAAGCGGAGCAGGACGGCGTCCTCGGTGTAGTTCTTCATCACCGCCTCGATGTCCAGCGCGGCCAGGGCCTCCATCTGGCGGACGAAGACGGGGTGGAGCGCGGAGATGTCGTATTTAGCCATGTTCGGACTTCCTTTCGGTAGGAGCGGGTGACGGCTCGTGGGGTGACGGGCTCAGGCCGCCAGCGGCAGGCGTACGAGCATCCGGGTCTCGCCCGGGCGGGAGCGGGCCGTGAGCGACCCGTGGTGGCGCTGGGTCACGATGCGGTAGCTGAGGTGCAGCCCCAGGCCCGTGCCCTTGCCGACGTCCTTCGTCGTGTAGAAGGGCTCGAAGATGCGCGGCAGGACGTCCTCGGGGATGCCCCGACCGGTGTCGGTGATCTCCACGACCATGCAGACCCCCTCGGCGTAGCAGCGCAGGGTCAGCGTCCCCGCGCCCTCCATGGCCTCGGCCGCGTTGTCGACCAGGTTGGTCCACACCTGGTTGAGCTCCCCGGGGTAGCCGGTCAGCTCCGGCAGGTCCGGGTCGTAGGCGCGCACGACGGTGATCCCGGAGAGCTTGGAGCGGAGCACCACCAGGGTGTTCTCCAGGCCGTCGGTCACCGCGAACCGCTGCTCGGGGGCCCGGTCGAGGTTGGCGTAGTCCCGGGTGGCCGCGACCAGCTGGGAGATACGGGGGCCGGCCGCCCGGAGCTCGGCGGCCAGGGAGCGGGCCTCCAGCAGCGCCGCCAGGTGGTCGAGGGCGGCGGGCAGCGCGGCCGCGCCGATGCCCTCCAGCCGCTCCCGCAGCCAGGGCAGCTCCAGCCCGAGGTCGGAGGCCCCGGAGCCGAGCAGGCCGGCCCGGGCCGCGCCGGCGTCCTGCGCCCAGTCGCTGATCTCCTCCTCGGCGTCGGCCTGGGCCAGGGGGTCGGTGGTCTCCGGCGGCGGGAGCCGGTCCAGCTCGCCGGCCAGCCGCTCCAGGGCGCCGCGTTCCGCCTCCGTGGCGGCCGCGCCCCAGGCGTAGGCGGTGGCGGTCAGCCGGTCCAGCGCGGGCACCAGCTCCTGCGCGGCCCGGGCCACGGCCGCGGCGGGGTTGTTCAGCTCGTGCGCGAGGCCCGCCGCCAGGGTGCCGAGGGCCTCGACGGTGGCCCGTTTGCGGGCCTGGACCTCGGAGGACTTGATCCGCCAGGCCAGCACGGGGATCAGCACGGCCGCCACCCCGTTGCAGCGGGTCAGCATCTCGAAGAACACCGGCTTCGGATAGGCGACGACGGTGGTCGCCGGGCCGCTCGCCGACGCGGTGGCCACGTAGGAGCCGTCCGTCAGCAGCGGCAGCTCCCCCGTGAACCGGTGCGCGGCGCGCGGTTTGCCGTCGTGCTCCTCGGCGGCGGCGTCCTCCTCCTCGGTGGAGTGGCGGGTCAGGACCTCCTCCCGGCCGTCGACGACCTTGGTGACGACCAGCCCGCCGGAGACCAGCACGTGGAAGCAGGTGGCCTCGTCCCCGTCACGGAAGAGGACCTCCCCGTCGGCCAGGACGCGCGGCTCGGAGACCGAGACCAGCCAGTCCAGCTGCTCCTCGGTGATCGCCGCGAAGATCTCCAGCCCTTGCAGAGCCGTCCGCAGCTCTTTGGTGCTCATGGTGTTCCCGGGACGCGTGGTCACGAGGCGCTCCCCTCTGCCCTGGTGCGCGCCGCCAGCCGCAGGGTCGTGAACAGGGCCAGCGCGCACACCGCGGCGACGGCGGCCATGAAGCCGACGGAGGTGCGCTGCAGGCCGTGGATATTGGTCAGGAGTCCGGCGAGGACCGCCGGGACGCTCATCGCCAGGTACGCGAAGACGTAGACGGCGGCGGTGAGTTCACCGCGGTGCTCGGGCTCGGCCAGCAGGCTGATGGCGCGGAAGGAGCCGAGGAACGCCGCTCCCCAGCCGCTGCCGAGGACGGCGGTGGCGACGAGGAACACGGGCGCCGAACCGGTGCCCAGGGCCAGCAGCACCAGGGCCAGTCCGGCGAGCAGCCCGAGCAGCCCCAGTACGGCGGTGCGCAGCGGTGCGGTGCGGCCCAGCAGCAGCTGGGCGCAGGTGGCGGAGCCGGCGAGCAGGGCCACGGTGGCCCCGCCGGCGAGGTAGTTGGTGGAGTGGAGCAGGGACAGGGCCAGGTGCGGTCCCAGTGAGAGGTAGAAGCCGCCGACCGTCCAGACGGCCACCACCGTGAGCACCAGCACGGCGAACCTCCCCCGCACGGCGGCCGGTACCCGGATCCGGTGCGGTACCACCCTCAGCGGGCCCCCCGCCCCGGGCGCGCTCTCGCCCATCCGGATCACCCCGGCCAGGGTGACCGCGAAGGCGACGACCAGCAGCAGGTAGCTGAGCACGGTCGGGGCGGGCGCGTACTGGACGAGCAGCCCCGCCCCCAGCCCGCCGAGGCCGATGCCCACGGTCGGTCCCGCGCTGTTGACCTGCGCCCCGAGGGCCGGCCGGGAGCGGGGGCTGAGTTCCAGCAGGGCGGCGCCCATCGCCCCGGTGGCCAGGCCCACCGCGAGCCCCTGCACGGCGCGGGCGGCGAGCAGCAGGCCGAGCCCCCGGGCCCCGGCGAACAGGCCCATGGAGACGATGGCCAGCACCAGCCCGGCGGCGAGGACGGGCCGGCGCCCCACGGTGTCGGAGAGCGACCCGAACAGCAGCAGCCCGGCGAGGACGGTGACGGCGTACACGGCGAAGACCACCGTCACCACGCCGGAGGACAGCCCCCAGCGCTGCTGGTAGAGCACGTAGAGGGCGGAGGGCACGGAGGAGGAGAGCATCAGCAGGACGAGGACCGCGCCCACCACCCAGAAGCCGGACGGTCTCGGACCGGCCGCCGCGCGGCCGGCTGGATGCGCAAGGTCTCCCGTGGTCGTCGTCTCGTTCGGTTCGGGCACGCTCTCAACTCCACTCCCCCGCCCTGCCCGGCGGGCCGATTCAGGCGCTGCTGTGGGCCGCCGCCCTGGCCAGCGCGCGGGCGGTCAGCACCCCCGCGAGATGGCCGAGGTACTCGGCCGAGGTACCGCGCCCGGGGACGAAGAGCTCCCTGGGCTCGGCGCGGAACGCCGCGAGCACCGCCTGGGTCGTCCAGGGGCCCCCGCGCAGCCGGTCCTCGACCCCGCGCAGGCGCACGGCGCGGGGGGTGGCTCCGGTGACCGCGATCCGCGGCCCGTCGGGGGTGATCCGTACGGCGGCGGCGCACAGCGGGTAGCGGGTGGCCCGGTCGGCGGTCTTCTCGAAGGCGGCCGCCCCGCCGGCGGCGGGCACGACCAGGGCGGTGAGCACCTCCCCGTCGGGCACCCCCGAGCCGGCCAGTTCCTCGGCCGTGACCGTGCGGGTCCCGGCGGGTCCGGCCAGTTCGGCCCTCGCACCGGCGGCGAGGGCGGCGACGGGCAGGTCGGTGGGGCGCCCGGTGACGGCGAGGTTGCCGCCGACGGTGCCGAGGTTGCGGACCTGGGGGTCGCCGTTGGCGCGGGCCGCGGCGGCCAGCTCCGGCGCCCCGGCGAGCACCAGCGGGTCGGCGGCGAGTTCGCCGAGGGTGGTCAGCGCCCCGATCCGCAGCTCCCCGCCGGAGGGTGCGACCCCCCGCAGCGGCGCGAGGTGGCGTACGTCGACCAGCAGGCGGGCCCGCTCGGTGCCGGCGCGCAGCTCCGGCAGCAGGCTCTGCCCGCCGGCCAGCACCCGGGCTCCCGGGGTGCCGGCCAGGAGGGCGAGGGCCTCCTCCAGGGAGGCGGGCCGGACGTAGTCGAACTCGGTGAGGATCACCGGGCGCCTCCTTCGAGTACGCGCCAGACCTTCTCGGGGGTCAGCGGCATGTCGATGTGCTGGACGCCCAGGTCGGCGAGGGCGTCGACCACCGCGTTGACCACGGCGGCCGCGGGCGGCACGGTGGCGATCTCCCCGGCCCCCTTGGCGCCGAGCGGGTTGTGCGGGGAGGGCGTGACGGTCCGGTCGAGGGTGAAGAAGGGCACGTCGGCGGCGCGGGGCAGGGCGTAGTGGTTCAGGTCGGAGCTGAGGAGGATGCCGTTCTCGTCGTATTCGGCGGCCTCCATCAGGGCCTGGCCCAGGCCGTGGACGATGCTGCCCTCGATCTGGCCGGTGACGATCTTCGGGTTGCCGATGTTCCCGGCGTCGTCCACGGCGGTGTAGTCCACCACCTCGGTCTCGCCGGTGAGCTCGTCGATCTCGACCACCGCGACGTGCGTGCCGAAGGGGTAGTTGAAGTCCGGCGGGTCGAAATGGGTGGTCTCGTCGAGGGCCGGTTCGATCTCGGGGGGCAGGCCCCAGCCGTACCACATGGCCATCGCCAGCTCGGAGAAGGTCTTGGCGTTCTCCGGGTTGCCGGCCTCGTGGACTCCCCCGCCCTCGTAGACCACCTTGTCCTCGGGGACGCCCAGGAAGACGGCCCCGGCCCTGATCAGCTTGGCCTTGATCTTGCGGGCGGTCAGCGCGACGGCGGGGGCGGCCATGCTGTAGGAGCGGGAGCCGTAGGTGCCCTGCCCGTACGGGGCCTTGAGCGTGTCCCCCTCGTACACCTGGACCTGCGCCGGGTCGATGCCGAGCTCGTCGGCGGCGACCATCGCGAAGACGGTGCCGTGGCTCTGGCCGGTGGAGGCGGAGCCGACGGTGACGGCGACCTCGCCGGTGGGGTGGACGCGGATGTTGGCGCTCTCCCAGGTGCCGCCGAGCATGCCCTCCTGGGACATCCGGGTGGAGGGGCCGACCCCGCAGATGGCCACGTAGGTGGCGATGCCCACGCCGAGGCGTTTGCCGCGGGCCCGGGCCGCCGCCTTGCGGGCGGGGATGGCGTCGTAGCCGGCCAGTTCCAGGGCGCGCTCGAAGTTGGGCCCGTAGTTCCCGGAGTCGTAGGTCCAGCCGAGGCCGTTGTCGTACGGGAACTTCTCCTGCGGCACCAGGTTCCTGCGGCGGACCTCCGCCGGGTCCATGCCGATCTCGGCGGCGTAGCGGTCGACGAGGCGCTCCATCAGGAAGGCCGCCTCGGCGCGCCCGCTGCCGCGCTGGGCGCCGAGGGGGACGGTGTTGGTGAAGGCCGCGTACACCTCGCAGAAGGAGGCGGGGATCTCGTACATGCCGCTGATGGAGCGGCCCATCAGGGCGGTGGCGACACCGGGGCCGATGGTGGAGGGGTAGGCGCCGAGGTTGGCGTAGCTGGTGCAGCGCAGGGCGGTGATCCGGCCGTCGCGGGTGCCGGCGAGGGTGACGTGCTGGCGGTGGTCGCGGCCCTGGACGGTGGAGTTCATCAGCCCGGTGCGGGTGTCCACCCATTTGACGGGCCGGCCGAGCGCCTTGGAGAGCAGCAGGACCAGCGCCATGTCGGGGTAGAGGTAGCCCTTGGTGCCGAAGCTGCCGCCGACGGTCGGGGCGATCACCCTCAGTTTGTTGAAGGGGATGCCGAGGACCAGCGCGGAGAGCAGGAACCGGTGGTTGTGCGGGCCCTGGGTGGAGGCGTAGAGGGTGTACTCGCCGGTGGCGGCGTTGTAGTCGCCGACGGCTCCCCGCGGTTCGATGGGGCTGTTGATGGTGCGCTGGTTGACGAGGTCGAGTGCGACGGTGACCTCGGCGCGGGCGATGGCCGCGTCGGTGCGGTCCTTGTCGCCGCAGGTCCAGTACGCGTTGAGGTTGCCGGGGACGGCCTCGTGGAGCTGCGGGGCGCCCTCGGCGAGGGCCTCGTCGGCCCGGGTGACCACGGGCAGCGGCTCGTACTCGACGCGGATGGCGGCGAGGGCGGCGGCGGCCTGGCGCGGGGTCTCGGCGACGACGACGGCGATCGGGTCGCCGACGTGGCGGACGGTGTCGCCGGTGAGGACCGGCCGGGCCCCGGGCAGTCCGTAGGGGTGGGGCGGGAAGTGGCTCTCCACCCCGCCGGGTATCCAGATGCAGGGCAGCGGCATGACGTCGGTGAAGTCGGCGGCGGTGGCCACCTTCAGGACGCCGGGCAGCCGTCCGGCGTCCCCGGTGTCGATGGACAGGATCCGGGCGTGGGCGACCGGGCTGCCCAGGATGGCCATGTGCGCGGTGCCCGGCAGGTCGATGTCGGCCACGTACACGGCCTCGCCGCGCAGCAGTTGCGGGTCCTCGCGGCTGTCGAGCGGCTGTCCGAGGACCCCGCCGCCGGTGGTGCTCTCCCCCGTCACGGTGGTCATGCCCGTCACCGCCCCTCTGCCGTCGGCGCGGCGCAGGCGCGCTGCACGCCGCGGACCACGCTGTGGTAGCCGGTGCAGCGGCAGAGGTTGCCGGTGAGCCACTCGCGGATCTCGGGCTCGGTGGGCGCCGTTCCGGGGGCGGTGTTCTCGACGAGCTCGCCGAGGGCCATGACCATGCCCGGGGTGCAGAACCCGCACTGCGTGCCGTGCTCCTGGCGCAGGGCCTCCTGGAGGCCGGTCAGCTCGCCGCCCCGCTCGGACACCCCCTCGATGGTGGTGACCTCGGAGCCGGCGGCGGAGGCCGTCAGGACCAGGCAGCTCTTGACGGACCGGCCGTCCAGGCGGACCACGCAGGTCCCGCACTGTCCGGTGTCGCAGCCGACCTTGGTACCGGTCAGGCCGAGTCCGTCGCGGAGCCGTTCCACGAGGAGTTCGCTCGGCCGTGCCGCGAACTCCTCGGGTCTTCCGTTGACGTGGAGGGTCAGGGTGGGGGCGGGTGTCAGATCCATGCGAGCGCCTGCGCTTCCGTGAGCGACCGGTTGAAGAGGGGGCCGCCGGGCTGCTGGAGAATTCCTCCGGAATGCAGTGGTCCGGTGTCGACGGCGGCGAATCCGAGATCGGTGATGATTCCCGCGACGATTTCCTTCGCCTTCGGGTCGTCGCCCGCCGTGTAATGCGCGAGACGCTCCCCCGAGGCTTTCCCGGCGACGGCGAGGGTTTCGTAATGCATGGTGTTCAGGGATTTCACGACCCGGGCGCCGGGATACCACTCGGCGACCAGCTCGCTGGAGCCGCGGCCGCCGAGATCGGCGGGGGTACCGGGGCCGCTGAACGCGTTGGTGGCGTCCACCAGCACCTTGTCCTGCACGACGTGCGGGGGCAGCAGCCCGCGCACGCTCGCGAAGGGCACCATCAGCACCACGAGTGCGGCCCGGCCGGCCGCTTCGACGGGCCGCGCCGCGGTGGCGGCGGGGCCCAGTTCGCCGACCAGGGGCGCGAGGGACTCCGGCCCGCCGGTATGGGCGAGGACCACCTCGTGGCCTGCCGCCACCAGGATCCTCGCGAGGGCCGAGCCGATCCGCCCGGTGCCGATGACGCCTGTCCGCATTGAGGCTCCTCGATCGCTCGGTCCGGCGTGCCGGACGTCAGTCCATGCCGATCCAGACCGACTTGGTCTGGGTGTAGCTCTCCAGGGACTCCGGGCCGCACTCGCGGCCGTAGCCGGAGGCTTTGTAGCCCCCGTAGGGGACGGAGGGGTCGTACTGGTTGTAGCAGTTGACCCAGACGGTGCCGGCCTTGATCTGCGAGGCGACCCGGTGGGCCCGGCGCAGGTCCTTGGTGTGGACCCCGGCGGCGAGGCCGTACGCGCTGTCGTTGGCGATGCGTACGGCGTCCTCCTCGGTGTCGAAGGGGATGATCGACAGGACGGGGCCGAAGATCTCCTCCTGGGCGATGCGCATCCCGTTGTCGACGCCGGTGAAGACGGTGGGCAGGAAGTACAGGCCCTGGCTGGAGGCCCCCTCGGGGGTCCAGCCGGTGCCGCCGGTGCGCAGGATCGCGCCTTCCTTCTCGCCGACCTCGATGTAGGAGCTGACCTTGTCGAACTGGGCGCGGTGGGCGAGCGGCCCGAACAGGGTCTGCGGGTCGCGCGGGTCCCCGGGCTTGAGGGCCGCGGCCCGGCGGACCAGGCGTTCGACGAGTTCGTCGTGGACGGGGCGCTGGAGCAGCAGCCGGGAGCCGGCGGTGCAGATCTCGCCCTTGTTGTAGTAGATGCCGAAGAAGGCGAGTTCCTCGGCGGCGTCGAGGTCGGCGTCGGCGAAGACGATGTTGGCGGACTTGCCGCCGAGTTCCATCGTCACCTTCTTCAGGGTGCCGGCCGACTTGCGGATGATGGACTGGCCGACGGCGGTGGAGCCGGTGAAGGCGATCTTGTCGATGCCGGGGTGGCCGGTGAGGGTCTCCCCCAGTTCCACGCCGGGTCCGGTGACCACGTTCAGCACCCCGTCGGGGATCTCCGCCTCCTGGAACAGCTCGGCGATCTTCAGGGCGGTGAGCGGGGTGGCCGGGGAGGGCTTGTGGACGACCGTGTTCCCGGCCGCGAGGGCCGGGGCGATCTTGGTCATCGACAGCAGCAGCGGGAAGTTGAACGGGGTGATGGCGCAGACCACGCCCAGCGGCTCGCGCAGGGTGTAGGCGAGCTGGCCGCCGGCGGGGGCCCTGGAGGAGCCGTCGACCCGGGTGACCGCGCCCGCGTAGTAGTGCATGAGCTGGGCGGCCATGGGTGCGTCGACGGTGCTGGAGAAGGCGAACGGCTTGCCCATGTCCACCGTCTCCAGCAGGGCTATCTCCTCCAGGTCCCGCTCGATGAGCTCACCGACGCGGTTCAGCCGCAGCGCGCGCTCCTGGGCCGACAGCCGGCTCCAGGGGCCCTCCTCGTACGCCGTGCGGGCGGCCGCGACGGCGGCGTCGGCGTCGGTCGCGGCGGCCTGCGCCACCGGCACGATCTCCTGTCCGTCGATCGGGCTGATGTCCGGTTCCGTACGGCCGTCCCGGGCGGGGACCCACTGACCGCCGATGAACAGTTTCCCGGGGTGGGCCAGGGGGTGGCCGCTGAGCTCGCGCTTGGTCATGCCTGCACCTTCCGGTGTCCGGGGGCTAGGTGTCGCGGGGGCTAGCCTTCTTCGAGCTGCCGCAGAAACGTCTCGGCGAGGGCCTTGGAGGAGTAGGGGTTCTGGCCGGTGGTGAGCTTGCGGTCGACGACGACGTGCGAGTCCCAGATCGCGTCGGCCTTCTCGTAGCGGGCGCCGAGCCGGGTGAGCTCGGCCTCCAGGATCAGCGGGAGCCGGCCGGCCATGTTGGTGACCAGTTCCTCGTCGTGCGAGAACGCCGTCATCCGGTAGCCCTCGAAGGGCCAGCGGCCCTCTCCGTCGCGCAGCGCGAGCAGGGCGGTGTGGCCGTGGCAGACGGTGGCCAGGGGCTTGTCCTGGGCGATGGCCCAGCGCAGGACCTGGGCCAGCTCGTCGGACTTGGGCAGGTCGCCGATGGCCCCGTGGCCGCCGCTGATGTAGAGGGCGTCGTATCCGGCGACGTCTTTCTCCCCGAGGGACTCGATGGCCAGGGGGCTGCGCAGCTGGGGGGTCTGCTCGATGACGCGTACGTACTCGGCCGCGTTGGCGGCGTCCTCGTCGGGGGAGCCCGCCGGGCGGACGTACTGGAGGAACTGGGGGTCGATGCTCGTCTGGTCGACGGTGGGTGCGGCGCCCCCGATCGTCGCTACGTCGACGGTGTGGCCGGCGGCCCGGAAGAGCGTGTAGGGGACCACGAATTCCTCGGCCCAGAAGCCCGAGGGGTGCTGCTCCCCGTCCAGGAGATGGAGGGTGGCCTTTGCCGTCATGACGACGAGAATCCGCATGGTTCTCTCCTTGTTCTGGATTCGCTGCCGATTCAACACGCCCCCCTGAAGGGGCGTAAGGGGGAGACGTCAGGCCCGCGATACTTCGTCACGTGCGTCCAACGCCGAGAGGATGGAGCGGAATTCACCGACCAGGGGGTGGCCGGGGAAGGCTTCGGCGAATATGCGTTCACCGTAGAGGGCCGCCATTTCCGGCACGTACGGGAGGATTCCGGCCAGGGGGGTGCCGTATACCTCCTCCGCGCGCCGGCAGACGGCTTCGTGGTCGACGCCCTCGGGCGCCATGCTCAGGACCAGGGCGCGCCGGCAGGCCAGCCGCCCGGAGAGGGCGAGGGTCTCCTCGACCCCGGCGAGGTCGACGCGGTCCGCCCTCGTCATGATCAGTACGACGTCGGCGCTGCCCATGGCGGTCACCGACTCGTTGTTGAGCCCGGCGTGGGTGTCGAGGAGCAGGACGTCCAGCGCGAGCTTGCGCGCCAGCCGCTCGAAACCCTCCGGGAGCAGTCCGACGTCGTACCCGGTGGCCATCAGCTCGCGCAGGTCCGCGGCTCGTGTCCGGGCCGGTACGAGGTACAGGCCGGGCACCGCGGTGCGCCGGGCCGCCGCCTCGATCTCGCAGCGGCCGAGCAGGTAGTCGGCCAGCGAGCCGGCGCCCGGCGCGGCTCCGAACAGCAGGTCCAGCGTGGGCGACTGGAGGTCGGTGTCGACCACCCCGACCCGCCGGCCGGCGGCTGCCAGCAGCAGCGCCAGGTTGGCCAGCACCGATGACTTCCCGGTGCCGCCGCGGTGCGAGTGCACCACGATGGTCCGGGTCATCACGCCACCACCCGGTAGCCGTCGCCGTCCGCATGCGGCCCCCGCGCCGCACGTGGCCGGTGCAGGGCCAGCATGGTGACGTCGTCGTGCTGCTCTGCGGTGCCGGTGTGCTCGCGCACCGCCCGGTCCATCAGGTCGACCACGTCCCGGCCGCTCGCCGGGGGGCCGGCGAGCAGTTCGAGCATCCGCTCGTCGCCCAGGAAGCCACCGTCGGGACAGCGTGCCTCGGGCACTCCGTCGGTGAACACGAACAGGGTGTCGCCCGGGTCCAGCTGGGCGTATCCGAGGGTGTAGACACAGTCGGGCAGGACCCCGACGGCCGGTCCCGTGACCTCCAGGGTCCGGGTTCCGGAGCCGTCGCCGGAGAGCAGCAGCGGCGGGTTGTGGCCGCCGTTGATGTAGACGAGGCTGCCGGTGCGCGGGTCCAGGACGCCGAAGAAGAGGGTGGCGAAGTAGCCCTGCCGGAGGTGGTTGCGGGTGAGGTAGCCGTTGGTGGCGGTGACCGCGTTGAGCAGCGGGGTCGCACCGACCACCGGGGTGCGCCGGGTGCCCCCGGTGCGTCCGGCGGCCATCAGGTGCTGGAGGCCGCTGTTCTCGGCGGTGTGGCGGAGCAGGGAGCGGATGAGCGCCATGAACAGGGCGGCGCCCACCCCCTTGTCGCAGACGTCGGCGACCACCAGGGCCAGTCTGCGGCCCCGGGATATCTCGAAGACGTCGTAGAAGTCGCCCGCGACCTGCCGGGCCGGCCGGAAGCGGACGTCGATCTCCCAGCCGGCGGGGACGGGCAGCGATTCGGGCAGGAAGCCGGCCTGGATCTCGCGGCCGATCTCCAGTTCCTTCTCGTAGCCCATGAGTTCGGCGCGTGCGTCGGCCTCCTGCACGGTACGGCCGAGCCCGGCCCGTTCGGTGCAGCTGCGCAGCCGGGCGGCGACCAGGGCGGGCAGGAAGGGCGGGACGAGGTAGTCGTGGCCGAGGCGGACGTGCCGCTCCAGCGCGGGGAAGTCCTCCACGGTCCAGGCGACCACGATCGGTGCCCCGGCCCACCGGCGCAGCCGGCGGACCACGGTACGGACGGTGTCGGCGTCCGCGTCGGCGGGGACCAGCAGCACGTCCCCGGCGGGCGGCGCGTCCAGCCGGCCGCGCAGCAGTTCCGCGAGGGTGGGCGTGACGAGTTCCGCGTCCATCAGCCGCAGGGATTCGAGCAGTTCGGCGGGCGGCAGCGGATCCACGTCGAGGATGATCACGGTTGTGGATGGCATGCGTCCGTCCCCTCGGCCTTGACGGTCAGCGTGCTGATGTTGCGACCGTCCCTGCGTTCATAGGTGTACGCGTCCACGCTGGTCAGAGCCAGGTGGATGCCGAGGCCGCCGACCCGCCGCCGTTCCGGGGGGACCCCGGGATCCGGCGGCAGGCGGCCCGCGACGGGGTCGAACGCGGGGGCGGAGTCCTCGATGGTGATCCGCACCCCGTCGGGACCGGAGCGGCCCAGGACGGTGATCCGTCCCTCGCCGCCCCGGTAGCCGTGCATCACGATGTTCGTGGCGAGTTCGTCCACGGCCAGCCGGATCCGGTACGTCGCCCGGGTGCCCAGGCGGGCCCGGCCGGCCAGCCGCAGGACGAACGCGGCGATCTCGCCCAGTGCCCCCAGCGTGGCGGGCACCTGAAGTACGGCGGGCTTCTTCGCCAGTGCGGACCTCTCAGTCATCGGCGAGCAGGATGCTGCGGTCGAGCCCGGCCGTGCGGATGGTCCGCGAGACGGGCTCGATGGCGCCGACCACCTTGATGGTGACGTGGTCGGCGACCTTCTGCTGGGCGAAGACCAGGGAGCGCAGCCCGGCGCTGGCCATGTAGCCGACGCCGGCCATCCGGATCTCGACGGTGCTGGTGCCGTGACCGGCGGCCTTCTCGATGGTCTGGTGGAACTCCGGCGCGGTCTTGGCGTCCAGCTCGCCCGTCAGTTCGATCACGGTGGTGTCGCCCTCGATGCTCAGGGACACGGAAAGCGGCATGTCAGGTCTCCTTCGGTCACTCGGGGTCGTTGGCGCGGCCGACCAGGATCACGACCGAGCGCGGGCCGATCAGGTACTTGCCGGCGTTGTCGAGCTCCTGCTCCGCCCCCGGGGTGCGGATGTCGTACGGGGCCTCGGCGCTGGTGTCGGCGAACAGGTGCCAGCTGCGGCCGTGGGGCAGGGCGGGCAGTTCCAGGTCGTGCGCCTCCCAGTGGGAGTTCATGGCCACGTACACCACGTCCTCGTCGGAGGTGCCGCAGCGGGCCACCGCGATCAGGCGGCTGTCGGCCGACCAGTCGGGCTGCCAGGCCCGCTCCCCGTGCCAGCTGATGTCCGGCAGCCCGAGGCCGTCGCGGAGCCGGCCGGTGGGGTGGGTGGTGGAGCGCAGCTCGCGGTGGTGGCCGCGGAAGGCGATCAGCTCGCGGGTGAACCGGAGCAGTTCGGCGTTCTGGTCGACCTGGTCCCAGTCGAACCAGGACAGCTCGTTGTCCTGGCAGTAGGTGTTGTTGTTGCCCTGCTGGGTGCGGGCCACCTCGTCCCCGGACAGCAGCATCGGGATGCCCTGGCTGGTGAGGAGGATGGCCAGGGCGTTCTTCATCTGCCGCAGCCGCAGGGCGTTGACGCCGGGGTCGTCCGTGGGGCCCTCGGCCCCGCAGTTCCAGCTGTTGTTGTCGTTGGCCCCGTCGTTGTTACCCTCGCCGTTGGCCTCGTTGTGCTTGTCGTTGTACGAGACCAGGTCGGCCAGGGTGAAACCGTCGTGGGCCGTCAGGAAGTTGACGGAGGCGGTGGTCCCCCGGCTGGAGTAGAGGTCGGGCGAGCCCGCGATCCGGGTGGCCAGCTCCCCCGTGACGCCCGGGTCGCCCTTGAGGAAGCGGCGCACGGTGTCGCGGTACTTGCCGTTCCACTCGGCCCAGCGTCCGTAGGCCGGGAAGTTGCCGACCTCGTAGAGGCCGCCCGCGTCCCACGCCTCGGCGATGAGCTTGGTGTGCCGCAGGACGGGGTCGAAGGCGAGCATCTCCAGCAGCGGCGGGTTGGGCAGCGGGGTGCCGTCCAGGTCCCGGCCGAGGATGGCCGCGAGGTCGAAGCGGAAGCCGTCGATGTGGTAGTCGGCGACCCAGTGGCGCAGGCAGTCGAGCACGTAGTTGCGCACGACGGGGTGGTTGCAGTTGACCGTGTTGCCGGTGCCGCTGAAGTTGAAGTAGTACCCCTCGGGCGTGAGCATGTAGTACGTGGCGTTGTCCAGGCCCTTGAAGGAGATGGTCGGGCCCTGCTCGTTGCCCTCGGCCGTGTGGTTGAAGACGACGTCGAGGATGACCTCGATGCCGGCCGCGTGCAGGTCCTTGATCAGGGTGCGGAACTCGTCGCCCTGCATCCCGTAGCGTCCGGTGGCCGCGTAGCCGGCCTTGGGCGCGAAGAAGGAGACGGTGTTGTAGCCCCAGTAGTCGTAGAGCTTCTCGCCGGTCTCCGGGTTGCTGCGCGGGTTGTCGCTCTCGTCGAACTCGAAGACGGGGAGCAGCTCGATGCAGTTGATCCCGAGCTCCTTGAGGTACGGGATCTTCTCGCGCAGCCCCGCGAAGGTGCCGGGGGCGGTGACCTGCGAGGAGGGGTGCCGGGTGAAGCCGCGCACGTGGGCCTCGTAGACGACGAGGTCCTCGGCGGGGATCCCCAGCGGGGTGTCGTCGCCCCAGTCGAAGTCCTGGAGGCAGACCCGCGAGCGGTACTGGTACCCGCGGCTGCGGTCCGGCTCCACGCCCCACACGTCCCGGCCGGCGATCAGCCGGGCGTAGGGGTCGGAGAGGACCTGGCGGGCGTCGAAGCGGTGGCCGGTGACCGGGTCGTAGGGGCCGTCGGCCCGGTAGCCGTACTCGATGTTCTCGTGGTCGAGGCCGAAGACCGTCATGGAGAAGACGCTGCCGGTGCGGAACTCCTCGGGGAACCGCAGCTCGGCCATCGGCTCGGGCTCTCCGCGCTTGTAGATGACCAGGGTCATGGAGGTGGCCTGGTCGGAGAAGACGGAGAAGCTGACCCCGCCGGGGACCACGTTGGCCCCGAAGGGGAACGGCTTGCCCGCGCGGACGCGGTACCCGCCCACCTCGTGGGTCGGGTACGCGTCCACGCGCAGCACTCGTTCGGAGCGGGCCTCGCTCATCGCACGGCCTTGGCCCGGCCGGCGGCGGCCGCGGCCTCGCCGGTGGAGAAGAAGTCGAGGAATCCGGTGGCCGACATGACGAACCGGACCTCCTCGCTCACCCCGTAGAGGGTGACGGCGACCCCGGCGTGCTGGGCCTCGCGGTAGACGACCAGCAGGGTGCGCAGGCCGGCGCTGGAGACGTAGGTGACGGCGGTCAGGTCGATGCGCAGCGGCCGGCCCTCGCGGACCAGCGGCAGGAGGGTCTCCAGCAGGGCGCCGGAGGTCTCGCTGTTGATCTCGCCGGTGGCGACGAGCACCGTCGCCGCCTTGTTGCGGCGTTCCTTCAGGTTCAGACTCATGTCGTGCTTCCCCTCTGGTTGGGGCGCCCCCCGTTGGGCACTATTTCCGGACCACCGGCCGGAGCCGGACCTTGACCTTGACCCTCCCCTGGACGTCGGGGAGGTGGACGGTCAGCTCGTCCGCGTCGAACTCCTCGTACGGCTTCTCGTCGATCTCCACGGACGCGATCCGCACCGAGCCCGCGGGCAGCAGGTCGGGCGAGACGCGCAGGGTCCGGCCGGGCAGGTCGGTGGGGTCCGGCTGGAAGTGGAAGTCCATCTCCCGGCCGTTGATGAGCAGGTTGTTGTAGACGGCGGCGAGGTAGCACAGCTCCGCCGAGTGGTACATGGACATCGAGTGGCTGCCCTTGAGCCGCTCGGTGCCGAGCAGGTACGGCGTGCCGCTGGCGAGCACGTTGAAGTACACGGCTCCCTCGTCGTGGTCGAGGAAGAAGGTGTTGTAGAACGCCTGCGCCTGGCGTGCCTCGCGCAGGTTCGCCTCGCCGCCGACGGTGCCGTTCAGGATGAGGTAGGCGAGGATCGCCTGCTCCTGCTGCCACCACGCCTTGCGGTCGTGCCAGGCGAAACGATACGTCTCCTGGTCCCCCTCCTTGACCCGCTCCACGACGTCGTACCAGCCGCCGCGCTGGCGGTCGCTGCCGACGGCCGGCATGGTCTCGGCGATCTTCCGGGCGAGTTCCTCGTAGGCGGGCTTGGCCTTCAGCGAGTTCATCCGCATCAGGTTCCAGGCGATCTTCAGGTTGTGCCCGACGACCGCGCGGTTCTGCTGCCAGCTGTGCGCGGTGTCGTGCGACCAGTCGCGGAAGAAGCGCTCCTGGACGAAGGGGCTGTTCTTGTAGTCCGGGAACTTGTCCGCGATGGTGTCGAAGGTGTACTCCAGGAAGTCGGCGTACTTCTGCTCGCCGGTCGCCAGGTACAGGTTGATCAGGTACGCGGGCGCGTGGTCGCCGACCGAGTTCCAGTTCTTGCGCTCGGCGTTCTCGCCGAGGGACTCGTGGTCGGGGCTGAAGAGGATCGGGTCGATGTGGGAGAAGTAGCCTCCCTGCTCGGCGTCGTGGAAGAACTTGTCGAACAGCCGGATGGTGGCGTCGGCGTCGTTCCTGATCCGGGCGTCGCCGGTGATCCGGTAGGTCTGGATCGGGCCGGCGAGGGCGTAGATCTGCTCGTACATCGGGATCGCGTCGTAGTCGTCGGAGAACTCCGAGGTGAACAGCTTGCGTTCGCTGTCCCCGTCGACGCTGATGCCGTGGTACCAGTAGACGACGTCTTCCTCGCTGTCCACGACCCGCATGTGCTTGCGCAGGTACTCGGTGCCGCGTTCGGCGATCTCCAGGTACTCGTCCTTGCCGGTCAGCAGGTAGGCCGAGGCCATGCCGTAGACCAGGCGGGAGATGGTGTCGGTCTCCTGGACGTGGCTGGCGGTCTTGTCGCCGCCGAGCCGGATCTCGGTGCGGTACAGGTCGAAGTCCACCGGCCCGTCACCGAACTGGGCCCGCTTGTAGAAGTCGGCGAGGGACTCGATCTGCTTGACCCACCAGCCGGCCTCCTCGAAGCGGTAGTCCTCGGCGCTGCGGCCGAGGAACACCAGCCGCTTGGCGTCGAAGGTGCCGCCCTGGTCGGGGTAGTGGACCCCGTAGGCGAAGAGCAGCCGGCCCGGGGAGAGCATCTCGTCGACGTGCCCGGAGGCGTCGACGTACGGCTCGTCCAGGTTGCGCACCAGCTCGGCGCTGGGGCCCGAGGCGAGGGAGATGTCGAACTCCCGGTCGTCGGCGGTCCGCAGCCGCAGCAGCCGTGAGGAGGAGTCGAAGCGGACGACATAGCCCGCGATCGTGTCGGAGAAGGAGAAGCCAGGCGTGCCCGCCATGTCATGCACCGTCCTTGTCGTGTGAGCGGTCGTCCTCGAATCCCTGGCTGACCTCGACGATCACCCCGTCGGGATCGCGGACCCAGACGGTCCGCCAGCCGCAGACGAAGTCGTCGAAGTCCATCGGCCCCAGGGTCACGTCGGCCGCGTCGCCCAGTTCCGCGAGGAACGCGTCGACGCTGTCGGTCTGGAAGGCCAGGTGGCGTATCCGGCCCGGGGCCGGCGGGCCGTCGTCGTTCGCCGGCCGCGCCGGGCCGGCCGCCGACTCGAAGAGCTCCAGATACGCGTCCCCCTTGCGCAGGAACACGATCCGGGTCTCCCCGAGGTCGACGACCCGGGCCCGGGCGAAGCCGAAGTAGCGGGTGTAGAACTCCTCGGTGGTCTTCTGGTCGGCGCAGTTGAGGCCCACGTGCGACCAGACCATCCGGCCCGTCACCGGTTCCCCCGGCCCGCCGCGATCAGCTCGATGATCCGGCGGGCGAAGAGGTGGTGGTGGGCGCCGGTGCGGCCGGTGACCAGGTCCCCGTCGACCACCACGTCCTCGTTGACGTACTCGGCGCCCATGTTGCGGACGTCGCCGATGAGGTTGTTGTGGCAGACCACCTTGCGGCCGCGGACCTTCCCGGGGATGGAGGAGGCCAGCCACATGCCGTGGCAGATGATCCCCTTGAGGACGGTCGGCTCCTCGAACGCCCGGCGCAGGAACTCCGTCGCCGGCGCCAGGACGTCCACGTCCTCGGTGTAGCGCAGCCGGTCGGCCACCATGCCCGAGGGGACGATGACGGCGGCGTAGCCGCGCAGCTCCTCGTCGTCCATGCCCTCCAGGGACCGGTTCGCGGTGAAGGGGGCCCGGTACTCGTGGCCGGTGAAGGTGATGGAGTCGTTGCCCCACAGCCGGGTCAGGAAGTCGACCTCGGCGCCCTCCTCGGCGAACCGGTGCTGGTAGTAGAAGATCTCCGGCTCGTAGAAGTCGCTCTCGACCAGGACCGCGATCCGGGTCCCGCTGAGCGCGCCCTCGCGCAGTACGGCGTCAGGCACGTCGGGCCCCCCTGTCGTGTCCGGTGAGGAAGTCCGCCGCGCGCTCGGCGATCATCGCGATGGCGGTGTGGCAGTTGCCCGACGGGACGGCCGGCATGACGCTGGCGTCGGCGACCCGCAGGCCCCGCACGCCGTGCACGCGCAGCTCGGGGTCGACCACGGCGAGGTCGTCGACGCCCATGCGGCAGGAGCCCGCCTGGTGGTGGTAGCTCTCCGCCTTCTGCCGGACGAAGGTCCGCAGGTCCTCGTCGGTGACGGAGCCGGGCCCCGGCTGGAGCTCCTGCTTGTACCAGGGCGAGAAGGCCGAGGTGGCGAAGATCTCCCGGGCCAGCTTGACGCCCTGCACCATCCGCTCCAGGTCCCAGCGGTCGCCCAGGTAGTTGGGGTGGATCAGGGGGTGGGCGAGCGGGTCGGCGCTCGCCAGCCGGATCCAGCCGCGGGAGACCGGGCGGACGACCCCGGGGAGGATGGAGACCGTGTTCGGGTGGTTCTGGCCGACGATCACGTCGAAGGGGACGTGGACGAAGGCGATCTGGAGGTCCGGGGCGGGCAGCCCGGGCCGGGAGGACAGGAACAGCGCGCTCTCCGACAGGTTCTGCGCCGGCGCCGGGAGTTCCTGGGTGACCTCGGCCATCAGCCCGGTCAGGACGTGGTTGTGGAAGTTCTCGCCGACCCCGGGCAGGGCCGCGGTCACCGCGATGCCGTGCTCGCGCAGCTGCTCGGGGTGCCCGATGCCGGAGAGCAGCAGCAGCTTCGGCGACTCGATCGCCCCCGCGGCCACGATCACCTCGCGGCGGGCCCGTACGGTGTGCGGCCCGGGCGCCGGGGCGGTGCTGTGCCCGTCGCGGACCGTACGGCCCGGGACTGCGGCCGGGGGCCGCAGCTGGACGTACTCGACGCCCGTACAGGTGTCCCCGTCGATGATCAGGCGGGTGGACTGCGCGTGGGTGCGCAGGGTGAGGTTGGGGCGGTCGAGGGCCGGCTCCAGGTAGGCGGCGAGGGCGCCCTGGCGGCGGCCGTCGGCCACGTCGATGTGGTGCCAGCCGGCGCCGAAGAGGCCGCGCCGGGGGCCGTCGGTGTTGAAGTCGGCGATCTCCTCGTGGCCGAGCTCCACGGCGGCGTCGATGAAGGCGCGGGAGACCGGGTTGGGGCCGTGCCGCCCGGCGTTGGTGACGCGCTGGGGTCCGCCGGTGCCGGTGGTCGGGGCGGTGACGTCCTCCTGGTCCTCCAGGAGCGCGAAGTACGGCAGCACGTCCTCGTACGCCCAGCCGGCCGCGCCCTGGTAGGCCCAGTTGTCGAAGTCCGAGGCGTGGCCCCGGATGTGCATCATGATGTAGAGGTTGCTGCTGCCGCCGGCGGCCTTGCCGCGCGGTTCGTAGGTGCGGCGGCCCCCCAGGCCCGGCTGCGGGACGCTGGTGTAGCCCCAGTCGACGGGTCCGCCGAGCAGTTTGTACCAGGAGGACGGGTCGTCCACCTCGGGCGGGATGCGGTCGCCGCCGGCCTCCAGGACCAGGACGGAGACGTCCGGGTCGGCGGAGAGGCGGTGGGCGAGGACGCTGCCGGCGGTGCCGGAGCCGACGATCACGTAGTCGTACTGCTCTGTGGCCACGGGTCGCCTCCCCTCAGTCCTGGCTCAGCACCTGGAAGGGGACGGTGTCGTGGTAGTTCGCCATGTAGGCGATCCGGCCGTCCACGATCCGGAAGAAGTTCATGACCTCGGCCTCGATGGCCCGGCCGGAGGGGCTGACGGCGGTGATGTGGGAGACCGCCGCGGCCTTCTCCCCGTCGACCAGGAAGTGCACCGGCTCGTTGCGGAAGACCCGGTACATGGCCCCCATGCCCTTCATCATCGAGCGCAGGGTCTCCAGGCCCTCGATGTGTCCGGCGAGCTGCTCGTCCATGACCTGGTCCTCGGCGAACAGGTCGCACCAGCGGTCCCAGTCGCCGGCGTTGGCGTACTCGTAGTACTTCCGAAGGACTTCGGTCGTGCTCTCTCGGGCGTCCATCGCGTCTCTCATCCCCCTATCGGTCCCTGCGGGTGCCGTCCGGCGCGAAGGGCGCCCAGAACTGGCTGAAGGCACTGGCCGTGTCGCCGAAGAGGCCGTCGCGGCCCTCGACGATCCGCCCGTCCCGCCACCGCATGAAGTGGAAGACCGGGTAGTCCATCCGCTCGTACGGGGAGGTGCCGGACGGGTCCGCGCCGTCCCGCAGTGCGGTGTTGCGGCAGACGTCGGCGCTGCAGTCCTCCCCGGTGAGGACGGCCTCCAGCTCCATGCGGAAGGTGCCGCCGGTGAGCTTGTGGGTCTGGCCCATCAGCTCCAGGAAGGCGTCCAGGCTCTCGTACCAGCCGGCCAGCGGGTGGTTGCCGGGCACCAGCCAGCGCAGGTCCTCGGAGTAGTACTCCAGGATGCGCGCGCGGTCCCCGGAGCCGAGGGCGCGGTAGGCCGCCTCGACCCGTTCGCGGGTCACTTCGGTCATCTCCGCCGCCCCCTCAGAGCGAGCCGGAACCGGGCATCGGCGCCAGTTCGTTGACGGTGTACTGCTTGATCAGCGGTCCGTCCGCGCCCGCGACCATCGTCCAGGTCTGGTCGGCGTCGAAGCCGAGCCACTGGCTGCGGGCGGCCGGCGGGTCCCAGATCTTGGCCTGCCAGTTGACGAGGACCCGGACGATCGCCCGGTCGCCCTCGATGACCGGCTCCACCTTGGTGACCGTGTGCACCTCGTCGAAGAACCGGTGGGTGACGGCCTCGTACCAGCGGCCGAAGCCCTGGTGTCCGAGGAAGGTGTCCTCGGGGACCTTGAACTCCAGGTCCTCGGTGATCAGGGCGAGGACCTGCTCCAGCGGGAGGTGGCGGTCCAGGGCCACGTACCAGTTCTCGGCGAAGGTGCGGATCGCGTCCTCGGTCAGCCGCTCGGCGGGCATGCGGTCTCCTCCTGTTCCTGTTCGGTGGGTCCGGTCGGTTCAGATCTGGACGTCGACGAGGAACGGGCCGGGGTGGGCCAGCATCCGGTCCACGGCGGCCGCCGCCTCGTCCGGCTTCTCCACCCGCGTCCCGTCGGCGCCCAGCGCCCGGGCCAGCCCCGCGAAGTCGATCTCGGGACGGGAGAGGTCGAAGGAGCCCGGGAAGGGGTGTTCGGCGATGTCCCGTTCGCGCCAGTACTGGGCGATGTTGTCGTCGAGCAGCCGGTACTTGCGGTTGTTGCAGACCACGAACTTGGCGTCGATCCCGTGCCGGACCGCCGTCCACAGCGCCTGGTAGGTGTACATCGACCCGCCGTCGCCCGCGAAGCCGACGACGAGCCGGTCCGGGCGGGCCAGCTTGGCGCCGACCGCGCCGGGGAAGCCCACGCCCAGCGAGCCGCCGCGGGTGAGGTGGTAGTCGCCCGGGCGCTCCGGCGGGAGGTAGCGGGTGACCAGCGGGGAGGTGGTCAGCGCCTCGTCGAAGACGATCAGGTCCCCGCGGGTGCGCTCCGCCAGCGTGCGCAGGAAGACGGCCATCGGCGTGTCGTCGTCCGGCGACGGCTGCCGGGCGGCGCGGTCCCGCTCCTGGACGCGTGCCTCCAGCCGCGCGGCCGCCGCCGCCCGCCGGGCCGGGGTGAGCCGCTGTTCCAGTACGCCGGCCAGCGCGCGCAGCGCCTGGCGCGGGTCGGCGGCCAGCCCGAGGTCGACGGGGTGGTTCTTGGCGATCTCGTAGGCGTTCAGGTCGATGTGCACGACCTTGGCGCCGGGCCGGAAGGGGCTCTCCAGTTCGGGGAACACCTCGGGGAAGACGTAGGTGCCGACGATCAGCACCCCGTCCGCCCCGGCGACCAGCTCCTTGCTGTGCGGGCCGAACATGTGGCCGCTCTGGCCGCGTCGCAGCGGGTGCGAGGCCGCGATGTTGACCTCGGAGGAGTCGACCTCGTAGACGTCGGCGCCCAGCAGCTCGGCGACGGCGGCGAGTTCGGCCTGGGCCCCGGAGAGCGAGACCCCGTCCCCGACGAGGACGAGCGGGCGTTCGGCGGCGGCGAGCAGCTCGGCCGCCCGCCCCACGGAGGCCGGCGAGGGCGCGACGTCGGTGAGGGGCACCGTGGCGGGCAGGACGGGCTCGGAGTTGAGCTCGTCCAGCACGTCCATCGGCAGGGCCACGAACACCGGGCCGCGCGGCGGGGTGAGGGCGATCTTCACGGCGCGCCGGATGGTGCGCAGTACGGACCGGGGGTCGGTGACCCGGGTCGCGTACTTGGTGACGGGCTTGGCCATGGCGACCAGGTCGCAGGCCATCTGGGCGTCCATGGCGTCGTAGCGGACCCCGGCGTCGCCGGCGACCACGACCAGCGGGGTGTGGCCGCGCAGCGACTGGTACAGCATCCCGATGCCGTTGCCCAGCCCGACGCCGGAGTGCAGCTGGAGCAGGGCCGCACCCCCGGTGGCCCGGGCGTAGCCGTCGGCGATGCCGGCGGCCACGGTCTCCTGGAGGGCCAGGACGTACTGGAAGTCCGCCGCCGCGTCCACCGCGTCGAGGAATCCCTGTTCCACCGTTCCCGGATTTCCGAACATCACCGTCAGGCCGTCGGCCTTGAACTGCTCGATCAGCCTTTCCCGTCCGGGAGTGGCTTCGGAATTCATCGGACTCCCCCTCTTCCCCTACCACCCGTAACGGGTGAGACCGTTCTCCAGGACTTCCACGATCTTCTGCCCCGTGAGGTACGAGTCGGGGGTGGAGCGGCCGGTGACGAAGGGATAGTCGACAATCACCGAAAGCGGGTGGCCGAAATTCCCGTGATAGGCGCCGCGCGGCCCGGTCGCGTCGCGCAGGATGTACTCCAGCGGGTAAGGCGGCGGCCCCATGTTGAAGTCGGTGCCGAGGAATCCGGTGCCGTCCTTGTAGTCGTACTCCTTGCAGTGGCCGGTGACGTGCTTGCCCCAGATGATGCTCTTGCGGTCGCCCCAGTCGCGGGCGAAGGCCAGGCAGGCCACGCCGTAGCATTCGGCGGCCACGACCTTGCCGGCGTTCTTGAAGGCCAGGATCAGGGCGTGGACCCGCTCGTTGTTGGCGAGGTCGACGATGGGACCGCTGCCCCCGACGATGAGGACCGCGTCGTAGCCGGCGATATCGGCTTCGAGCCTGTCCAGGTCCCGGTGGTACTGCTCCAGCTTGCGCAGGTAGTCGGGGTCGCTCGTGTACGGGCGCTCCGGTACCCACGCCTCGATGTCGAGGGGCGAGTCGAGACGGTTGGACTGCTCGAACTCCCGGCCCAGCCGGGCGTTCTCCTCCGAGGTGACCGAACGGCCCAGCGGGGGGTCGACGTAGCTCGGGTCGAGGCTCGGCGGGAGCGCGTGGGCGCGCTTTCCGGTCGGTGTGGCGAATGTGATCTCGTAGCCCTGCTCGTCGAACGTGGAAACGGGACCGATCAGTTCCTCGGACCAGTAACCGTGTTCGGAGACAATGACCAGAATCTTTCTGCTCACAGATTCCTCCAGGCGCGGCCTGTTGTCGTTTGCGTTCCCCACACTGCGTGCGGCAAGAGCCCGCGTCAAAGGGCCCGAACACTACTTCGTGAGGTAGCGGGCAAGGTGGTGACGACACCTCACCTAGTAGTCCGGGAAGGTCAGGAAGTACCCGCCGGACTTCCTGACCTCGGCCGGATCGCTGAACCATTTCAAGATCCCCGATTTATGGTCTGGACGCGCCATGAGGATGGGGGCGCGCTGGGTCAGGAGCGGGCAGGAGAGGGACGGGGACGATGACGAAGGACCTGATGTGCACACATGTCGACCAGATACGTGCGGTGGAGCCATCGGCCGCGGGCTGTGAGGAGTGCCTGCGCCTGGGGGACGTCTGGGTGCACCTGCGGATGTGCCTGAGCTGCGGGCACGTCGGATGCTGCGACTCCTCCAGGAACCGCCACGCCACCCGCCACTACCGGGCCACCGCCCACCCGATCGCGGCCTCGCACGAGCCCGGTGAGGACTGGGCCTGGTGCTATGCCGACCAGCTGATGCTGGAGCCGGCGTGAACGCGGCCCAGGGGAGCCCCGCCTCCCCCGCCAGGGCCGCCGCGGCCTCCCCGGAGCGGGCCGAGAGCCGCAAGCCCGTGATCCTGGCCGTGGACGACGACCCGCAGGTACTGCGGGCCGTCCGCCGGGACCTGCGCAGCGCCTACGGAGACCGCTACCGGGTGCTGGGCGCCTCCTCGGCGGCCGACGCCCTGAAGATCCTGGACTCCCTCGACGAGCGCGGCCACGACCCCGCGCTGTTCCTCGTCGACCAGCGGATGCCCGACGTCACCGGGGTGGAGTTCCTGCTGGAGGCCGTCAGCCGGTTCCCGGACGCCCGCCGGGTGCTGCTGACGGCGTACGCGGAGACGGACGCGGCCATCACGGCCATCAACCGGGTCCGGCTGGACTACTACCTGCTCAAGCCCTGGGACCCGCCGCACGAGCGGCTCTTCCCCGTGCTGGACGACCTGCTCTCGGACTGGCTGGCCACCTACCGCCCCGCCTACGACGGGATCATCGTCGCGGGCCACCTGGTCTCCCCCGGCACCCACGCCGTCCGGGACTTCTTCACCCGCAACGGGCAGCCCTTCCGCTTCCTGAACGTCGAGCGGGACCCCGAGGCGCTGACCGTGATCGCCGACGCGCAGGCCGGGGCCGCGCTGCCGCTGGTGCGCTTCCCGGACGGCTCGGTGCTCTCCGCCCCCACCGACACCGAACTCGCCCGCCACCTGGGCCTGGCCACCACCGCCTCCCGCCCGCACTACGAATGCGTGATCGTCGGCGCCGGGCCGGCGGGGCTGGCCGCCGGCGTGTACGCCGCCTCCGAGGGGCTGTCCACGCTGATGCTGGACTCCCGCGCCCCGGGCGGCCAGGCCGGCACCTCCAGCCTGATCGAGAACTACCTCGGCTTCCCCTCGGGCCTGTCCGGCGGGGACCTGACCCGCCGGGCCACCATCCAGGCCGCCCGCTTCGGCGCCGAGATCCTGCACCCGGTGGAGGTGGTCTCCCTCACCCGGGACGACCCGGCGAAGATCCTGACCCTGGCGGACGGTACGGAGATCAGCGCGGAGACGGTGCTGCTGGCGACCGGGGTCTCGTACAACCGGCTGCAGGCGCCCGGCGCGGACCGCTTCGAGGGTGCGGGCCTGTACTACGGGGCGGCGACCACGGAGAGCTCGGCCTGCATCTCCCAGCACGTGTTCATCGTGGGCGGCGCCAACTCGGCCGGCCAGGCGGCGGTGCACTTCGCCAAGTACGCGGCCCGGGTGACCATCCTGGTCCGCGCCGCCTCCCTGGACGCGAGCATGTCCCGCTACCTGATCGACGAGATCGAGCGCACCCCGAACATCGAGGTGAAGGTCCGCACGACCGTCACCGCCCTGGACGGCGGGGAGCACCTGGAGCGGATCACCCTGCACGACGCCGACACCGGCGAGGACCGGGAGGTCCCGGCCCGGTTCATGTTCACCTTCATCGGCGCCCGCCCGCACACGGACTGGCTGGCGGGGGTGGTCGAGCGCGACGAGTACGGCTTCGTCCTCACCGGCTCCGACCTGATCGCCAACGGCGGGGAACTCCCGGCGGAGTGGAGCCTGGAGCGCGCGCCCTACCCGCTGGAGACCAGCGTCCCCGGGGTCTTCGCGGCGGGCGACGTACGGGCCCACTCGGTCAAGCGGGTCGCCTCGGGCGTGGGCGAGGGGGCGATGGCGGTCTCGCTGGTCCACCGCTACCGCTCGATGGGCTGAGAGCGAACGCGAGGACCCGTACGGCGCCGGACCCTTGCGATCACAGGGAGAGCGGATGCAACGTTGATTACATGATTACAGCCGAACAGAGCGAGAAGCTCCGCGCGTGGTTCGCCGAGCGCCTGCCGGTGGACGTCTACGAGTCCCTCGTCTCGGTCACCGTCGACCGGGAGGAGATCACGGTGGTCGGGACCCTCCCCGCCTCCGAGTCGGTCGCGGAGTTCCGCGAGCGCACCCGCGAGCAGCGCGTGGAGGTGGCCCGCGAGGCCGAGGAGCTCTACCGGCGCAAGGTCGCCTGGGGCGTGCGGGCGGGTGAGGAGACCGTCCTCTTCACCCACCTCGCGGTCCCCGTCATGACCCGCCTGCGCCAGTCCGAGCGCCAGGTGCTCGACACCCTGGTCGCCGGCGGGGTGGCGCGCAGCCGGGCGGACGCCCTGGCCTGGTGCGTCCGCCTCGTCGGGGAGAACACCGACGCGTGGCTGCGGGAGCTGCGCGAGTCCCTCGACGAGGTCCGCCGCGTCCGCGCGCAGGGCCCCGACCTCCAGAAGTCTCAGCCGGAGTGACGCGATTGCGCACCGGGTACCGATGATCCCGGAGAGGATCCGGGGGACGACCTGATCCCAGGGAGAGGCACGCACACACATGACCACCACCGTCGAGTACATCCGCTACCGGATCGCCTCGCAGGACCAGCAGGCGTTCGAGGAGGCGTACGCGCGCGCGGCCGAGGCCCTGGCCGCCGCGCCCGAGTGCATCGACTACGAGCTGGCCCACAACACCGAGGACACCGAGCGGTACATCCTGCGGATCCGCTGGACCTCGGTCGACGCCCACCTCAACGGCTTCCGCAAGGGCGAGCACTTCCCGGCGTTCTTCCAGGCGATCCGGCCGTACGTGACGCAGATCGAGGAGATGCAGCACTACTCCGTCACCGACGTCGTCGGCCCGGGAAAGGCCGCCGGCCAGTCATGAGCACCACGCCCACGATCTACGAGTGGATGGGTGGTGAGCAGGCCATGCGGCGGCTCACCGACGTCTTCTACGCGCACGCCCTGCAGGACGAGATCCTGGCCCCGGTCTTCGCGGGCATGGACGCGGAGCACCCGCAGCACGTCGCGGTCTGGCTGTCGGAGGTCTTCGGCGGCCCGGCCGACTACTCCGCGCACCACGGCGGCCACATGCACATGGCCACCAAGCACCTGGGGCGCGGCATCACCGAGCAGCAGCGACGCCGCTGGGTGGACCTGCTGCTGGACACGGCCGACGAGGTCGGCCTCCCGACGGACCCCGAGTTCCGGGCGGTGTTCGTCTACTACATCGAGTGGGGCACCCGGATGGCCCTGATCTACTCGGGACCCAACCCGCCGCCGGTGGACGCGGCCAAGGTGCCGGTCTGGGGCTGGGGCCAGACCCCGCCCTGGATCCCGAAGGCGGCCCAGGCGGAGTGACGCCCCGGGCGGGGGCCGGCCTCGTGGCCGGCCCCCGCCCGGCGTCGCGGTCCTACGACGGGGGGCCGGCGAGCAGCACCGTCAGCCCGGGCGCTCCGTCCTGCCGCCGCCAGAACTCCGCCGCCTCCTGGAGGATCTCCTGGAGGGTGGCCCAGTCCTCGGGGCGTTCGGCGGCGTACCCGCGCCAGGAGGTCACCGCCAGCAGCCGCCCGGGGGCGTCCGGCAGCCAGGACAGGTCGGCCAGCGCGTCGGCCAGCGCGTCCCAGTTCCCGCCGAACCACTCCGGCACGCGCAGCGCCGCCGCGCAGCGCCGCATCAGCGCCGCCTTGCTCCGTACGCCGTCCAGGTCCAGCCGTACGGTGCTCCAGCCGGCCTCCTCGGCGGCGGCCAGGGCGGGGTCGAGCGGCCGGGGGTCGAGGGTCATCGGAGAACCGCCTTGAAGGTCTGGTAGTGGTCGTCCGTGTAGTAGAACTCCCCGCCCTGGCCCGTGACGATCCGGCGGGCCCCCCGGTCGCGTTCCCCGGGGGTCCTGACCGTGTACTCGTGGTAGTAGCCGCGCCGGCGCTGCGGCAGGACCTTCTCGAAGTTCCCGAACACGGTCCCGTCCTGCCGGTAGGCGTACGGGCCGCCCTGGTCGATCAGGGCGAGCACCTCGCGTGCCTGCGGCGGCAGCGCGCCGGCCCGTACGGTGGCCATCCCCTTCGCCCACGCGGGGGCGGGAGCACTGCTGGCGCCGGCCCGCGTACCGGCGGGCGCGGCCGGCCGGGAGCCGCCGCCGCAGGCGGCGACCCCGGCCAGGGCCAGGCACAGCAACAGCGCGCCCAGTACGCGCAGCGCCGACCGGGGCACGCTCCGAAGCATCATGCGCCGATCGTGCCAAAGATGCGGGTGGCGGGCGAGTCGCCGGGCGGGCCCCGTCTAGAGGTCGTCCGGGTCGGCCCGCTCCAGCGCCGGACGCAGCCCCGGGGCGGACTCCGTCAGCAGGTAGTCCGCCACCGCCGTGTCCGTCACCAGGCTGGTCACGAGCCCGGAGCGGAGCACCGCCCCGATCGCGGCGGCCTTGCGCAGCCCGCCCGCGATCGCCACGACCTCGGGGATCCGGCGCAGCCGGTCGGCCTCGACGGTGATGCACCGCTCGCCGAGGTCGCGGCCGACCCGGCGGCCCTCCGCGTCGAACAGGTGGGCCGACATCTCGGCCGCCACGCCCAGGGAGGCGTAGTGCGCCCGCTCCTCGTCGGTGAGCATGTCGTGCACGGTGGAGATGCCCGGCTCCCAGGAGCCGATGGACACGGCCGCCACGGTGACCTTGTCGAAGTACTCGAAGGCCCGCGCGATGCCCGTCTGGCTGCGCAGCGCCGACGCCGTCGCCGGGTCCGGCAGCAGCATCGGCGCGTAGATGGGGTGCGCGTCCCCGCCGGAGACCTGCGCGGCACGCCGGACGGCCTCCACCGAGCCGCGCTCGGCGGTGCCCGCGTCGTACACCCCGGTCAGCTGGACGACCGTGCAGGGCGGCAGCCGGTGGAGGGAGGCGGCCATGTGGATGGTCGACCGGCCCCAGGCCAGCCCGAGGACATCGCCCTCGTTGACGAGTTCGCCCAGCAGATCGGCCGCGACCGCCCCGAGGTTCTCCGGGTCGGGCGCGTCCTCGCTGGCGTCGGCCGGGGACTCGACCACGACGGCGTGCCGCAGCCCGTACCGGGCGCGGAGCGCGTCGGAGCGCTCGGCGTCCAGTTCCGCCGGTACCCGGATCTCGATGCGCACGAGGTCACGTTCGAGGGCGGTCTCCAGGACCCGGGCCACCTTGAAGCGGCTCACGCCGAACTCCTCGGCGATCTGGATCTTGGACTTGCCCTCCAGGTAGAAGCGGCGCGCCATGGCCGCCGCCTGCACCAGCTCCGCGGGTCCCATCCGCAGGGCTGACCGTCCCGCCGACATTGCAGACACCGCGCTCTCCTCACTGCTGTTCACACTGTCGTGTTCACACTCTCGACTCGCCGTTCATCCTGTCAGATCCAACGGCCATTGATCAGCCTGGACGACATCCGTTCACCGAGCTGTTCACCAACGCTTGGCTCAGTGGTCGCAGGCCCAGGGCGCCGCGGCGATCGCCGCACCCGCCTGGTCACGCAGCGTCCGCACCGCGGCGGCCGGATCGGGCGCCCCGTAGACCGCGCTGCCGGCCACGAACACGTCCGCGCCGGCCTCCGCGGCCCGCTCGATGGTGCCGGCCGAGACCCCGCCGTCCACCTGGAGCCACAGGTCCAGTCCGTGCTTGGCGATCAGCTCCCTGGTCCGGCGGACCTTCGGCAGCATGATGTCCAGGAAGGACTGGCCGCCGAAGCCGGGCTCGACGGTCATGATCAGCACCATGTCGAGCTCGGGGAGGATGTCCTCGTACTGCTCGATCGGCGTGCCCGGCTTGAGCGCCATCGCCGCCCGGGCGCCCAGGGCCCGGATCTCACGGGCCAGGCGCACCGGGGCGGCGGCGGCCTCGGCGTGAAAGGTCACCGAGCCGGCGCCCGCCTCCACGTACTGCGGCGCCCAGCGGTCCGGGTCCTCGATCATCAGGTGCAGGTCGAGCGGGATGTCCGTGGCGCGGCTCAAGGACTCCACGACCGGCACGCCGAGGGTGAGGTTCGGGACGAAATGGTTGTCCATGACGTCGACGTGCAGCCAGTCGGCCCCCGCGACGGCCCTGGCCTCCTCGGCGAGACGGGCGAAGTCGGCGGACAGGATGCTGGGATTGATCTGAACGGCCATGCCCCCAAGCCTGCCATGCCCCCGGCCACTTCAGGCCACGCCCCCGCAAGTCCGCCGGGCCCCCGGCGCCGCCCGCCGTTACGCGGTGCGGCGCAGGAGGGCCAGGTACATGGCGTCCGTGCCGTGGAGGTGGGGCCACAGCTGGACGTCCGGGCCGTCACCGAGGGCCGGTACGCCCTCCATGTACGGGCGGGCGTCGATCAGTTCGGCCGCCACCGGCAGCCGGCCCGCGCCCCGGCCCTTGAGGACGTCGTCCACCACCACCCGGGTCTCCGCCAGGTGCGGGGAGCAGGTCGCGTAGCCGACGACGCCGCCGACCCGCACCGCCGCCAGGGCCTCGCGCAGCAGGCCGCGCTGGAGCGGCGCGAAGCCCTCCAGGTCCTGCGGGCGCCGCCGCCAGCGGGCCTCCGGGCGGCGCCGCAGCGCGCCCAGGCCGGAGCAGGGGACGTCCACCAGCACCCGGTCGAAGGAGCCCGGCCGCCACGGCGGACGGGTGCCGTCGGCGGCGATGACCTGGTACGGGCCCGGGTTGCCGGCCAGCGCCCGCTCCACCAGGCGCGCCCGGTGCGGCTGCTTCTCCGAGGCCAGCAGGAAGGCCCCGCGCTGCGCGGCGAGCGCGCCCAGCAGCGCCGCCTTGCCGCCCGGGCCCGCGCAGCCGTCCAGCCAGCGCTCGTCGCGGCCCTCGACCGGGGCCGCCGCCAGGGCCATGGCCACCAGCTGGCTGCCCTCGTCCTGGACGCCGGCGCGCCCCTCGCGGACCGCCTCCAGCGCGCCCGGCTCGCCGCCCTCGGCCATCCGGACCGCGTACGGGGACCAGCGGCCGGGCAGCGCCGACTCCTCGCCGAGCGCCTCCACCAGCTCCTCGGGGGTGGACCGGCCGGGCCGGGCCACCAGCGTGACCTCGGGCCGCTCGTTGTCGGCCTCCAGGAGGTCCTCGATCCCGGCGCGGCCGCCGCCCAGGGCGTCCCAGAGGGCGCTGACCACCCAGCGGGGGTGGGAGTGGTAGACGGCGAGGTGTTCCTCGGCGTCCTCCTCGTACGGCGGCGCGACCCGCTCCAGCCAGCCGTCCAGGTCATGCGCGGTGATCTTGCGCAGGACCGCGTTCACGAACTTCGCCCGCCCGTCGCCGAGCACCACCCGGGCCAGCTCCACGCTCG
Source organism: Streptomyces sp. NPDC006687 (assembly GCF_040636215.1). NCBI lineage: Bacteria > Bacillati > Actinomycetota > Actinomycetes > Kitasatosporales > Streptomycetaceae > Streptomyces > Streptomyces sp. NPDC006687. Next base: position 2,391 of record NZ_JBEYJJ010000017.1, on the reverse strand, counting down.
CGGAGACCGCCGCGTGCGGGGGGATGCGGGTGGCCAGGAGCTGGTGCGCGCCGAGCGACAGGACGTCCAGGACCGGCGGGTCCACCTCGCGCAGCGGCCGGTCGACGCAGGCGGAGATGATCGCGTCGTAGGTGCCCTGGCGGCGCAGGGTCCCGTAGACCAGCTCGGTGGCCAGGGCCGCGTCGCGCGCCTGGAAGCTCTCGTCCTGGCGGGCCTTCTTCAGCAGCGGGGGCAGGACGAGGTTCGCGTACGCGTCGCGCTCGTCCACCGCCCGCAGCACCTCGAAGGCGAGCATCCGGACGGGGTCCTTCTGGGGACGGCGGTAGGGCTTGGCCGACCGGCCGCCCGCGGCGGGGCTGCGACGGGGCTGGGGGGACTTTTCGCTCACGTGGAAGGTGCTCCGGAGGTACGAGGTGCTACGGGGTACTGCGGGCCTGCGGGGTACCGCGGCGCCCCGGCACGGCGGGGACGCGGACGGGTTCAGCCTACGTCGGCCGCGCCCAGGCGCTCACCGGGAGCGATGCGCACCCCGCGGGCCCAGTCGGCGCCCTTCATCGGCTTCTTGCCCTGCGGCTGCACCCAGAGCAGCTCGACGGCGTGCGAGCCGGTGCCGACGTACACGTTGTTCTTGGCCGGGGCCAGCACGCCGGGCGCGAGGTCCGTGCGGTCGGGGACCAGCCCGACGGAGATCAGCTTGAGGCGCTCCCCGCGGAAGACGGTCCAGGCGCCCGGCGCCGGGGTGCAGCCGCGCACGACGCGGTCGGCGCGCAGCGCGGGGGCGTTCCAGTCGACGTGGGCGTCCTCGACGGTGATCTTCGGCGCGAGGGAGACGCCCTCGGCGGGCTGCTCGACGGCGCGCAGGCTGCCGTCCTCGATGCCGTCCATGGTCGCGGTCAGCAGCCCGGCGCCGGCGAAGGCGAGGCGGGTCAGCAGGTCGCCGCTGGTGTCGGTCGGGCGGATCTCCTCGGTGAGGACCCCGAAGACCGGGCCGGTGTCGAGCCCCTCCTCGATACGGAAGGTGGAGGCCCCGCTGACCTGGTCACCGGCCATGATCGACCGCTGGACGGGGGCGGCGCCGCGCCAGGCGGGCAGCAGGGAGAAGTGCAGGTTGACCCACCCGTGGACGGGGATGTCCAGGGCGCTCTTGGGGATCAGGGCGCCGTAGGCGACGACGGGGCAGCAGTCCGGGGCGATCTCCCGCAGCCGCTCCTGGAACTCCGGGTCGCGCGGGCGTACGGGCTTGAGGACCTCGATACCGGCCTCCTCGGCGCGCTCGGCGACCGGGCTGGCGACCATCCGGCGGCCACGGCCGGCCGGTGCGTCGGGCCGGGTGACGACGGCCGCGACCTCGTGGCGCCCGGAGGCGATCAGGGCGTCCAGGGCGGGCACGGCGACCTCGGGGGTGCCTGCGAAGACCAGCTTCACTGGGTCCTACCTCGCTATCTCGGCATCAGCAACGGTCCAGTCTAGGGTGCGGGGCCCCGCGCGCCCGCCCGCGGGAGGCGGGGGCGTACGCACACACACGCGCCTCTCGCATATGCCGACACGCCCCCAGGGCGTGACCTGGGGGCATGTCGGAGCGTTGGTCAAGAGAGATTGACCGAAACGGGCCGCGAATCTGAACGGTGTCTGCGGCCCGATCCGCTCTTCAGCACCGGTTCGAGAGGCTTCTCCATGGCCGACCACGCCACCCATGACGCCCAAGCACGGGCCAGCCTGCACCTCCTGGTGCGGGACATCGAGCGGGTTCGCCGGCAGGTGGACGCACTGCGTACGCTCACCGCCCAGCTCGGCAACGTGTACCGCCCGCGCCGCTCCGGGCCCTCCACGGGCTTCGTCGTCTACGGCCGGGCCCCCGCGCCGACCGTCCGGCTCGCCCAGGAGCTGCGGGACAGCGTCGAGACGCTCGTCACCGCCGCGGTGGACTTCGACCGGTCCCTCGGCTTCTCCTGGGACGCGGTCGGCTCGGCGCTCGGGGTCACCAAGCAGGCCGTGCACCGCCGGTACGGGGCCCGGCGCGCGCAGGCCGCCGAGGCGGCGGATCCGCTGGCCGAGGGCGCGGCCGCCGCCGCCGCGACGCGGACGCTGGGTCCCCTGCCCACCATCCCGGCGGCCCGTTCGGTACCGCCGCAACCGGTACGCGAGGACACGACCCCCCGCCAGGGCGCCTTCCCCGGCCCCCGCAACGCCTGACCCCCACCGCCGGGACGCCGACCCCCGACGACCGAGCCCCGCAGGCCCCGCCCCAAGGCCAACCCTGCGGGGCTCTCCCCTACCCGCCCTTCCCCCGTTCCCCGGTCGTTGGTGGTCTCGGCGGCCTGCTGGGTGGAACAGCCGAGGAAGGTCTCCAGCACCAGGACGGCGTTGGACAGTTCGCCCTCGTCGGCGACC